>NZ_JBKGUN010000085.1:0-4873 GCF_046462195.1 Paracoccus sp. (in: a-proteobacteria) | reverse complement strand
GACCCTGGAATCGAACCAGGCGTGGGTCTCCCCGGCGGAGTTACAGTCCGCTGCCGCACCTTGCAGCACGTCGCCCGCCGATCGCTTTCGGCGTGGGGCGGTGATTAGCCGCCACGTTCGGGGGCGTCAAGCGGATTTCTGGGGGGTTGCACGATCCTGCAGCGGCGCGCAGAGAGGTGGCGCAGGAAAGGAGGCCGCCCATGGCCGATAAGACCAAGAAACCCACCTGGGTCATCGACAAGGAGCGGGCCCGTCGTGCCGCTGCCGCCGAAACCGTCTGGCTGTTCGGCCTGCACGCGGTCCGCGATGCCTTGGCCAATCCCGTGCGCGAAAAGCTGCGCCTCGTCGTGACCCAGAACGCGGTGGCACGGATCGGCGATTTGCACGGCATCGAACCCGAGATCACGGACCCTCGGGTTTTCGACAAGTCGGTGCCGCTGGCGGCCGAAAGCGTCCATCAGGGCGCAGCGCTGGAGGTGAAGCCGCTCAAGTGGGGCAGCCTGAGCGAGGTTGCGCTTCGCGAGGCGTCAGGAGAGCGGCGTCCGCTGGTGGTAGCCTTGGATCGTGTGACCGATCCGCACAATGTGGGCGCGATTCTCCGGTCGGCCGAAGTGTTCGGGGCGCGAGCCGTCATCGCACCCGCCCGTCATTCCGCGCCGGAAACCGGGGCGCTGGCCAAGACGGCATCCGGCGCACTGGAGCGGCAGCCCTACCTGCGCGTACCCAACTTGGCCGAGGCATTGACCCAGCTGAAGAACATGGGGTTCATCCTCGTCGGCCTTGATGGAACGGGAACCGAGCCGTTGCCCGCCTTGATGGACCGATTGAGCGGACGCGCCATCTGTCTGGTGCTGGGCGCCGAGGGACCGGGCATGCGAGAGTTGACGTTGAAGACCTGCGATCACGTGGCGCGCATTCCCTTCGCGGCCGATTTCGGTTCCTTGAATGTTTCCAACGCGGCTGCGGTGGCGCTTTATGCGGCGAACGGTGCCTGAAGATCACTTCCCTGCGACGATTCTCTCGCCCGCGTTGAGATTTGGAGCATCTGCTGCCAAGTAGACCTGACGCCATGATCCGAGTCGCCATGCGCCCTTTGTGCTTCGCCTTGCTGTTGTCTCTGTTGCCCGCCATCCCGGCCGTCGCGCAGGATTGGGCATTGGGTGGGTTCGACCCGGTGGGTTATGCCGCTGCAGGGCGCGCGGTACCTGGACGCAGCGACATCTCGACAATGTGGCAGGGGCAGTTGTGGCATTTTGCCAGCGAAGAGAACCGCGCCCGGTTCGAGGCCGATCCGCGGTCCTATGCCCCCAAGTTCGGCGGGATGTGTCCCGTGTCGCTGTGGGAGGGGCGCCCGCAACCGGGGGACCCACGACATTTCGCGGTCATTGGCGGCAGTCTTTATCTGCTGCGTTCCGACAAGGCGGGGCGCGAATTGGAGCGCAATGCCCAGCAAATCCTGGAGGCAGCGCGTCAGGCATGGGGAAATAATTGATCCTGTGCCGACGCTGCCTAATCACGAATGCGTGAGAGGGGTGGAACTTTCCAAAGGTGATGCACATTTCCCTCTCAGAACATGACCTCGGAACGGTCATGTTCGGATCACTGTCCCTCGTTCCGTGACTTGCGCCCGGCCACATGTGGACCGGGCGTTTTTTCTATGTCAGCGTGCGCCGGAGCGGGTTTGTCAACGGGAGGGCAGGGTGAGCGCATATCTGGATGAGGACAAGGAGATCGCCCGTGTTGCGCGGGACACCAAGGTCGTGGCCGTGGTAGGGCTGTCCCCGAACGAGGCGCGGCCTAGCTGGGGCGTCGCGCGTTATCTTCAGGCGCAGGGCATCCGGGTGATTCCCGTCAATCCCGGCCATTCCGGTTCCACCATCATGAACGAGCCCGTGTATGCCTCACTTGCCGATATTCCGGCAGACGCGCGTGTGCAGATGGTCGACATCTTTCGCCGTTCAGATGCGGTGTCCGCGATCGTGGACGAAGCGCTGGCCCATCTGCCCGACCTTGCCGTGATCTGGACCCAACTCGGGGTGCGGGATGACGCGGCTGCCGAGCGTGCCCGCGCGGCGGGCGTGACGGTGATTCAGAACCGTTGTCCCAAGATCGAGTTCCCACGCTTTCTTTGATGGGGCTTCCCCGCGGGATATCTGCTTGACGGGGAGGCGGGCTGGTTCTAATCAGGCCCGACCTCAGGGGTATAGCTCAGTTGGTAGAGCATCGGTCTCCAAAACCGAGGGTCGTGGGTTCGAGTCCCCCTGCCCCTGCCAGGTCCTTTCGTCCAGATCGTCACGTTTCAGCGCATCGGCCGATCCGGCTTGAAAAGCCGCGGGTGCCCGGTTAGATCAGCGCCTGCACTTGCCAAGGAGCCTGCCGTGGCCAATCCCGTCCAGTTCATCAACCAGGTTCGTGCCGAAGCTGCCAAGATCAGTTGGCCGACCCGGCGCGAGGTGATCACCACGACCATCATGGTCATGGTCTTCGCATCCATCACCAGCCTGTTCTTCTTCCTGGTCGATCTGACGATCCGTACCGGCCTGACGCAGGGCTTGCGCCTGATCAGCGGCTGAACAGGGCTTGCAATTGCCGGGCAGGGGCGGTATCTCGCCCCGACTGTCCGGAAGACGGCGTGCATCGGATTCGCATGCGCGCCGATTTCAGTTTTTCCGGACGCGTAGGAATTCAAGGGGTTGGCAAGGCGTCCGCACGCAGCCCCACCAGATGAGCAGGGGTCGATCGAGACATGGCAAAGCGTTGGTATTCGGTCAGCGTCCTGTCGAACTTCGAAAAGAAGGTCGCCGAGGCGATTCGCCAGGCCGTCGCCGAGAAGGGTCTGGAAGAGCAGATCGACGAGGTGCTGGTTCCGACCGAGGAAGTGATCGAGATCCGGCGCGGCAAGAAAGTGACGTCGGAACGTCGCTTCATGCCGGGATACGTGCTCGTTCACATGGACATGTCGGATCGCACCTATCACCTGGTCAACTCGATCAACCGCGTCACGGGGTTCCTGGGCGCGCAGGGCAAGCCAATGCCCATGCGCGATGACGAGGTGAACGCGATGCTGAACCGCTCGGGCGATGGTGCGCCTGCCGCGCCGCGCAACCTGATTCGCTTTGACGTGGGCGAGAAGGTGAACGTGACCGACGGCCCGTTCGAGGGCTTTTCGGGCATGGTCGAGGAAGTGGACGAGATTTCGTCACGCGTGAAAGTCACGGTGTCGATCTTTGGCCGGCCGACGCCGGTCGAACTGGAATTCACGCAGGTTTCCAAGACCGCGTGATTGGCTGCGGGAGGTTCCGGTCCCTCTGGGACAAGGGCCGCACCGCTAAATCGGCCCTATTTGTGGGCATGATGAAGGAGAAGGCCAGATGGCCAAGAAAGTAGTTGGCAGCCTCAAGCTGCAGATCAAGGCGGGTCAGGCGAACCCGTCGCCCCCCGTCGGCCCGGCACTGGGTCAGCGCGGCATCAACATCATGGCATTCTGCAAGGAGTTCAACGCTCGCACGCAGGAAATGGAACAGGGTTCGCCCGTCCCCGTCGTGATCACCTATTACGCCGACAAGTCGTTCAGCTTCGAGACGAAGACGCCCCCGGCGTCCTTCCTGCTGAAGAAGGCAGCTGGCCTGAAGCCGGTCGGCAAGCGCAACCGTGCCAAGGGTTCGGACAAGCCGGGCCGTGCAAACGCCGGTTCCGTGACCGTCAAGCAGGTGCGCGAGATCGCCGAAGCCAAGATGGCAGATCTGTCCGCGAACGACGTCGAAGCCGCGATGAAGATCATCGTGGGCTCCGCGCGGTCGATCGGTATCGAGGTGAGGGGCTGATCATGGCAAAGATTTCCAAGAAGAAAGCCGCCGCCCGCGCCGCCTTTGACGGCAAGACCAACCTGACCGTCGAGGACGCCGTCAAGCTGGTCAAGTCCGCCGCTTCGGCCAAATTCGACGAAACCGTCGAGATCGCGCTGAACCTGGGTGTCGACCCGCGCCACGCCGACCAGATGGTCCGCGGCGTCGTGACGCTGCCTGCAGGAACGGGCAAGGACGTCCGCGTCGCCGTGTTCGCCCGCGGTCCGAAGGCTGACGAAGCCAAGGCCGCCGGAGCGGACATTGTTGGTGCCGAAGACCTGATGGAGACGATCCAGTCCGGCAAGATCGAGTTCGACCGTTGCATCGCGACGCCGGACATGATGCCGCTGGTCGGCCGTCTGGGCAAGATCCTGGGCCCGCGCAACCTGATGCCGAACCCCAAGGTCGGCACCGTGACCATGGACGTGACCGCTGCGGTCAATGCGGCCAAGGGCGGCGAAGTGCAGTTCAAGGCTGAAAAGGCGGGCGTCGTCCATGCCGGCATCGGCAAGGTCTCGTTCGACGAGGACAAGCTGGCACAGAACCTGCGCGCCTTTGTGGAGGCGGTCAGCCGCGCCAAGCCGACCGGTGCAAAGGGCACCTACATGAAAAAGGTCTCGATCAGCTCGACCATGGGTCCGGGCGTGTCGGTGGACGTCGTTTCGGCGACTGCCAGCTGAGATCATGAGTTTCCCGGCCGCAAGGTCGGGGATGGCGGGGCGGCCCTGAGCGGCCCCGTCCTGTCCGAGACGGAGGGTGCAGGAAAACCTGCTTAATATCCTTCCTGAGATGGGGAAGCATTTTTCCGGAGGTTCATCCTTCGGGTGATCTTGCCCTAGCGGACCCGACCCGGTCCCATTCGAGACCGGGAAAAGTGAGAGCGGGGGGAAACCCCCAACTTGGAGTGAAACCGTGGATAGAGCACAAAAAGAACAGGTGGTCGACGAACTCGGCCAGATCTTTGAAAGCTCTGGCGTCGTGGTGGTTGCCCACTACGAGGGGATGACGGTTGCACATATGCAGGACCT
>NZ_JBKGUN010000084.1:0-4135 GCF_046462195.1 Paracoccus sp. (in: a-proteobacteria) | reverse complement strand
GCCCAAGGCTGCGATCAAGAGAGCGGGAAGCAGGCGCATGGAAAACCTCATCATCGACGGAATTCGGGGGTGCGGGGGCCGGACAGCAGCTGTCCGGGATTGCGGCGAAGGGTCGAGACGAGCTGGTTCATGTTTTCGACCAGTGAGCGCAGATCCTGAGACAAACGCGAGAGCTGGGGCAGTGTATCACCGGTAAAGGCTTGCACGGGTGCGCGGGCACTGTCCATCACGCTGCGCAGCGACTGAAAGGCACTGGCGGCCGAGTCTGCTGCCTGACGCAGGCTGGCGGTGATCTGCGGCAGATCATCGGGCAGGCTGGCCAAGGCCGTGTTCACGGCCGCCAGCGTGCCGCGCAGGTCGCTGGCCACGGGGGCAAGATCGCGGCTGATGATCGTTTCTGCCGCGTCAAAGGCTCGCGTGCCTGCCAACAATGTGCTGTCGAGACTGTCCAGGCTGGTCTCGCCGCGTTCGCTGAAGGCGGTCAGCCCGGCTGCGCTGCGCTCGAGCTGCTGTGTCAGCGTCGTCAGATCGCCCGACACATAGCTGTCGACCCGGTCCAACGTCGCCGTGGCGGCGCTCAAAGTGGTTTCGGCCTCGGACGCGGCATTCCCGAAACGCTCCAGCGTCACACCCGCACTGCGGCTGAGGCCATCCATCTGCGCGCCAAAGGCCGCAATGCCCGTGGCGGCCTCCGATATCGCACCGGTCGCGGAGGCCACATCGTCCAGCGCCTGATCCAGATGGCTGCTTGATCGTTCAACATTATCGAGGATCGCGGCCACCCGTCCCTGATTGTCCGGGCCCAGGATCTGTGACAGCTGTTCGGCCACCAGGCTGAGGCGGTTGATGATCTGCGGCCCCTCGTCGCTCAATGTCTGCAGTGCGGACCGGCTGGAGGCAATCACCGGCACCGCGGAAGTCTCAGCCTCCCTCAGCAGCGGTGCACGCTCGGAGCCCGCACTGACTGCCACGAGTGCAACTCCCGTAACGCCCTGTACCTCCAGGGCTGCCACGCTGTCGCTGCGTATGGGTGTGTCCAGGATCACCTCCAGCCGGACGCGGACGGGCAGGGGGTTGCCGGGTGCCAGTTGCATGTCCACGACCCGTCCGACCGGCAGCCCGGCAAAACGCACGTCAGACGAGGGGCCGAGGCCCGACACTTCGGGAAAGTACACGTCATAATAGGCGAATTGGCGGTCCAGCTCCAATTGTGCAAACCACAGAACAAACCCCAGGATGCCCAGAAAACCCGCGATGGTGAAGGCGCCGATCAGGATATAATTGGCTTTGGTTTCCATGTGATCAGTCCTTGTCCGGGAGCCCGCCGGTCGCAGCGCGCGCCCGTGGCCCGTGGAAGTACTCGTGCACCCAAGGGTGATCGACCTGCAGCATCTGGGCCATCGTGCCGGTTGTCAGCACCTTGCGTTCGGCCAGCACCGCGACACGGTCACAGCAGGCGTGCAGTGTGTCGAGGTCATGCGTCACCAGGAATACCGACAAATTCAGCGCGTCGCGCAGAGTGACGATGAGCCGGTCAAAGGCGGACGCACCGATCGGGTCGAGCCCCGCCGTCGGTTCGTCCAGAAAAACAATTTCAGGGTCCAGCGCCAGCGCACGAGCCAGTCCGGCCCGCTTGCGCATTCCGCCCGAAAGATCCGACGGATAATTGCCGTTGGCCTTCCAGGGGAGCCCCGCCATGGAGACCTTGAGTTCGGCCAGTCCTTGTCGTTGTGTTTCTGATAGTCCTGCAACTGCCCTCAGCGGCACCTCGACGTTCTCGCGCACGGTCAGCGAAGAAAAGAGCGCCCCGTCCTGGAACATCACGCCCCACCGCTGCTCCAGGGCGCGACGGTCAGGACCAGAAAGGGCACCGATCGGCTTTCCCAGCACCTCGATCGTGCCGCCCTGGCACGCCTCCAGTCCCACAATGGCGCGCAGCAGGACCGACTTCCCGGTGCCGGAGCCGCCCACGACGCCCAGGATCTCGCCACGCCGCAGGTCGAGGTCCAGCCCCTCATGCACGACATGACTGCCGAACTGCGTGCGCAGGTCGCGGACGCGGACAACAGGATCGCCGTTCACAGTCCCACCTGCGCAAAGAAGATCGAAAAGGCCGCGTCGGCGATGATGACGGCAAAGATCGCGCTGACAACGGCAGACGAGGTCATCCGTCCAAGCGACTCCGCATCCTTGCCGACCCGCATCCCGGAATGGCAGCCGATCACTCCGATGATCAGCGCAAAGACGGGCGCCTTGATCAAGCCTGCAACGGCGTGGCCGACGCTGACATCTGCAAGCCGCGCCACAAAAACGGCAGGAGAAATCCCCAGCTCGACCCAGGACATGACCGCACCGCCCAAGAGCCCGGTCAGTGCCGAAACCAGTCCAAGGATCGGCAGCATCAGAACCAGGGCCAAGATGCGGGGCAAGACCAGCACCAGATCAGGGTCAAGCCCCAAGGTCCGCATTGCATCGATCTCCTGGCGCATCTTCATCGACCCGATGGACGCGGTCAGCGCCGAAGCCGTGCGCCCTGCCACGATGATCGCGGTCAGCAGGATCCCCAATTCGCGCAGGATCGAGATCGCGATCAGGTCGACCACGAACACCTCCGCTCCGAACTGGCGCAGTTGGTCGGAACCCTGGAAAGCCAGCACCACCCCGATCAGGAAGGACATGACGGCAACAATCGGCACGGCGCGCACGCCGGTTTCCTGGCAATGATGGATCAGCGACGTCACTGGAAACTGTGCCGGGCGGCGTAACCCTCGCCAAAGCGCGGCCAAGGTGCGCCCCAGATACTCGGTCAGTTCGCTCAGGTACACCAATGCCCCGGCCACACGACGCCCTGTTCTGTCCAGAACGCGACGCCACCAAACGGGTACATTGCCGGTCTGGTCCGGCACAGGCAGCGCTTCCGTGACGGTTGCAAGCAAACGGGCGTGGTGGTCTGACAGACCGGTCAGCGTGCTGCCGGCCGCGCGTCTCTGTGCCAGTTCCCATGCGCCTGCCGTATCCATCCGGGTGACGGACGCAAGGTCAATCTGGCCCCCGTTTGGCGTGTGGGACAGCTTGTTCAGCGTCCACACGACCAAATGCCCGGACAGGATCAAACCCGTGCCGGCAACATCAACCGACAAGTCAGGCAGGGGTGCATCGCCCATCTTCATGCCCGCGTGCCCTCACATTTTCCGGGAACATCGGTGCGCGACCCGCAGCGACAAGCATGCGGCTTCACCGAGATGACCAGAGGACTGATTGTTGGGCAAAGGCAGTACACCAAGCTTGATAAGGCCTTCCAATCATGAAGAGACACTGTGCGGGACACGCTTAGCGCTCGGTGGCATCAGGGCAATGCCCGACGCGATGTCCCTTGACGGCACCACCCGTCGTTACTGCGACTGGAACTTGCGCGTCTGGTGCCAGTCTTCATCGGCACTACGTTCCGCACCTCCTTCTTGCTCCCACAGAACGTATGCGCGTCCGCGAAGATGCTGGTCGAGAGCACGATGCCAGAATTCCTCGGCGCGGCCTTCGGGTCGTCCTTCCTGTTCCCACATGGCATACGCCTGCTCGCGGACAAGTTGTTCCAGCCCAAGCCTGGTCTCGGACGTGGTGCTGAGCTCGTCGCCGTAGGGCTGCAAACGGCCACTCCGGCTGTGGTGCATCCGTGCCGTCAGACCTGCCAGTTCGTCGTCGGGAACCAATTGCCCGTGAGCAGCGGCCTCCAGCGCCTTGGCCTGATAGTCAGCGTCGCTCGCAGTTCCGTTATCCTCACCCAGTGTGATGGGGTAGGTGTGAAGAACCTGTCCATTGCTGTCGATGATATCCACAAGACGTTCTTTCATGGGGCCATTCCTTCCAAGGATTGCAAAGGTTGTTCGGATCATGACGTTTGTTCTGACGCCATGACGGTGTGCCTTGACACAACGGGCGGAGGACGCCCGTTGTTACCGAGGCGGGTTTCAGGGGCTGCGGATCAGGTTCCCGCCCGAGATGATGCGGTTGATCAGAAGGGCTGCCGCTTCGTGTCTTGCTGCATTTCCGGGGTCCGATCCGGCCCGGGCAGCGTTCTCGTGCGTCGTTGCCGCATCGGTGAGAACACCAACGATCTCGGACTGCGGAAGCAGCTTGT
>NZ_JBKGUN010000083.1:0-44754 GCF_046462195.1 Paracoccus sp. (in: a-proteobacteria) | reverse complement strand
ACTGATGTGCCGTCCCATATGTGGATGCCCGCCCCGATCCCGTCATGGCTGGAAAACACGATCCTGCCATCCGGCAGCAGCCCGTGATCGTTGTTGCACCGCTCATTGCTGCCCGTGTCAATCAGGCAGAGACCATCGGCCGATGCCTGCCACAGGCGGCCATCACCATTCACCAGGAACCAGCCGTCGGGATCCCAGTTCGGCGCCTCGATCAGCCGTGACGTCCGCAGGATGACACGCGTCTGGCCTGTGGTCAGATCAAAGACTTCCAGTGAGGAACGCCAGGTCATCCCGGCACTACCCTGCGTCGCTGCTGCAACGCGCGCAGGCCCAGCACCAGCAGGATCGCTGCAAAGACGGCCATCTGGTAACCGAGCGCATGGGACAGCGAGGCAGCATAATCACCCGCCGCCCGCAGATGAACGAAGAACAGGCTGGAGGCGACCGCGATACCAATGGCTGCACCGACCTGCTGCAAGGCCTGCATGCTGCCTGTCGCCGCCCCCGCGATCCGTCCGGGAACGTCACGCAGCACCAGCTGGAACAGCGGCGAGATGGCAAGCCCCATCCCGAAGCCGTTCACTGCCAGCGGGCCTGCCAATGTCAGCACGTCCAGATCGGGCGGCGGATGGCCCCCTGCATTACGCAGCCAAGTCATCCCCACCAGCAGGACAGCTGCACCAATGGCGATCCGCATCATCAGCGCGCGGATGCCGAAGCGCCCGGTTATCCAACTGCCCAGCATCACGCCAAGGGGAAAAGGTGCAGTGGCGAGCCCCGACTCCAATGGCGTCAGTCCGAACCCTGTCTGCAGATAGATCGCCAAAATCAGGAACATTCCCGGAATGGCAGAAAAGTGCAGCATCACGACCAGCACCGCCGACAGAAATCCGCCGTCGCGCAGCAGCGTCATGGGCAGCAACTGTTCGCGTCCCGCGCGCTCCAGCGCGTACTGGCGCTGGAGGAACAAGGCGACGACAGGCAGCGCCATGATCAGGGCCACGAGGCTCCACCACGGCCAGCCCAGCAACGGCCCCTCGATCACCGGCAGGACGATCAGGACAATGGCCAGACCGAACAGCCCGACACCCGGCCAGTCGATCGTCATGCCGCGTGCCGGCGCCAGCGCGGGGATCAGGCGGATGCCGCCCAGGACCACCAGGATCCCCACCGGCAGGTTCACCAGAAAGATCGGCCTCCAGCCCAAGCCTTGAAGGTCGCCGGTGATCAGAAGGCCGCCCAGCAACGGTCCCGTCACGGCACCGAGGCTGACAACAACCCCGGCAAGTGCAAAGGCCCGCGCCTTCTGTTCGGGTGGAAAAATCACGTGCATGATGGCCATGACCTGCGGCACCATCATCGCGCCGCCCACCCCCTGCAGGCCGCGCGCCCCGATCAGGACCCAGATGCCGGGTGCAAGTCCGCACAGCACCGAGGCCAGGGTGAACAACCCCACGCCCCACAGGAACAGCCGCTTGCGCCCCAGCTTGTCACCAAACCGGCCGCAGGGCAGCAATCCCACCGCAAAGGCCAGAACATAGGCTGCGGATACCCATTCGATCTGCGTCTCCGTGGCGTTCAGGTCCGCGCGGATCGAAGGCAAGGCCACGTTGACGATGCTTACATCGATCAGGTTCATGAAGTTGCCCATCAACAGCAGCACCGTGGCCGCCCAAGGGTTCGTGCGTGATGTGGTCATGTCTTCCTCGTGCTGCCGTGGCTGAACCGGCTGTGGCCGAAAGGGTTCCGCAACGCGAAACGGCCCCGGCGCGTGCCGGGGCCGTTTCCGATGTTCAAGCGATCAGCTCAGACCGATCAGACCCATGCCTTCCAGCTTCAGCAGCACCTGATGGGCGGCGCTGTCCACGTCAATATCGGTGGTGTCCACACTGAGTTCGGGGTTCTGGGGCTCTTCGTAAGGGTCGGAAATGCCGGTGAACTCCTTGATCTTGCCTTCGCGCGCCAGCTTGTAGAGGCCCTTGCGGTCGCGCCGTTCGCATTCGTCCAGCGGGGTCGCGACGTGGATCTCGACAAAAGCGCCGCCCGCCTCCACCATTTCGCGCACGGCACGGCGGGTCGCGGTATAGGGCGCGATGGGCGCGCAGATCGCGATGCCACCGTTCTTGGTGATCTCGGACGCGACATAGCCGATGCGCTTGATGTTGATGTCGCGATGCTCCTTGGAGAAGCCCAGTTCCGAAGACAGATGCTTGCGCACCACGTCACCGTCCAGCAGCGACACGGGGCGGCCACCCATCTCCATCAGCTTGACCATCAACGCATTGGCGACGGTCGACTTGCCCGAACCCGAAAGGCCCGTGAAGAACACGGTAAAGCCCTGACGCGCGCGCGGAGGCGAGGTGCGGCGCAGCTGCTGAACGACCTCGGGGAAGCTGAACCATTCCGGGATGTCCAGACCCTCGCGCAGGCGGCGGCGCAGTTCGGTGCCGCTGATGTCCAGGACGGTCGAACCCTCCGGAACCTCATTTGCAGGGTAATAGCTGGCCTTTTCCTGCACATAGACCATGTGCTTGAAGTCCACCATCTCGACGCCGATCTCGTCCTGGTGCGTCTTGAACAGTTCCTGCGCGTCATAAGGACCGTAGAAATCGCGGCCTTCGCTGTTCTTGCCCGGGCCGGCGTGGTCGCGGCCGACGATGAAATGCGTGGCACCGTGATTCTTCCGGATCAACCCGTGCCACACCGCCTCGCGCGGGCCGGCCATGCGCATGGCCAGGTTCAGCAGCGATAGCGTCGTCGTCGCGGCCGGGTACTTGTCCAGCACCGCCTCGTAGCAACGGACGCGGGTAAAGTGATCGACATCGCCCGGCTTGGTCATGCCGACAACAGGATGGATCATCAGGTTGGCCTGAGCCTCGCGTGCCGCACGGAAGGTCAGTTCCTGATGCGCACGGTGCAGCGGGTTGCGGGTCTGGAACACCACGACGCGCTGCCAGTTCAGTTTCTTGAACATCGCGCGCAGTTCGTTGGGGCTGTTGCGACGGCCGCGGAAATCGTAATGCGTCGGCGCCTGCAGGCCCTTGATCGGCCCCCCCAGATAGACCGGTCCCGCCACATTGTGCAGATAGTTCACGGCCGGATGCGCAAGGTCATCCGCGCCAAACACCTTTTCAGCCTCCAGCGCCTTGTTCGGCACCCATTTGTCGGTCACCGACATGATGGCCAGGATCACGCCTTCCTGGTCGCGCAGCGCGATGTCAGTGCCCGGTTCCAGTCCTTCAGCGAACTTCTCGTTCACATCCAGCGTGATGGGCATGGGCCAGAGCGCGCCCGATGCCAGGCGCATCTCGCCGACGACGCCGTCATAGTCGGCCTGCGTCAGGAACCCTTTCAGCGGGTTGAAGCCGCCATTCATCAGCAGTTCCAGATCGCAGATCTGCCGGGGTGTCAGATCCCAGCTGGGCATCCGGCCCGCCTCGTCCTTCAGCGCGGCAGCCGCTTCGGCCGAAACATAGAGTTCAGGAATCGGGTTGTGGTTCGATTGGGTCATGGGCGCTCGGGGTTGGCAGGATGCAGGGAACCATGCGTCGTGGCATGGCCAGGTGACTCGCCGCCTCCATTAGCGAGACGAAAAGCGATATTCAAGTCTGGGAAAACGCTTTTGCGTTCGGGCCTGCGTTCGGAACCATGCCCGGACGGTCCCGTTGAGTCTGCGACAACGAATGCGAAGGAGATCATCATGTCCAGCAACGACGCCGTGACGCCCGAAGAACAGCGCGCCCTCAGCCGAGACGAGCTGGAGCTGGCCGATCAGACACGGCCGCCTTTGTTGAAGCAGCTGAGCGACAGGGAGCTGTCCGATCTTGTCACGCGCCTGCGCGACCGGCGCAACCGGGCACGTGATCTGGCGGACCGTCAAGGCCGGGAAGCGCGCGGCAAGGCCGAGCCGGCCGGTGCGACCCCCGCTGCGGGCAATCGCGGGACGCTGACCAAGACGGATTACCTGGATGCCGCGCTCCACCGCGCAACGGCGGAACGCCATCGGCGCGAATCCGGTGACGGACCCAGTCAGACCGAACTCTCACAAAAGGCTGCCGCGCTGAAGGAAGAGGGTCAGACCGCCAACCCGATGGTCGAGGACGGCGCACCCCTGCATCCTGCAGACCCCGACGCCGATCCCGGCAAGGCGCCGCTGGCAGGTACCGAAAGAAACATGCCTCCGTCGGGTGCTTTCGATCATGCCGGCAACTTGCCTGCACGCGAGCGGTCCCGGAACCGGAACTGAATTCTCAAGCCCGCGCGGCGCCGATGCCGCGCAGGCTGCTTCTTCAGTAGATGGCTGCCACCAGTTGCTCGGGTACTGTTTCGACACCATCCTGAGCCGCCAGGAAGTGTTCAGCATCGAGTGCGGCCATGCAGCCCATTCCTGCACTGGTGATCGCCTGACGATAGGTGTGATCGGTCAGGTCACCGGCTGCAAAGACCCCAGGAATGGAGGTCCGTGTGCTGCCGGGTTCGACCTTCACATAACCGCCATTGTGGGTTTCCAACTGGTCGCGGACCAGTTCACTGGCCGGCGCGTGGCCAATGGCCACAAAGACGCCATCTGCACGGATAACCTGCGTCGAGCCATCGCGGATGTCGCGCAAGACAGCGCCTGTGACGCCCATGGGTGTGTCCACACCCGTTACCTCGGCCAGTTCGTGGTGCCAGATCACTTCGACCTTCGGGTGGTCCAGCAGGCGGTTCTGAAGGATCTTTTCCGCACGCAGCGTGTCGCGACGGTGAACCAGGGTGACCTTGCTCGCGAACTTGGTCAGGAACAGGGCCTCCTCGACGGCAGTGTTGCCACCGCCGATGACCACGACCTCGCGATTTCGATAAAAGAACCCGTCACAGGTCGCACAGGCGCTGACGCCAAAGCCCTTGAACCTTTCCTCGGACGGCAGTCCCAGCCAGCGGGCCTGCGCTCCCGTGGCCAGGATCACCGCATCCGCCGTCACCACCCGCCCACTGTCGCATTCGGCACGGAACGGGCGTCGCCCGAGGTCCAGTCGCGTGACCATGTCGGTCACGATCTCGGCACCCATCGCGCGGGCGTGGGACTCCATCTTGACCATCAGTTCGGGGCCTTGGATCTCGGTCTCACCCGGCCAGTTCTCGACCTCGGTGGTAATGGTCAGCTGTCCGCCCGGCTGCATTCCCTGGATCAGCATCGGTTCCAGCATGGCGCGCGAGGCATAGACGGCGGCGGTATAGCCAGCCGGACCCGAGCCGACGATCAAAAGTTTCACATGGCTGCGTTCGGTCATCTTGCGCCTCTTTCCCGGTTTGTGCATGAGGTAATCGCTCATGCACCGGACTGCAACGTGTCCCGGCGGAGTTGCGGCATCAGAAAGATTGTTGCGCCCCAGCGGGCGTCACTGTAGTTTCCGGAAACGCCAAGATCCGACAGAAGAAAGAGAAACATGGCCGGCGCCAAGCTTGACGATATCGACCGCAAGATCCTGGCCGAACTTCAGGCCGATGGTCGGATGACCAATGTCGAGTTGGCGCGCCGCGTCGGCATCTCGGCCCCGCCTTGCCTGCGTCGCGTCCGCACCTTGGAAGAGTTGGGCTATATCCGCGGCTATCACGCCGATCTTGATGCGCGGGAACTGGGCTTCGAGGTCAAGGTCTTTGCCATGGTCCGCCTCGCCTCGCAATCGGAGCGCGACCTGTCGGCATTCGAGGCACTGGTTCAGGACTGGCCGCTTGTGCGCGAATGCCACATGTTGAACGGAGAGATCGATTTCATCCTGAAATGCGTCTCGCCCGACCTGTCGACTTTCCAGCGCTTCCTGACCAACAGCCTGACGGCTGCGCCGAATGTGGCTTCGGTCAAGACCTCCTTGGTGATCAGGGGCGCCAAGGACCAGCCGGCTGTTCCCTTCGAAATTGTCGAGGAACGCGTTCGCGAAGCTGGTTGAGGCCTGTTGTCACAACCGTATTGCGCTGATCAGCCGGCCGTAGTCGGCCTGTCCTTCATGCGTGGCACGGCGATAGCTGAAGAACCGGGCGGGATCGGAATAGGTGCAGTGGCGTGACCATTCCGCCTCGACCCCGGCCGCGCGCAGCCGCATCAGGCCAAAGCCCGGCAGGTCGAACATCGGCCGTCCATTGGGCCCACCGCTGAAAAAGCGCTGGTATTCCGGATCTTCCGCAAGAAACTCGTCCATGAACCCATCGCCGACCTCGTAGGCTGCTTGGCTGATCGTGGGGCCGATGACGGCGCAGATCTGCTCGGCCCCCAGATCGCGCATTGCTGCGACCGTTGCCTCGATCACACCCGACAAGGCGCCGCGCCAGCCGGCGTGACAGGCCCCTATGACGCCCGCCCCTGCATCCGCCAACAGGATGGGTTGGCAATCGGCGGTCAGAACGGCAATGGCCACATCTCGCCGCGCCGTTACCAGACCATCGGCCCTGATCTCCCTGATGTCCTCGATCCGATCCTCGTCGCGCAGGGTGACGACATCGGCAGAATGAACCTGCTTGACCGTTGCCAGATGGTCTGCAGGCACGCCCATGGCCTTGGCCACCCGGGTGCGGTTGACCCGCACCATCTCGCTCTGGTCGGAGGAGCGGCGCCCGCAGTTCAGACCGGCAAACAGGCCCGACGAGGCTCCGCCCTTGCGCGTGAAGAACCCATGCCGAACCTGTGACAGCAACGGGTGGGTCAGGATTTCAAGCGTCGTGTGCATGATCCTCCAGCGCGACAAAACCGGGAACGGGTGGCGCTCCCTTTGACCAGATGGCGATGGCCTTGAACAGGTGACCCATTTCCGCCGGATCGGTCAAGCGGTGAAGCGCCGCCATGGCGCCTGCATCGCCGGCCTGCGCCAGCCGCCGGGCCCGCGCCTCGGCGCCAAGCGACAAGAGCCAGTCTCCCTGTCGTACGGGACATGAGGCCACGGCTCCGCCACGCAATGCGGCCGCTGCGAGCGGCGCGAAATCCACATGCGCGGTCAGGTCCGCCAGCCCGGGAGAGGCCAAGGGATCCTCGGTCTGATGGTTGCGCAGGGCTTGGAACGTGTCGCCCACACCGTTCCAGCCGCCGTAATCGATAATGATGGCCGCCCCGCCATGGGCTGCGATGCGTCGTGAAACGGCCTCGACAAAGGCCACGCCTTCGGGGCACTCCTCGACAATGTCGCCGATCCCGCCCTGCCGGGGCAGGGAAACCGGGGATCCAAGGCCGATTTGGAGCGAGCCATTGTCGGACAGTCCGACCAGACGTTCCCGCCAACCCTGCTCGGTCTTCTGGAACTGCCGGATCGGCAGCGCATCGATAAACTCGTTTGCAATCAGAAACAGTGGCTTGTTTGGCAATTCCTCGACATGATCGAGATGTTGGACTGCCCCGAGGCGAACGCGTTGAAGTCTGCGCAGGTGAGGCGAGGCCTCGATCAGGGCAACCTTTACCGCATCATGCAAGCCAGGGACCACTCTGGTCGCGCGCAGCAGGTCCTCCATCAGCGTTCCGCGGCCCGGGCCCGGTTCGGCCAAGGTAACGGGCACCGGGCAACCCTGATCTATCCAGGCCTGCGCCAGCGCCAGTCCGCAGAGTTCGCCGAACATCTGGTGGATCTCGGGGGCGGTGGTGAAATCACCCTTTGCCCCAAAGGGGTCACGGGTCGCGTAATAGCCATGCCGGCTGTCCAGCAGGCAGATCTGCATGTAGTCGGCAAGGCTGATGGGCCCGGTGGCGCGTATGCGGGCCGCGATGATCTGGGCGAGCGGTGTCACGAGGCCGCAATGGCCGGACGCCGGCGTGCATTCCAGATCAGCACAAGGCCGATCAGCACCATCGGCAGCGACAGGACCTGCCCCATCGTCAGACCCATCACCGGCCCGCCGATCACATGGCCAAGCGGGTTGCCCGGCGTGATGAATTGCGCG
This sequence comes from Paracoccus sp. (in: a-proteobacteria), assembly GCF_046462195.1. GTDB lineage: Bacteria > Pseudomonadota > Alphaproteobacteria > Rhodobacterales > Rhodobacteraceae > Paracoccus. The sequence goes on along the minus strand of NZ_JBKGUN010000083.1, from coordinate 36,852 downwards.
TCGGCAACCCGGAACAATTCGACAAACATGCGGGCGAGCCCATAGCCTGCCAGGAATACGCCAAAGGCCAATCCCGGGCGGCGCAAGCCTCCGGCCCGGACAAGGGCCCAGAGGATCAGCCCGAGGACCAGCCCTTCCAGCCCAGCCTCGTAAAGCTGGCTGGGGTGACGGGCGCAAAGCCCTTGGACCCCCGGGCAGGCCTGTGCGGCCTCGCCAGGGAAAATCACGCTCCAAGGAAGGTCGGTCGGACGCCCCCAAAGCTCAGCATTGATGAAATTGGCAATACGCCCGAAAAAGATTCCGATGGGTGCCACCACCGCCATTGCATCCGCCAGGCGCAGGACCGGCACCGAATGCGCGCGCGACCAGGCCCAAGTGGCGACGATGACGCCCGCAAAGCCCCCGTGAAAGCTCATCCCGCCTTGCCAGACCTTGAGGATGTCGGCAGGGTTCGCGAGGTAATAAGCAGGTTCATAGAACAGCACGAATCCTAGGCGCCCGCCCAGTATGACGCCCAGGATCACCCAGGTCAGAAGGTCGTCCACCTTGTCAGGATCAGTGGGCGCACGATCACCCCACAGGGCCTGACGGCGCATCATGACGACGATCAGCCGCCAACCGATGATCAGCCCCGCCAGATAGGCCAGCGCATACCAGCGCAGCGACAACGACAGGCCGCCCAGGTTGATCGTGAAGATCTCGGGGGCGATATCGGGAAAGGGGATCATGGGGCCTCGGCTGCAATTCGCCGCGCACGCTAGCGGTCAAAGCAGCGGAGTCAACATTGAACCCCGGGCCCGTCCGGACCATATAAGGGCCAAGCAGCGACAAAGGGCCAAGCCAGATGACCACGCAAAACCGTATCTTCGACGACATCTCCAAGCTGATGACGAACGCCATGGGCGTGGCGCAGGGCGCGCGCACCGAGGCCGAGACCGCCATCAAGAGCCGCATAGACCGCTGGCTGGCGGATCGTGATTTCGTGACCCGTGAGGAATTCGAAGCCGTGCGCGAGATGGCCATCAAGGCCCGCACCGAAAACGCCGAACTGAAGGCCCGTCTGGAAGCTCTCGAGGCTGGGCGTGGGGGCGAACAGGGTCAGGGGATCTGAAGCACCACCTGCCCGACCAGTGCCCCTGATCGATCATAGACCAGCACCTCGTCCGCGTCCGTCAGAACAACGATCCGGTCGCGGGCAAAGGCGATGGTTTGTGCCGAAGCCCCTTGGGGCAAGGTGATTGCGGCGGGCAGTTCAGGCAGCACAGGTTGACTCAGACGCAGCCACAGCAGTGCCACCACGGCAATCATTCCAAGGCCCATGACCAATGTCAGGCCAGTGACAAGCGTTTTGAGAAAGCGCAGTTCCGGCACGGCTTTCGCAGCAGCCTTCCATTCGGTATCATCATCCGCCATGTCGAACCTATCCGTGATCATTCCGGCGAACCCGCCTGACCGGCTTGATAAGGCGCTTGCGCTGGCTGTGCCAGAGGAGGCGGCCTTGTCACGGTCCCGTTTGGCCCGCCTGATCGCCGAAGGCTCAGTGACTGGGCCGGAAGGCGTGGCACGAGACGGCAAGGCCCGGGTCGCGGAAGGACAGGAATACCATATTGCCCTTGCTCCGCCCGAGCCGGTCGAGACGCGCCCCGAGGCCATTCCCCTTTCCATCGCCTATGAAGATGATGACCTGATCGTGATCGACAAGCCGGCCGGCATGGTTGTTCATCCGGCCCCGGGCAGCCCCAATGGCACCTTGGTCAACGCCCTTCTGGCCCATTGCGGGGACACGCTGTCAGGGATCGGAGGTGAAAAGCGGCCCGGCATCGTGCACCGGATCGACAAGGACACGTCCGGGCTTCTGGTTGTTGCCAAGTCGGATCGCGCCCATCATGGACTTGCCGCACAATTCGAGGCACATTCTGCGCAGCGACGGTATCTGGCACTGGCGCATGGCATCATCGACGGTGCCGATCCGCGTTTGCGGGGAACGCCGGGTGTCAGCTTCGAGGACGGCGGTGTCCTGCGCATCGCTACGCATCTTTCGCGCCATCCGACGGATCGCCAGAAGCAGGCCGTTTATTTTGACAAGGGGCGCCACGCGGTCACGCGTGCTCGTCTTTTGGAGCGGTTCGGCACACCACCCGTGGCCATGCTGGTTCAGTGTCAGTTGGAAACGGGGCGGACACACCAGATCCGCGTCCACATGGCGCATGCGGGTCTGGGCCTGATCGGCGACCCTGTTTACGGCGGGTCGCGCCGTGCCTCCACCCGCGCCTTGGGCCGGGCAGCAGAAGCAGTGCAGGCTTTCCCCCGTCAGGCACTGCATGCCGCGCATCTGGGATTCACCCATCCTGTCAATGGAAAGGTGCTCGGCTTTGACAGCCCCCTTCCCGATGACATGCAAGGGCTGCTGGATGCTCTGAAGGGGGTGCCAGGCAGGGCGCCATAGTTCAAGGAAGATGTTCAAGGCCACTGAAAGAGCCCTGTTTTTCTGAAATGGATCTTGACAGGTCCGCGCTCGGATCCCATCTTCGATAACCGCGAAGAGAGAAGTAGCCGGCAGGCTTGCCCTTCAGCGGTCCAACCTTGGTATCCACGTGGTCGGGAACCTGACTGCGTCAAGGCGCGTTCGTCGATCTCTGCGAAAGGCAAATCTCATGGCGTCTTATGGTAACCTTCCCGCCCCCAGTCCGGAACAGGGCCTGAACCGCTATCTGCAAGAGATCCGGAAGTTCCCGCTGCTGGAGCCTGAAGAAGAATACATGCTCGCCAAGGCTTGGGCCGATCATGAGGACAGCGAGGCTGCACACAGGCTGGTCACCAGTCACCTGCGCCTCGCCGCCAAGATTGCCATGGGTTATCGTGGATACGGCCTGCCGCAGGCCGAGGTTATCAGCGAGGCCAATGTCGGGCTGATGCAGGCCGTCAAGCGTTTCGACCCTGAGCGTGGTTTCCGCCTTGCAACCTATGCGATGTGGTGGATCCGTGCCTCGATCCAAGAGTACATCCTGCGGTCATGGTCGCTGGTGAAGATGGGGACGACCAGCGCGCAGAAAAAGCTGTTCTTCAACCTGCGCAAGGCAAAGTCCAAGATCGGCGCGCTTGAAGAGGGTGATCTTCGTCCCGAGAACGTCGCTCAGATCGCGACGGAATTGAATGTAACCCAGCAGGAGGTGATCGATATGAACCGCCGCCTGTCGGGTGGCGATGCCTCGCTGAATGCGCAGGTCGGATCGGGAGATGGAGAATCGGCGGCCCAATGGCAGGACTGGCTGGAAGATACGGACGCCAATCAGGCCGAAAGCTATGCCGAGACCGAGGAACTAGACACCCGCCGCCGCATGCTGGTCGGCGCCATGGATGTATTGAACGACCGCGAGCGCGACATCCTGATGGAGCGGCGGCTGCGCGACGATCCGATGACATTGGAGGATCTTTCTGCACGCTATGGTGTCTCGCGCGAGCGGATTCGCCAGATCGAGGTTCGCGCCTTTGAAAAGCTGCAGGAGCGCATGCGTGCCCTCGCCCGGGAAAAAGGTATGCAGATCGTCGAGACGGCCGAATGACCGCATATGAGCACCGCGCAGCCGATTGACGGCAGGCGGCGCGGCGCTATGGTTCGGTGAACCGATAGGATCACCCTCGACCGTGTCAAACTCATGACGGCATTGACAGAATTTCAACGGCTCGAGGCACAGGGAATGTGGCGCGAGACGCCGGATGTTGCTCCGCGTGAGGTGGTCGTGTCCGTGGGCAAGGCCACCCTGACCCTGATGGACCCGCGAACGGACCGGCCCTTGTCGCATTGGTCGCTGCCGGCCGTCACGCGGTTGAACGGTGACACTCTGCCAGCCCTGTACACGCCCAGCACGACGCTGCCCGACGAGACGGTCGAGATCGACGACCCCCTGATGATCGATGCGATCGAGCGCGTGCAGCAGGTCATCGCTGCACATCGCGGGACCCGGCGCGGGCGGTTGCGCGGCGTGGTGACCGGCTTGGCCGTTCTGGCCATGCTCATCGGCGCTGTTGTCTGGCTGCCCGATGCGCTGATCCGTCACGCGGCCGCGATCGCCCCTCCTGCACAGGCGCGAACGATCGGTCTGGCCATCCTGCGCGACATGGAAGACACGGCGGGCAGTGTTTGCCGCCGCAATTCGGGACAGCAGGTGCTGAACTGGATCACCCCGGACTTGATCGGGTCCGGTGCGCTGGCGCAGGTCCTGCCGGGCCCCATCAATGGGGCGAGGCGCCTGCCAGGAGAGCTTTATGTTCTGGGCAACGATCTGCTGATGGCGACCCCGGGCCCCGAGGCCGCGGCGGGTCACCTTGTGGCGGCAAGGATGGCGCGTGACGATCATCAGGTCACGTTGGAGGCACTTCGCCACGGGGGCCTGATGGCCTCGCTGCGGTTGATGACCTTGGGCACCCTGCCGCAGAAGGCAATGGAAGGTTTGGGCGAAGCGATGCTGAGCCAGCCCCTGCCCCGGCCGGACATGGCCGCCTTGCCCGCAGCCTTTGCCGAACGGGGTCTGTCCACTGAACCTTATGCGCGCAGCATCGACCCGACCGGGGCAGCCATGCTGCCCCTGATCGAGGCCGACCCGATCCGCAGCGGGACGCCCCCTGTGGATCTGCTGACGGATGAACAATGGCTGGCCCTGCAGCAGATCTGCGCCGGCTGACTGTTTAAACGAACTGTTCGCGCAGCAGCCGTTCTTCCAGGCCATGGCCGCTGTCGAACAACAGGCGGTGGCGGATGTCCTGTGCGCTGCGGATTTGCACGCGCGTCACATGCCGGACCGAACGGCTGTCCGCGTCGGCCATGACAGGGCGGCGCTCGGGATTCAGCACCTCGACCACCACCTCGGCCGCCTTGGGCAGCAAGGCGCCCCGCCAGCGCCGGGGACGGAAGGGAGCGATGGCCGTCAGCGCCAGAACCTCGGAATTGATCGGCAGGATCGGACCATGAGCCGAATAGTTGTAGGCTGTGGACCCTGCGGGCGTGGCCACAAGCGCTCCGTCGCAGACCAGTTCCTCCATCCGCAGGCGCCCGTCGACGTGGATGCGGAGCTTGGCGGCCTGAGGACCTTCGCGCAGCAGGCTGACCTCATTGATGGCCAGTGCCTCGTGGCTGCTGCCGTTGGCACAGGTCGCATTCATCCTCAGCGGATTGATGACGGCTTCCTCGGCTGCGGCGAGCCGGTCGGGCAAGTCATCCTGGCCATAGGTGTTCATCAGAAATCCGACGGTGCCCCTGTTCATGCCGTAAACCGGAAGGTCCCGCCCCTGGATAGTGTGCAGTGTTTGCAGCATGAACCCGTCCCCGCCCAGTGCCACGACGACCTGCGCCCGCTCCAGAGGGGCGTTGCCGTAACGCGCCGTCAGTGCGGCGAGCGCCGCCAGCGCCGGTTCAGCCTGGCTGGCGGTGAAATGTATTCTGGGCGTCATCAGCCAGTCCGCTCCCCTTAATGGCCCGCAGCATCACGCGAGGGCGCCGCAAAGACAAGCCCCGCCGCCTGCCCTTGCCGCAGTGCGGTCGCCTGTGGTCGTTTTGACACTTTCCGCGCAAAGGGTGTTGGAGTAGAAGGCCGCAACCTCAGCCGCTCCAGCTACGAAAAGGACGCGAGACCCATGAACGCCCCCACCCGCGACAATGGCTTTTTCACCGAGACCCTGACCAGCCGCGATCCCGACATCGCCAAGGCCATCACCCAGGAATTGGGCCGTCAGCGCGACGAGATCGAATTGATCGCCTCGGAAAACATCGTCAGCCGCGCCGTGCTGGAGGCGCAGGGTTCGGTCCTGACCAACAAATATGCCGAAGGCTATCCCGGCAAGCGTTATTACGGCGGCTGCCAGTATGTCGACATCGCCGAGAACCTGGCGATCGAGCGGGCGAAAGAACTGTTCGGCTGCGACTATGCCAACGTCCAGCCCAACAGCGGCAGCCAGATGAACCAGGCCGTGTTCCTGGCCCTGCTGCAGCCGGGCGACACCTTCATGGGCCTCGACCTGAACTCGGGCGGGCACCTGACGCATGGGTCACCGGTGAACATGTCGGGCAAGTGGTTCAACGTGGTCAGCTATGGCGTGCGCCAGCAGGACCAGCTCCTGGACATGGAGGCGATCGCTGAAAGCGCGCGCCAGAACAAGCCCAAGCTGATCGTCGCCGGCGGCACGGCCTATAGTCGCGTCTGGGATTGGGCCGCCTTCCGCAAGATCGCGGATGAGGTCGGTGCCTATCTGATGGTGGACATGGCCCATATCGCGGGTCTGGTCGCAGGGGGCCAGCACTCTTCGCCCATTCCGCACGCACATGTCGTCACCTCGACCACGCACAAGTCGCTGCGCGGGCCGCGCGGTGGCCTGATCCTGACGAATGACGCGGACATCGCGAAAAAGATCAATTCGGCCGTGTTCCCCGGCCTGCAGGGCGGGCCGCTGATGCATGTCATCGCCGCCAAGGCCGTGGCCTTCGGCGAGGCGCTGCGCCCCGAATTCAAGACCTATGCCGCACAGGTGGTCAAGAACGCGCAGGCCATGGCGGACGAGTTGATGAAGGGCGGCATCGACATCGTGTCGGGAGGCACCGACAACCACCTTTGCCTGGCTGACCTGCGCCCCAAGGGCGTGACCGGCAAGGCGACCGAGGCAGCCCTTGGCCGCGCGCACATCACCTGCAACAAGAACGGCGTGCCGTTCGACCCGGAAAAGCCCTTTGTGACTTCGGGCATCCGACTGGGCGCGCCTGCCGGCACCACCCGCGGCTTTGCCGAGTCCGAGTTCCGCCAGATTGCCCGCTGGATCATCGAGGTGGTGGACGGTCTGGCCGCCCATGGTGAGGACGGCAACAGCGAGGTCGAGGCCAAGGTTCGCGGCGAGGTTGCCGAACTCTGCGCCCGCTTCCCACTGTATCAGGGCATGTGATCGCGCCGTTCCGAGTCGTTCTTCAACCCCGCCACTCGTGTGGCGGGGTTTTTGTTTCTGGCCGCGACGCAAAAAGATGCCATCGATCGGCGCAGCCGGCAGCAGGCCGCATCACGACCGGCCGCTGCCCAGCCAGTCTGGCTTTCGCTTGTCAAAAAAGGCGTTGATGCCTTCCACTGCCTCGTGGCCCTCCCAGACGGCCACCAGCCTGTCGATACTGTCCTCGATCACGGCCTGGTCGATGCGTGCGCCCAGTGCGCGACATTGCGCCTTGGCAGCCGCGATGGCTTGGGGTGCTCCCTGCAGAAAAGGCGTCACCTCTGCGTCGACGGCCGCGTCCAGTTCGTCAGGTGCGACCATTCTCGTGGCAAGGTTCAGGCCCACGGCTTCCTCTGCATCAAAGATTCGGGCCGAGAAGAACACGCGCCGCGCCTTGTCCTCGCCCATGCGGGCAACGACATACGGCCCGATCGTCGCCGGAATCAGGCCAAGGCGCACCTCGGTCAGGCCAAATCTTGCTGTACTGGCCACGATGGCGATGTCGCTGACCGACATTATGCCGACGCCGCCGCCGAACGCATTGCCCTGCACCCGCGCAACCAGGGGACGCGGCATCTCGTTCAGGGCCGACAGCATCCCCGCCAGTGCACGCGCGCCTTCGCGCCGTGTCTCCTGGTCGGCCTGCATCTGCTGGCGCATCCAGCCAAGGTCGCCGCCTGCGCAAAAGCTGGTTCCTTCGCCCGCCAGCACAACCACACGCACCGCCGGATCCTGGCCCAGATCATTGGCTGCCTCGGTCACCTCGTCCATCATCTGGCGGGACAGGGCGTTGTGCTTGTCCGGTCGCGCCAGCCACAGGGTCGCCACCCCCCGGCCATCGGTCTGGATGCGGATCGTGTCAGGCATGGGTGCCCTCCCTCAATGCGCGGGCCATGTCCGCCGCCCGCTGGATGATGTTCATGTCCAAGCCATGGTGAAAGCCGCGGTCTTCCAGATGCTCAGCCAAGGCTTCGGTCGCGACATTGCCCGCTGCACCCGGGGCATAGGGACAGCCACCTAAGCCCCCCACCGCAGCGTCGAAGATGCGCAGGCCGCGCGCAAGGCTTGCGTCCACATTCGCAAGGGCGCGACCGGCAGTGTCATGGTAATGGCCTGCCAGTTTCTGGGAGGGCAGTTCGTCCAGAACGGCCGACAGCATGGCGTCAATCGTCTCGGGACGGCCCTGCCCGATCGTGTCACCCAAGCTGATCTCGTGGCAGCCCATGTCCCGCAACGCCGCCGCCACCCGCGCCACCTGCGCCGGCGGGGTCGGGCCGTCGAACGGGCAGTCGGTCACCACGCTGATATAGCCGCGCAGCGGAATGCCGGCAGCCTGTGCGGCCGCGGCGACAGCGGAAAGACGCTCCAGACTGTCCGCGATCGAGGCGTTGAGGTTGGCGCGGCTGAAACCTTCCGATGCGCTGGCAAAGATCGCCACTTCATCCGCGCCCGCCGCTTGCGCCGCCTCGTACCCCCTGAGGTTTGGCGTCAGGACCGCATAGCCGACACCCAGGGCGCGCGTGATCCCCGCCATGACCTGAGCCGCGTCCGCCATCTGCGGGACCCATCGCGGCGATACGAAGCTGGTCACCTCGATCCGGCGGAACCCTGCCTGCGACAAAAGATCGACCAGGGCGATCTTGTCTGCGGCAGGGATCAGCCGCTTTTCGTTCTGCAGGCCGTCGCGCGGGCCCATCTCGAAGATCTCGACGCGTTCAGCCATCGGTGACCTCGTCCAGCCGGATCAGGGCGGCGCCTGCCTCGACCTGATCGCCGGCCTGCGCCAGGACCTCGGCCACGATGCCGTCACGGGCGGCGGTCAGGCTGTGCTCCATCTTCATGGCCTCCAGCACGGCCAGCCGGTCGCCGGCCTTGACGTGCTGGCCCTGACTGACATGCACCGCCTTGACCAGCCCCGGCATGGGAGACCGCGTCAGCCCGTCGCCGCCATCATCCGCCCCTGCTCGCGCCAGCGGGTCCAAGGCTGCCAGATGCACGGTATGCCCGCCAAAGACGCTGACGCCCGCCCTGTGGCAGACGATCCGTTCGCGGCAAAGGTCGCCGTCGACCCACCAGCGGTCACCTTGCCAGCGAACTTCGTGCGGGCCCTCCAGCGTGACACGCGCCGCTCCGGGTCCCAATACCTCTAAGATGGCGCTGCCACCGTCCCAGGCCACCGTGCGGCGAAGAGGCTGCCACAGCGTCATGCCGCCACGGGCGGCAGGATCGGCAAGGCCAGCCAGCCCGATCACCGCCAGGACCTGTGCCCGATCACCAGGGACAGAGGCTCCGATCAGCGCCTCCAGGTCGCGCCCGATCAGGCCGGTGTCGACCTCGCCCCGGCGAAAGCCGTCGTGGCGCGTCAGGGCGATCAGGAAGTCCAGGTTGGTGACCGAGCCCGCAACCCCGGTATCGACCAGCGCCTGCTCCAGGGCGCGCAGCGCAACCGCGCGGGTCGCTCCATGGGTCACCACCTTGGCGATCATCGGATCGTACCAAGGGCTGATGGCATCGCCCGTGCGCACGCCCGTCTCGATGCGGGCATGATCGGGAAAGTGCAGATGCGCCAGCCGCCCCGTGGCGGGCAGGAAACCGGCGGGCACATCCTCGGCATAAAGCCGCGCCTCGAAGGCATGGCCGCGGATCGACAGATCCTCCTGCCGCGCCGGAAGGGATTCACCGCTGGCAACGCGCAGCTGCCATTCCACCAGATCGATCCCGGTGATCGCCTCGGTCACCGGATGCTCGACCTGAAGACGCGTATTCATTTCCATGAACCAGAAGCGGTCGGGGCGCAGACCGTCACTGCCGTCCACGATGAACTCGATCGTGCCTGCCCCGGAATAGCCGATGGCTTCGGCCGCACGAACGGCGGCATCCCCCATGGCCGCGCGCATCTCGGCCGTCATGCCGGGGGCCGGCGCTTCCTCGATGACCTTCTGGTGGCGCCGCTGGAGCGAGCAGTCGCGTTCGAACAGGTGGACCGCGCGCGTCCCGTCTCCAAAGACCTGAACCTCGATGTGGCGGGGCTGCAGCACGTATTTCTCGATCAGGACGACCGGGTTGCCGAAGGCGTTCTGCGCCTCGGACCGGGCGGAGGCCAGCGCATCGGCGAAGTCCTCCGCATCATCCACGCGGCGCATGCCCTTGCCGCCCCCTCCTGCAACCGCCTTGATCAGGACAGGGTAACCGATGGCTGCGGCCTGTTCACCCAGAAAGGCGGGGTCCTGATCGGCGCCGTGATAGCCCGGGACAACCGGCACCCCCGCTTCCTGCATCAGGGCCTTGGCAGCATCCTTCAGGCCCATCGCGCGGATCGCACTGGCCGAGGGGCCGATGAAGACCAGTCCCGCCGCCTGGACAGCGTCGACGAAATCCGGGTTTTCGGACAGGAACCCATAGCCCGGATGAATGGCCTGGGCACCCGACGCCCGCGCCGCCGCGATGATCGCATCGCCACGAAGATAGCTGTCGGCCGGTGCGGGACCGCCCAGATGAACGGCCTGATCCGCCATCGCGACGTGGCGCGCGCCGCGGTCGACATCGGAAAAGACGGCGACGGTCGAAATTCCCAGCCGGCGGCATGTGTCGATGACGCGGCAGGCGATCTCGCCCCGGTTGGCGATCAGGATCTTGTCGAACATGGCAGACCTTTCCTCAGATCACGGGTCCCGAAAGACGCGCCCGTTGGCGTGTCCCGAACTGCACAGATGCAGGCCGCGCAGGCCTGCCACGGGGCCCGGTCAGGGCCATCAACCTTGCCATTCCAAGGAATCGCCATACCTCCCTCACATCCGGAAGAGGCCGAAGCGCGTCGGCTCGATCGGCGCATTCAGTGATGCCCGCAACGACAGGGCCAGCACGTCGCGCGACTTGCGCGGATCGATGATGCCGTCATCCCACAGCCGCGCCGAAGCATAGAGGGGATGGCTCTGCCGTTCGAACATCTCGATCGTCGGACGCTTGAACTCGGCCTCTTCCTCGGGCAGCCAAGTGCCACCCTGGCGCTCAATCCCGTCGCGCCGCACGGTGGCCAGAACGCCTGCTGCCTGTTCGCCGCCCATCACGCTGATGCGGCTGTTGGGCCAGGTCCACAGGAAGCGCGGGGAATAGGCACGGCCTGCCATGCCGTAATTGCCGGCGCCAAAGCTGCCGCCGACCAGCATGGTGATCTTGGGGACTGCCGTCGTCGCGACAGCCGTCACCATCTTGGCCCCGTGGCGCGCAATCCCTTCGTTCTCGTATTTGCGACCGACCATGAAGCCGGTGATGTTCTGCAGGAACACCAGGGGGATGCCGCGCTGGCTGCACAGTTCGATGAAATGCGCTCCCTTTTGCGCCGCCTCGCTGAAAAGGACGCCGTTGTTGGCGATGATCCCGATCGGGCAGCCTTCGACATGGGCAAAGCCGGTCACCAGCGTTTCGCCGAAACGGGCCTTGAACTCGTCAAAGCGGCTGCCATCGACGATGCGGGCAATCACCTCGCGGATGTCGTAGGGGGTGCGCAGGTCGGCGGGCACGATGCCCAGAATGTCATCGGGATCAAAGGCGGGCGGTTCAGGCGCCTGCCAGCGTACCGAGCCCGCCGGTTGCCGGTTGAGGTTCATGACGGCACGCCGGGCCATGGCCAAGGCATGGGCATCATCCTCGGCCAGGTAATCGGAGACCCCGGACAGCCGGGTGTGAACATCGCCGCCGCCCAGATCCTCGGCCGTCACGACCTCGCCAGTCGCCGCCTTGACCAGTGGCGGCCCTGCCAGAAAGATGGTCCCCTGCCCGCGCACGATGATCGTCACGTCGGACATGGCCGGAACATAGGCCCCGCCCGCCGTGCAGGACCCCATGACCACGGCGATCTGTGGGATGCCCTTGGCGCTCATCCGCGCCTGGTTGAAGAAGATGCGTCCGAAGTGGTCGCGGTCGGGAAAGACCTCGTCCTGGTTCGGCAGGTTGGCGCCACCGCTGTCGACCAGATAGATGCAGGGCAGATGGCATTCCTCGGCGATTTCCTGAGCGCGGAGATGCTTTTTCACGGTCATCGGGTAATAGGTGCCACCCTTGACCGTCGCATCGTTCGCCACGACCATCACGTCCTGCCCGTGCACGCGGCCGATCCCCGCAATCACCCCGGCTGCCGGGGCAGCTCCGTCATAAAGGCCGTGCGCAGCCAGGGCCCCGACCTCCAGGAAGGGGCTGCCCGCGTCCAGCAGGTTCGCGACACGTTCTCTCGGGGGCATCTTGCCGCGGCTGACATGGCGCTCCATCGCCTTGGGGCCGCCACCCGCGGCCGCGGCCTCCGCCGCATCGCGCACAGTGTCCAGCAGCGCCAGGTGCGCTTCGCGGTTGGTGCGAAAGGCGTCCGACCCGGACAGGATCTGGCTTTGCAGCTTCATGGTCACTCCTTTACATTCGTCAAAGGTCGGACGATGGTCATGATCACTCTTCCTCGGCCCGCTTGCGCAACTCGCGGCGCATCACCTTGCCCGTCACCGTCATCGGCAGCGCATCGAGAAATGCGATTTCCCGCGGATAGGAATGGGCAGCCGACTGCCGGCGGGCAAAGTCCTGAAGCTCTGTCACCAGCGCCTCATCCGGAGCAAAGCCAGGCCGCAGCACGACATAGGCCTTGACGATCTGGGTCCGCAGCGGGTCCGGCTTGCCGACCACGCCCACCTGCGCAACGGCCGGATGGCGCAGCAGGCAGTCCTCGATTTCCGAAGGCCCGATTCGGTAGCCGGCAGATGTGACGACATCATCATCCCGTCCGACAAAACGCACTGCGCCATCCTCGATGATGCCGCGGTCCCCGGTGACCATCCAGTCACCGCGAAACTTGCCGGACGTTGCCTGCGGGTTCTGCCAATAACCCAACATCATGCTGCCCGCGTTTCGCGCGATGGCGATGTCGCCCTCGCCTGCAACGGGATTGCCGTCGTCGTCGATGACCGCAACATCGAAGCCCGGGACGGCGCGGCCGATGTCCCCCGGCCGGGTCGCGAACATCGCAGCAGAGGCCGAGACGGCCATGTTGCATTCGGTCTGGCCATAGAACTCATTGATCGTCAGCCCGAAGGCCTGCCGCCCCCAGTCCAGCACCTGGGCACCCAGTGTTTCGCCCCCCGAAGCCACGCTGCGCAGGCTGGGAATGACCGCATTGGTGGCCTTGAGCATCTTCAGCGCAGTCGGCGGAAAGAACACGTTGCGCACCTTGCAGTCGGCGATCAGTGTGGCAGCCGCCGCAGGATCGAACCGCGCCATCCGCGCGGCCACTACCGGAACGCCAAGCGCCAGCCCGGGCATGGCGACATCGAACAGGCCGCCGATCCATGCCCAGTCCGCTGGGGTCCAGATCACGTCACCTAGCTGCCCCAGCAGATCATGGCTCATCTCGACCCCCGGCAGATGGCCGGTCAGGACGCGATGTCCGTGCAATGCCCCCTTGGGCGCGCCGGTCGTGCCGGATGTATAGATGATCAGGGCCGGATCCTCGGGCCCGGTTTCCCGGGTCACAAAGGGTCCTGCGTCGGGCAGCCCTTCTTCCGGCACGATCACGCGCAGATCATCGAAAGGTGCCAGCATCGCACGGCCTTCGGGGTCGGCAATGACCGTCCTGATGTCCGCATCGCGCAGCCGCAACGCCAAGGCGTCGGGCCCGAACAGCTTGAACAACGGGACCGAGATGGCCGCCGATTTCCAGATTGCCAGATGAGCGGCGGCAGTCCAGGCCGATTGTGTCCTCAGAACCCCCACGCGGTCACCGCGTGCGGCCGCCAGCACATGGGCCAGCCGGTCCGTCATGGCGGCCAGTTCGCCATGGGTGACGTGACGCAGCTCCGGCCCATACTCGATGATGGCGACATGCGACGGGTCATGCGCCATGCACTGGTCAGCCATGTTCAGACGCGCCGGAAATGCCCAGCGAAAGTCGCGACGAAGCTGCTGATAGTCGGTATGAGCAAGTGTGCGGACCATGAAATCAGCGCCCTTCATCCAGATATTCGCCCAGCCACAGCGCCTGCCGGGCGGTCAGGGTCAAGATGCATTGGTGCGCGGCCGGGCCCGCGCCGGTCCCGCCACTCCACCGCGCGGCCTCGAAGGCACAGGCCGCATCGCGATAGGCGATCCAGCGCCGCTGCATGTCCTGCAGTGCCGGTTCCTGCCGGTCGGTTGCGACCAACCCTTGGTCGGCGGCGCGGGCACGATCGCGGACTTCGGCATAATTCGCGTTCAGGTGTTGATCCCAAAGATCGCTTTCCTGCTCCAGGCAATAGGACATGCCATAGGTCGTGTCCCCGCCCGAAGCCTCCATGCATGCAGCAGTTGCCAAGCCTATGCAGTCTTCGCTTTCGTTTTCCAGACAAGCCAGCAGCGGTGCAGGATCGAACACCGGCACGTCCTGTGCCACGGCAGGCGCGGCAAGGCCAGCCAGCAGCAGCAAGGCGCGCATCAGACCAGACCCATCAGCTCGCGTCCGATCAGCATGCGCCGGATCTCGCTGGTCCCGGCGCCGATCTCCATCAGCTTGGCATCGCGGAACAGGCGGCTGACCACGCTGTCGTTGAGGAATCCTGCGCCGCCAAAGGCCTGAACCGCCTGATGGGCCTGCACCATCGCCTGTTCGCTGGCGTAGAGCACGGCACCCGCGGCGTCCTGTCGTGTCACCTTGCCTGCGTCGCAGGCGCGTGCCACCTCATAAACATAAGCGCGTGACGTGTTCAGGGCGACATACATGTCCGCGATCTTGGCCTGCATCAGCTGAAAGGACCCGATGGGCTGTCCGAACTGCTTGCGCTCGGCCATGTAGGGCATGACCTGATCGAGGCAGGCGGCCATGATGCCGGTGCCGATGCCCGCCAGAACAGCCCGTTCGTAGTCCAGCCCCGACATCAGCACGCGGACGCCACGGCCTTCTTCGCCCAGGACATTTTCGAACGGGAGCTCGCAATCGTCGAAGATCAGTTCTCCGGTGTTCGAGCCGCGCATGCCCAGCTTGTCGAAATGGGGACTGGTGGAAAATCCGGCCATGCCGCGCTCGACGATGAAGGCTGTGATGCCGCGGCTGCCCGCCTCCGGGTCCGTCTTGGCATAAACAACCAGCGTGTGGGCGTCTGGCGCGTTGGTGATCCAGTACTTGCTGCCATTCAGGACGTAACGGTCGTTCCGCTTTTCCGCGCGCAGCTTCATGCCGACAACGTCGCTGCCTGCCCCTTCCTCGGACATGGCCAGTGCGCCGACATGTTCGCCCGAACACAGTTTCGGCAGATACCGTGCCCGTTGATCATCCGTCCCGTTCAGCTTGATCTGGTTCACGCAAAGGTTCGAATGCGCACCATAGGACAGACTGATGCTGGCGCTGGCGCGGGCCATTTCCTCGATCGCGATCACATGGGCCAGATAGCCCATGCCCGCACCGCCCCATTCCTCGGAAACGGTGATGCCCAGAAGGCCCAGTTCGCCCATCTCGGCCCACAACTGGTTCGGGAAGGCGTTCGTGCGATCAACCTCGGGCGCAAGCGGAGCAACCCGATCCTGGGCCCAACGGTGCACCATCTCGCGCAGCGCGTTCACATCTTCGCCCAGATCGAACTCCATGCCTCGATTGAACATCGCAACCACCCTCCCCGGTTATTGAACGTTTGTTCATTTCCATAGCGCGACCCCGCACCGCGCGTCAAGCACAGGCTGCGCCCACCAAGCGCGTCGCGTCAACAGAAACGCGGGCTTGCTCCTTGGGGCGCTGCAGGCCAGACAGGCGCCAAACGACGGAGACACCCATGCAGCTTTCGATCCTGCGTCACGCACCCAGTCTGGCAGGCGGCCTGATGGCCGGACGGCGCGACGTGCCGGCGGATTGTTCGGATGATGCGGCCTTGGCATGGCTGATGGCACGGATAGGCCGCCCATCCAGGGTGCTGGCCAGCCCGGCGCTGCGTTGCCGCCAGACTGCGGAGGCGCTGGGCCTGAAGGTCGACGGGCTGGAGCCTGACCTTTGGGAACAGGATCTGGGCGCATGGGAAGGACTGCCCGCGGAACGCCTGCCGGATTTGGGCCCGCTTTCGCCCGCTGAACTGGCTCGTTATCGGCCTGAGGGCGGCGAAAGTTTCGAAGACATGGCAGCGCGTGCGATACCCGTTCTGTGCGGACTGACTGGGCACAGCCTGGTGGTTGCGCATGCAGGGACAGTGCGCGCCGCGCTGTCGATGGTCGTGGGCCCCGCCGCCCTGTCCTTTGCCGTGGCGCCGCTGTCACTGACGGTGCTGCGCCGCGCCGGCGACGTCTGGGCCGTCGAATGCGTCAACGTGACCGGCAGGATCTGAGCCATGGCCATGATCGCGGCAGTGGCTCTGATCATCGATGCGCTGATCGGCTGGCCTGAAGGCATTTACCGCCGGATCGGCCATCCTGTCACATGGCTCGGCCGACTGATCGCTCGGCTCGATCGAGACATGAATCGGGGCGACATGAAGCGCCTCAAGGGAGCGGCGGCGGCCATGCTGGTCGTGGCGGCGGCAATTGCTCCGGCCGTCATGCTCCAGTCATGGCTGGGCCTGTGGGGGGCGGCCATCATGGCATGGCCGCTGGTCGCCGCGCGGTCGCTGGATCAGCACCTGCAGGCTGTGGCACGTCCATTGGCTGCCGGAAATCTACAGGATGCAAGGCAGGCGACGGCAATGATCGTCGGGCGCGACGTCCGCCGCGCCGACGAGGCCGCCCTGTGCCGCGCCAGCTTGGAGAGCTTATCCGAGAATACCAGCGACGGAGTCATCGCGCCCCTGTTCTGGGCGGCTGTCGGCGGACTTCCGGGTATCGCCGCCTACAAGGCGATCAACACGCTGGATTCGATGATCGGGCACCGCACGCCGCGTCATGAGGCTTTCGGCATGTTCGCGGCACGGTTGGATGATGTGGCAAACCTGATCCCCGCACGTCTGACTGCCCTGCTGATCGCGCTTGCCTCGGGTCCGGGTGCGGGCCGGGCCTTGGGCTGTGCACGCCGCGACGCCCCTGCGCATCGTTCGCCCAATGCGGGCTGGCCCGAGGGCGCAATGGCCGGGGCACTTGGGGTGCGACTCTCAGGCCCGCGCGCTTATGCAGACCGCGTTGCGGACGAACCCTGGCTGAATGGCGGCGCACCCGACCCGCAGGTCGGTGATCTGCTGCGAGGGATCGGCCTTTACCGGCGCGCAGTGGCCGTAATGGCCGCGCTGCTGATCGCCGCTGCCCTGGTGTGAGCGTTCACACCAGTTGCCGGACCGAAACGGTCTGGGTCTGCAGGTTCGCCCCCGTGATGGTTGTCAGGAAGGCGACGTCCGTCGCATCCCGGCCCACGGCGACCATGGCCATGCTGTCGGCCGTGGCCATCCCGGTCGCATCGACCAGATGCCACTCGCCTGACAGATACACCTCGGCCACGGCATGGAAATCCTGCGGCTCGACCGACGGGGCATAAACGCTGGCGATGCGCGCCGGGATTTGCGACGCCCGGCACAGCGTGATCAGCAAATGGGCGTAATCGCGACAAACCCCGCGGCGGTCCAGAAAGGTGTCGGCGGCGGTCGTGTTGCCGTCGCTGGACCCGGACACGTAATCCAGGTTCCGCTCCACCCAATCCCGCAGCGCTACGACGCGGGCACCGCCCCGCGTGTCGCCAAAGCGCGAGCCCACAAAATGGGCAAACCGCTCGGTCGGGCAATAGCGCGAAGGCAGCAGATAGCGCAGGGCATCGCCCGGCATGTGCTCGACCTCGACCGGTTGCAGGCGCGACAGGTCGGGGCGCGGGCGGGTGACCTCGACCTCGGCCGAATAATGGCAGGTCATGCGGTCGTTGGCGCGCATGACGATCCGTTCTCCGATACCTTCTTCGCCCGGGACGCGGGCCAGATGGGCAGGCTGACCCAGGTCGATCGACGCCTCGTGGATCGTCTGGCCCGTGACGCCGGCCGCTTCGATTACCAGAAGGGCCGGTCCGGGAGCTTCAAGGCGGTAGTCTAGGGCAACGTCAATCTTCATCCGCATTGCAGGCTCCTGTCAGGTGGGTTGGGGTCAGGGAACAAGGCGCTATGGCAGCACCGGGCGCAGGTCAATCGCCGAGTAGTCAACGGGTTCCGCGACACATGGTCCGGCAGCAAAATTGTGTACCAATGCGGCAGTCACTCGCCTTGCGGTGGCTGCCGCCTGCTCCCGTCCTCCCAAGGATGGGAGATGTGTCACGCAAAGCCTCAGCCTGGTCCTTCAGTGACCGCCAGGGGGCGAAGCTCATGCAGCCCGGTGCCGTGACGGGACAATCCCGGCGCCAGAGGCAGCAGATCCGCCTGCAAGGCATGATAAAGATCCGGCTTGCCTTTGAACTGATGCTGCGCGGGATTGTCATCGTCGCCAAGCTCGGGGAACCAGCCGCCACGTTCGTGATCGATCAGCCGGACGCTGGCGAACTGCCACAAGCGGCGATACCACGCCTCGTCCTCCGGCTGCGGCTCCAGCTTGATCGATGCCGCCAGCGCGCCAAGTGCCTCGGTCACCGGCCACCAATAACGCGCTGGATTGTCCTTGAACCCATCTGGACGCAACGTATAGATCAGGCCGCCGCGCCTGTTGTCCCATGCGTCCGACAGTGCCGTGCAAACCAAGGCATGCGCCTGCTGTGGCGCGTTGCTGTCTGGTCTGCCCGCCAGATCCCACCATTGCAGCAGCAGGCGCGCCATTTCAAAGCTGTGGCCCGGCGTCGTGCCTGCCGGGCGGAACATTGGATCGCCTGCGTAATCAGGGTCCGGCTTCCATTGGTCGTCGTAATGCTCGGGGATCCGCCAGCCATGAGCAGCCGCCTGGCCTGCGATGAAGAATTTCAGGATGCGCCCAGCGCGGGACAAATACTCCGTCTCGCCTGTCGCTTCATGCGCGGCCAGCAGCGCCTCGACACCGTGCATGTTCGCATTCATGCCGCGATAGGTCGAAAACGCCTCCCAATCGCGCGTGAACTCGTCCCGGAAAAGTCCGGCGTCCTCGTCCCAGAAATGGCGGTCCAGCACCTCTGCCGCGTCCGACAGCAGGCGATCAGCATCAGGATGGCCGACCATTCTTGCGCTGGAGGCGGCCAGCAGGACGAACACCTGCCCATAGGCCAACTTGGGCCCTTCCACCGGCACATCGCCGTCCAGCGCCCAAAGATAGCCGCCATACGTGGCATCCCGGTGCCGGGTCCAGAGATATTCCATACCCCGGTCGATGATGCCGGCGCGGTCCGGTCGCCCAGCCAGTTGCGCCAGCGCATAGGAGTGCACCAGACGCGTCGTGCTGTGCAGTTCCTGCAGATCTCCCAGCAGCGGCCGTCCCCGAAGGTCGAGCACATGGAACCCGCCGCCGAGGCGCGGACTGGCGTCGAAGAAATCAAGCTGCCGTCGGGCGTCCGTGATCAGGAAGCCGCGATGCGCGGCATCATCCAGCCAGAGTCCGTCCCAGTCCCGTGATCCCGCCTGCATGGCCGCCTCCTTCACCGCCGCCGCAACGCATCGGCCAAGGCCGATCCGAAAGCGCCCTGAGACGCGGCACCCTTCGGTGCGGCCTGGGACGCTTGTGTCTTGGAAGGTTTGTCCGGCCGCGGGCCACGCGGCTCGGGCATCGCGCCGTCCTTGCGCATGGTCAGGCCGATGCGCTTGCGGGCGACATCGACCTCGGTCACCCGGACCTTGACCACGTCGCCTGCCTTGACCACCTCGTGTGGGTCCTTCACGAAGCGATCGGCCAATTGGCTGACATGAACCAAACCGTCCTGGTGTACGCCGATATCGACAAAGGCACCAAAGGCCGCGACATTGGTCACCGTTCCTTCAAGCTGCATGCCGGGACGCAGGTCCTTGATGTCTTCCACACCTTCGGCAAAGCTGGCGGTGACGAAACCGGGACGCGGGTCGCGACCGGGCTTTTCAAGCTCTCCCAAAATGTCGCGAACGGTTGGCAGGCCGAAATCGCCCGTCACGAAATCTTCGGCCTTCAGACGCTTCAGCGCGCCCGCGTCACCCATCACCGCCCGCAGGTCGCGCCCGCAGGCAGCGACGATCTTGCGGGCCAGCCCATAGGTTTCGGGGTGAACGGCCGAAGCGTCCAAAGGCTCGTCCCCGTCACGGATGCGCAGGAACCCGGCGCACTGTTCGAACGCGCGGGGCCCGAGGCCCGCGACCTTCTTCAGGCTGGCACGCGTCCGGAAGGCGCCTGCGGTGTTGCGATGAGCCACGATGGCCTGCGCCAGTGACGGCCCCAGCCCCGCAACATGGGCCAGCAGCGGCGCCGAGGCCGTGTTCAGGTCCACGCCCACCGCATTCACCGCGTCCTCGACCACCGCCTCCAGCGTCTTGGCAAGCTGCCTCTGGTCCACGTCATGCTGATACTGGCCGACGCCAATCGACTGGGGCGGCACCTTGACCAGTTCCGCCAGCGGGTCCTGCAGGCGCCGGGCGATCGACACCGCCCCACGCAGCGAAACATCCAGGTCAGGGAATTCCTTTGCCGCCAGTTCCGAAGCCGAATAAACAGAAGCTCCGGCTTCGGAAACGATCACCTTGGTGGGCGCCTTGACGCCCTTGGGCAGCTGCTTCAGCGTTTCGGCAACCAGACGCTCGGTCTCGCGGCTGGCGGTGCCGTTGCCAATGGCGATCAGGTCCACTCCATGCCGCGCGATCAGCGCCAGCAGCGTGGCCTCGGCCCCGCGAAGGTCGTTCTTGGGCTGAAAGGGATAGATCGTGGCGGTCTCCAGCACCTTGCCCGTCGCATCAACAACCGCGATCTTGCAGCCGGTGCGGATACCCGGGTCAAGGCCAAGCGTCGCCCGTGGCCCTGCAGGTGCCGCAAGCAGAAGGTCACGCAGGTTGCGGGCAAAGACGTGGATCGCTTCGTCATGGGCGCGCTTGCGCAACTCGGTCAGCAGGTCGATATACATCGTGTTCGACAAACGGACGCGCCAGCACCAGCCCGCCACCCCCCGCAGCCAGTCTGTACCCGGTCCCTGCCCCACTGGACCAAGCCCCCGCGCCACGATCCCCTCGGCCCGTGCGACGCCGGCCTCTGGCTCGGGAGAAATGTCGATGGTCACGACCTCTTCCTTGGCCGCGCGCAGGATTGCCAGCGCACGATGGCCGGGAATATCGGCCCATGCCTCCTGATGGGCGAAATAGTCGCTGAACTTGGCGCCGGCCTCTTCCTTGCCCGACACCACCCTGGCCGAGATACGGGCCTCGCGGCGCATGAAGTCGCGAAGGCTTCCCAGAACTTCGGCGTTTTCGGACAGTTCCTCGACCAGGATGTCGCGGGCACCTTCCAGGGCAGCCTTTGGCGTGTCGATGGCCTCCCCCATATACCGCGGCGCAAGAACGGCCGGATCGGCGGAAGGATTGGCCTGGATGGACCGCAACAGCGGCTCCAGCCCGTTCTCGCGGGCGATCATCGCCCTGGTGCGGCGCTTGGGCTTGAAGGGCAGATAGATATCCTCCAGCGCCGCCTTTGTATCGGCCCCGGCGATGGCGCGGGCCAGATCGTCCGTCAGCTTGCCCTGATCGCGGATCGAGGAAAGGATGGCGCCGCGACGGGCCTCCATCTCCCGCAGATAGGCAAGGCGCTCGGCCAGGGTGCGCAGCTGCGTGTCGTCGAGGCCACCGGTTGCCTCCTTGCGGTAACGCGCGACAAAGGGCACCGTCGCGCCCCCGTCCAGAAGCGCTGCGGCGGCTGTCACCTGTGCGGGGCTGGCCGCAATCTCGGCGGCGATCTGGCGGGAGATGCGGGCGGCGCTGTCCATGCGAATTACCTGTGGGATCGTGGTCGGAAAGGCCTTTCTAGCTGCTTGGCTGCGCCTCGCCAAGCGGAGCGTCCAATCGCAGTTCGGGAAGTTTCAACGCTTCTGCCGAAGAACCCTTGCCGACGATGCTGTCCCGCACCGCCCCGCGCAGCGCGGGCGAGCGTTTCAGCAGGCGGCGAAACCCTGTCTCGTCCAGCAGCAGCAGGCTGGTCGGCGTGATGGCGCGCACCTCGGTCCGGCGGATGCGGCTGGTCAGGACACCCATCTGGCCGAACATCTCGCCGCGGCCGAGGCGGGTGGTCTGGCCCGCGACCTCTTGCTCGACCGCGCCGGAGGCCACGAAATACACCGTCCGGGCTGGCGTATCCTTGCGTGTGATGATCGTGCCGGCGTTGAAATAACGGGTGCGAACCTCGCGGCTGAGGCGCTTCAGTTCGGCATCGTCCAGATCGGCAAAGAGCGGAAACTGGCGGACAAGGTCGTTCTTGCTGAGGGCTAGGTCCAGCTTCGGACGGCTTTCGGTCTGCTGGCGCCTGCGCCCGATATCGGCCATCAACTCGGTATGCACCTCGGCGCCGATCAGGCCGTCCTCCCGCATGGCCGCATATTCGCGCTCCTCAAGCCGCAGCGCGGTGCGGCGAATGAAGCGACGTTCCAGTTCCTCGGCATAGCCCGGATATTGCAGGCGCAGGCCCTCCAGCGCCGTTTCGGCCGCCTCGATCCGGCGGTTCAGCAGTTCGTGCAACAGTTCGGCCACGCGGCGCCCGTGGATGCGACGGATGCGGCGGTCGATGAAGGCGTGAAGGTCCCGCAGGATCAAACGCTTACCCAGAAGCATCTCGAAGCGGTCGGCGGTCATTCGGGCCAGCATGCCGGACAGGCCGAGCCGGTTGCGCAGGAACGCGGCGAACCGGAAGGCCGGCCCATAGCGCAGGCTGCTGCGCGCCGCACGCTGATAGCCGGTGCGACCGCCCGAGCGCGCCCCTTCGATCAGGCGATCGGCATCGAACAATGCTTGTTCCGACAAACGCGCCGACAGCGCACGTTCCCGGAAACGCTGCACGATCACCTCGCGTTCGTGACCGGCCAGTGCGATCAGGCCCAGGGTGATGCGATCGCGGTCGAGAATTTCGGCATTGTCCTCGGCCTCGGCCCGTTCGATGGCCTCGTCGAGGCGGGCGCCAAAGCGCTTGGCCTCGCTTCGGACCGTTTCGCGTGTCAGGTCATAGTTCTCGGTCGCCGAAGCCACGCCTTCGCGTACGCTTTGCAGCGCCACGGCAACAACCTGGTTCGACAGCGCCCGATCCAGCGGCGACAGCTTGTCGAGGCCCAGAAGGCTGATGACGCCGCGCAACGTCGTGCCCTGCACGATCAGGGTGAACAGTGTGAATCCTGTGGCAAGGATGCCGACGACGCGTTTTGTTTCCACGGGCACGCGAAGGTTCTCGGTCACGGCCAAGGCCAGCGCCAGGGTGACCGCTCCGCGCAAGCCCCCCCACATGATCGCGATCCGATAAGGGCGCTGGATCCGCGGCGACAGCCGCAGCCCGGTCAGCAGGGGCAGCAGAAGGAACAGGATGATCGCCCGCGCCACAAAGGCTGCCAAAACCACGATGCCGACAAGAACCAGGTCGCTCAGCCGCACCTCGCCCAGGAGGCGCGGGATCAGCAGCGCAGCAAGGATGAAGATCATGGCTCCCGCCCAATGGGCCAGAAGGCCCCAGACCTCGCGCAGGTTGACCCAGAACGCGGGCGCCAGCCGACCGCGGCCCATGAAGTTCAACGTAAGGCCCGCCGCCACGACCGCGATGACACCCGAAGCCCCCAGCAGCTGTTCCGCGCTCACATAGGCCAGATATGGCACCGCGACTGAAACCGATATCTGCGCGGTCTCAAAGCGCGAAAAGAGCCCCATCAGCATCAGCGCCAGGCGCGCGGTCAGCCAGCCGGCCAGAACCCCCCCAAGGATCAGGCCAGGGAACTGGCCCATCGCCTCGCTCAGGCTCGGGTTCGGCACGCCCAGCATCACATAGCCCATGAACAGGCCGAACAGGGCGATGGCGGCCGCGTCGTTCAAGAGGCTCTCGCCCTCGATGATCCGGGCCAGCCGTCGCGGCGCCGACAGCGACCGGAAGATGCTGACAACGGCCGAAGGGTCGGTGGTGGACACGATCGCCCCGATCAGCAGGCCCACCATGATTGGCAGACCGCCGATCCAGGACAGCGCGAAGCCGATGGTCAGCGTCGCCACAACGACCGCCACCACCGCCAGCGTCAGGATCGGCACCCAGTCATCCAGCATCCGCCGGATGTTCATCTCGAGTGTGGCCTGGAAGATCAGCGTGGGGAGAAAGACATAAAGAAAGACCGAGGAACGGATCGGCAGGCCCAGGATGCTTTCGGCGATCGGGTTCAGCGTGTCGGTCAGTTCCGTCCGCAGCAAAAACACCGCGCCCCCGCCGATCACGATGCCGATAGCGGCCACCACCACGCTGAACGGCAGGGACAGGCGCGCGGCCAAGGGTTCGGCCGCGGCGATCAGCAGGAACAGAAAGGCGGTGAAGGTCGTCAGAAGCACGATATCCATGATTTCGAATACCTCCAGATGTCGTTCTTGGAAAGCTGGCCAGCGCCAAATCTGGTTCGAAATGCGACGAACTGGCAGTAACGTGAAAGTCGCTGCCGAAGAAGCCTGGTGCTTGAAATACTGCCGCGCGATCTACAGCTGTGCCTTGACGCAACAACCATGAAAGGAGGCCCCATGCCTTCGATGTTCAAACCCCTGTCTCTGGGCGCTGTTACCCTGAAGAACCGTATCGTGATGGCACCGTTGACGCGGAGCCGTGCAGGCGAGGCGCGGGTGCCCAACGAGATGATGGTCGAGTATTATGCCCAACGCTCGGGTGCAGGGATGATCCTCTCCGAAGCGACCAGCGTGACCCCGATGGGGGTTGGCTATGAAGCCACGCCGGGCATCTGGAACGAGGAGCAGGTGGCAGGCTGGGCCGAGGTGACGCGCGCCGTGCATGAACGTGACGGCCTGATCTTTCTGCAGCTGTGGCATGTGGGCCGGATTTCGGATCCGCAATTGCTGGACGGACAGACCCCGGTGGCCCCTTCGGCCATCCAGCCGGGCGGACATGTCAGCCTGCTGCGCCCCAAACGCCCTTATGTCACGCCTCGTGCCCTTGAGACGGACGAGATCGCGGACATCATCGAAGCGTATCGCAAGGGCGCCGAGAACGCGCGCCATGCCGGCTTCGACGGGGTCGAGATTCATGCCGCCAACGGTTACCTGATCGATCAGTTCCTGCAGCATCGCAGCAACACGCGCACCGATCAGTACGGAGGCAGCATCGAGAGCCGTGGCCGTCTTCTGGAAGAGATCGTGGATGCCGTCATCAGCGTGTGGGGCGCCGACCGGGTTGGCGTGCACCTCGCGCCCCGCGGAGACAGCCATGACATGGGCGACAGCGATCCGCGTGCGCTGTTTACCCATGTCGCGCGCCAGATGGGTCGCCGCGGCGTCGCCTTCCTTTGCCTGCGCGAATATCCTGCCGCAGACAGCCTGATGGGCGACATCCGTGACGCCTTTGGCGGCCACGTGATCGCCAACGAGGGCCTGACCGTCGAAACCGCCAAGGCGCTGCTGGATGATGGTCGTGCCGATGCCGTGGCCTTTGGGCGCGACTTCATTGCGACGCCCGACCTGCCCGAGCGGGTTCGCCGTGGCCTGCCCCTGAACGAGCAGGATCCTGCGACCTTCTATCAGGGTGGCGCCAAGGGATACGTCGACTATCCCTTTGCCACGGGCCTGGCAGCCGAGTGATAATCACGAAGAAGGGCGGCCCCGGAAGGCCGCCCTTTTCAATGATCCGGGATCGTGATCAGCAGCTGTAATACATCGCGTATTCGATCGGGTGGGGCGTATGCTCATAGGCATAAACCTCTTCCCACTTCAGCGCGATATAGGATTCCAGCTGATCGCGGGTGAACACGTCGCCCGCCAGCAGGAAGTCCATGTCCTTGTCCAGCTCTTCGAGCGCCTCGCGCAGCGAACCGCAGACGGTCGGGATTTCGGCCAGTTCTTCCGGCGGCAGGTCGTAAAGGTCCTTGTCCGACGCGGGGCCCGGATCGATCTTGTTCTTGATGCCGTCCAGACCGGCCATCAGCAGCGCCGCGAACGCTAGGTAAGGGTTCGCCGCCGGATCCGGGAAGCGGGCCTCGACGCGCTTGGCCTTGGGCGATTCGGTCCACGGAATGCGGACGCAGCCACTGCGGTTGCGGGCCGAATAGGCGCGCAGAACCGGAGCCTCGAAGCCGGGGATCAGGCGCTTGTAGCTGTTGGTCGCCGGATTGGTCAGGGCGTTCAGCGCCTTGGCATGCTTCAGGATGCCGCCGATGAAATACAGCGCTTCCTGGGACAGGTCGGCGTATTTGTCGCCGGCGAACAGCGGCTTGCCGTCCTTCCAGATCGACATGTTGACGTGCATCCCCGACCCGTTGTCGCCCTTCATGGGCTTGGGCATGAAAGTCACCGACTTGCCATAGGCATGGGCGACGTTGTGGATGACGTACTTGTATTTCTGGATGTTGTCGGCCTGCTCGACCAAGCCACCAAAGATCAGCCCCAGTTCGTGCTGCGCCGAGGCAACCTCGTGGTGGTGCTTGTCGACCTTCATGCCCATGCGCTTCATCGTGGACAGCATCTCGCCGCGAATGTCCTGAGCCGCATCGATCGGATTCACGGGGAAATAGCCGCCCTTGTGTGCGGCGCGGTGGGCGGTGTTGCCCATTTCGTATTCGGTGTCGGTGTTCCAAGCGGCGTCAACGGCGTCGATCTGGAACGACACCTTCTGCGGCGTCACGGAATAGCGGACGTCGTCGAACAGGAAGAACTCGGCCTCGGGGCCGAAATATGCGGTGTCGCCGATACCCGTGGACTTGAGGTAGGCCTCGGCCTTGGCGGCGGTTCCGCGGGGATCGCGGCTATAGGCTTCGCCCGTGTCGGGCTCGGCTACGTTGCAGTGCACGCAGAGCGTCTTTTCGGCATAGAACGGATCGATATAAACCGATGCCGGGTCGGGGATCAGTTTCATGTCCGACTGGTCGATCGATTTCCAGCCCGCGATCGAGCTGCCGTCGAACATGAAGCCTTCCTCGAAGAAGTCCTCGTCGACCAGATCGCGGTCCAGGGTCACATGCTGAAGCTTGCCTTTGGGATCGGTGAAGCGAACGTCGACATAAGCGACGTCTTCGTCCTCGATCAGCTTCAAGACATCCTTGATTTCCATCTCTTCCCTTTCTTCATGGTAGCAACCCGGCGGCCGGGGCGGCCGGGTGCGGGAGTCCTGTTCTTCGGAATTGCGCTGCGATCAGACCGCGTCGTCGCCGGTTTCACCGGTACGGATGCGAATCGCCTGTTCGACAGGCAGCACGAAAATCTTGCCGTCACCGATCTTTTCGGTGCGGGCGGCGCCGACGATGGCCTCGATGGCCGCATCGACCTGGTCGTCGGGCAAGACCATCTCGATCTTAACCTTGGGCAGGAAGTCGACGACATACTCAGCGCCACGATACAGTTCGGTATGCCCCTTCTGGCGGCCGAAGCCCTTGACTTCGGTCACGGAAAGACCCTGGACACCCACCTCTTGCAGCGCTTCTTTGACATCGTCCAGCTTGAACGGCTTGATGATGGCCTCGATCTTCTTCATCGCTCCAGATCCTTCCTCGCGGCTTGCCTTGACGCCTGATTGGCGCGTTTGATGGAGGACGTAAATGAGGCAGTCCCATCTTGGTGCAGGAGATCCGTCTCGCTGCTTCCAACTGCCTTTATATTAATCAGGATGCACATTTTAAGGGCAATCATGATGCTGACAGGCACGGAAATTCTTGGCAGCGCACAAATACGCGCCATGGAGGCAAAGGCCATTGCCGAAGGGAGCGCCACCGGCGAGACGCTCATGGAACGTGCCGGCCATGCTGTTGTTGACGCGATCTTGGCCCAATGGCCGGAACTGCAAACCACGCCGGGCCGTGCGATCATCCTGTGCGGTCCGGGCAACAACGGCGGAGACGGCTTTGTTGTTGCCCGACTGCTGACAAAACAAGGTTGGGATGTCGAGGTGACGCTGATGGGGCAGCGGGAAGCGCTGCCGCCTGACGCCCGCCGGCAGCATGACCTGTGGTCTGCAGTCAGGCCGGTGCTGTCCCGGCAGCAGGACAAGTCGGCGGACCTGGCCATCGACGCACTGTTCGGGATTGGGCTGAGCCGGCCGATCGATACCCATGCCCCTGCCTTGTCCAGCCTGAGGCGGGCCCCCAGAATGGTGGCCGTGGACATTCCCAGTGGCCTTTGCGCCGACAGCGGCCGAGTGGTCGGCGATCGAACCCTCCTGCGGGCGGTCGACCTGACCGTCACATTTCATCGCCTTCGACCGGGTCATTTGCTGGCCGAAGGGCCCTCGCTGTGCGGGAAGGTTGTCGTGGCCGATATCGGGCTGACCGGCTCGCCCCCCGGCCCCGCGAACCTGCTGGTCCAAGGTGCCAATCTGGAAAAACGGCAAGGCCACAAGTTCGATCACGGCCACGCGGTCATCGTGTCCGGCGGCTCTGCACAAGGGGGTGCGGCACGACTGTCGGCACGGGCCGCCCTACGGGTCGGAAGCGGCCTTGTCACCCTTTGTCCCACGACGGCCGCACTGCCCGAACATGCAGGTCCACCCGACGCCCTGATGAAACGCCCGGTCGATGATGCGGCAGCTTTGCGCAGGGTCCTTGCGGACAAGCGCGTGTCCGCGATCTGCATCGGGCCGGGCTGCGGGATCGAGCGTGCCAAAGCGCTGCTGCCAGCCGTTCTGGAAACGAACATCCCGACCATACTGGATGCGGATGCAATCACCGCCTTGGCGGCGCGTGCTCAACCTTTTGATGACCTTCATTCCGCCTGCATTCTGACCCCTCATGCAGGAGAGTTTGCGCGGCTGTTTCCAGACCTTTTGGAGCAGCTTTCGGCGCCGGTGAAGCAAGGGCCTGCCTTTTCGCGCCTTGATGCGGTGCGCAAGGCTGCGACACGCGCGGGCGCCTTGGTTCTGCTGAAAGGACCCGACACCGTCATCGCGGCGCCGGACGGGACGGCACTGGTCCATTCGGCAAACGATCTGCCTTGGCTTGCAACAGCGGGGGCTGGCGATGTTCTGGCAGGTCTTATGGTTGGTCTGGCGGCTCGACGCTTTCCGGTGCTGGAGGCGGCGGGGGCGGCGGTGCTGGTTCATGCTCTCGCTGCTCGTGGCTTTGGTCCCGGCCTGATAGCGGACGATCTGCCCGACTATATTCCCGGCGTCCTGCGGGGGCTGTCTCCTCCCTCTGATCCCCCCGCACGACAGGTTCTGCCCTGACAGGACAATTGCGCGGCACGAACTCTCAACCGGTTGCTCTTCTCGATTAATGGCTCTCCGTAGGAGATTTATCTACCGTCGCGTTGCTGTGCGCATCCGGGTTTGTGCGGGAGTTTCCGTTGCGGCGACAATCAAGGCGGAAGCTGGAGAGGCGGATGTCTTGAACATGTTGGGCGGGTGTGGCGAAATTGGCAGACGCACTAGATTTAGGTTTTGACGAAAAGCTAATTTTTCAATCTCTTGCTCCGCAAAATTTACAGGACAAACCGAGATCAAAGCGAGAATGTGTAAAACAGCACATTGCGTCACGCTTGCTGTATTTCAGACAGGAGAGACGTGATGATGATCCGGTCTATCGCCGTGAGGCACCCCGCGCGCTTGAGATCGCCCTGAGCCGTCTGAAGATTGACCCTGAGACAGAGCGCATCCTGAAGTGCCGCCTGAGTAATAACCGCGAGGCCGCGGTCCAACTCAGCGCCAGCACCAAGAAAGCCGCATCATGACACGCCCTATCGCTGAAGGAAGATCACACCGAGGCGGACGTAATGATGATCCCGCAGCCCGCTTAACAAGGCCAGCGCCGCCACAAGGATACGCCCCTCGCATCTCACCCGACACCATGACCGCCCCCTCGCCCTGACCTCTTCCAGCGCGGTTTTCATCATCTGCGCGTATCCTATGCCGCACCCATCCAACTGCACAGCAAGACCCACCGTCTGCCGCCGATGTCAGAGCGAGACGATTAGCCCTCCATCAAAAACCCTGTGCGATACAGTTTCAAAAGCGGAGGCGTGAATGGGTGGAAAGAAAAGCTCCACCGAAGCAATATGAGAAGAACTCACAGCGGCACAGCAGGCCGTCATCCTATATAGGGCAAATCTCAATGCTGCCGCGCTCGCGCCTGGCGAACGGGAATGGCTCTTGCGAAGATTAGCCGGTACAATTTCGAGCTTGATCGCTTGACTGTGGACGAGGTCTTCACCCGGTGAAGCTTCCACCCGTTGATTGGTTTGGTCGCCTAGAGCCTCGTCGCCTACCCTACCTTTCCGCCCAAAGCGTGACATGCAATACACTTCGCAAAGCTTCATCAAGCGGGCAGCAACATGAGCTCAAAAGTTGATTTCTTCATTGTCGGTACGCAGAAGGGAGGAACCACCGCGCTTGACCGCTATTTGAGAACGCACCCACAAATTCAAATGGCGCGCACCAAAGAAGTTCATCATTTTGATAATGAGGATATTGCTTGGTCGGACCCTGATCACGAGCAGCTGCAGCTTCAGTACGACTGGACGATACCCGATGTACTACGCGGAGAAGCCACGCCCATTTATCTGTACTGGCCAAACTCGCTCTCTCGGCTCCGAGCGTACAATCATCAAGCTAAACTGATCGTCAGCTTACGGCACCCAACGTTCCGCGCCCACTCGCATTGGCGGATGGAAACGCGCCGCGGCTGGGACACGCTCTCATTCGAAGACGCCGTTTCACCTCTTGGGCGGGACCGTGTTAAGGAAACGCCGAGCGCGGCTCGTATCTATTCTTATGTCGAGCGCAGCTGCTACGCATCGCAGATCCGGGTCCTGCTGCAGAACTTCCCGCGCCACCAAGTGCTTTTTCTGCGTGTGGACTCACTCTGGTCAGAACCGTCTGGGTCTCTGGCGCAGGTTGAGCAGTTCCTCGGTGTCGATGCTGCAGTGAGCAGCGTCATGCAGCCATCTTACGTTGACGTGGCTGCCAGCGTGTCTGAGGCGAGAACGACCATACCTTGCGACGTGCGAGCGCAGTTAGATAAGCTTTTCAAACCTGAAATCGAAGAAGCTGCAAAGCTCACAGGCATGGATTTATCAGACTGGCTGTCGAGCAGCTATGTAGAAAACATGATGCCTTTGCCTTAGCAATAGGCTTAAGGCTGATTACTGAAGTACCGGCGGCAGGAAGCATATTGCCTAGCAGCCTCCAGCCGTTAATACCACGTCAGATCATCCGGGTTCCGGTACCCATCAGGCCCTGTCTCCCGCAGCACAACCAAGTTCTCAGCACCGAGACGGCAGCAACTGGCGCACCGGACGCGGGGCAGGATCCGGTCGCGGTGCCTCCATTCCGGCAGGACGATGACGCCCCGGTGGCCGCAGTAGAAGATGATCTCAAAAGCGGTGCGCATGGCCTGCAATATCTTGGCGCCCGGCGCTTCCGTTAAATCAACTTGCAGTGGCATTTGAAGGCTTTTGCTGCTGGTCGATCCGGGTATAGTCGGCGACTATGGGTACCTAGTCGCGGGTGTCATCGACACCCAGCACAGCTGCGATGGCGTCGAGTGCACCCTTCTGTGCCGTGATGAAGTTGTCGTCGTCGGGATAGACGGTCCCGCTCGGTGGGCAGCACGTCAGCGTCACCAGGATGTCACCCGTGGTCGGGACCAGACCCTTCGCGCGGTGCAAGCACTCGTGGTAGGCAACCGCCGTGGCCATGCCCTTCTGGTTCTTTACCAAGCGGGGCTTCTTGCGCCAGTGCAGGCGGCTGTTCTGCGACAGATCCAACATGCGGACCCACTCAAGCGTGAGGCGGACGATCTTCATGCTCCGACCTTTCCATGGGCCTTTGCCAGACGCTGCCTGATGTCTGCTGTTGCGGTGGATTTGGTGGCCCGGCAGGGGCACTCAGCAAGCGCCATGCGCAGGCCATGCACCTCGGACAGAGGGATGTGGATCACGGAAATGCCCGCCTCAACCTTGATCAAGGCTCCCGTGTCAGACGCGCTGGTCATGGCAGCGCCCGTCAGAAAGTTCTCCGGAAAGTTTTCCAAGCCGATGAGCTGCGCGAGCAGCCCACCATTCCCCGAACGTGCCGAGGTGGATCGCGGCCAGGATCTGGACGCGGTAGAAAGCCATGAGAGTTCTTCTGATCAGTGTCCCGTCAGTAAGGTGAGCGCGGCATCACGCAATTGCGGGTCGGAGATGGCTTTTCCAACGACCCGGCCTGAGGGCGCGTTCAGCCCCCAGAACCACTTCTCCGCAGTCGAGGCATCGACCTTGAAGACGTGGGCGGCATGGGCCGGACTGTCGAAATTCTGGACAACAAAGCGCTGCCAGACTTGCGCCAAATGCTGGCGATAGCTCAGCGTCTCGCGACGATCGGAAAACTTCACGGGCGACATACTAATTACACCTGTGCTTTGGGTCGCTGTGTAACGAGTGACCAAGAGCAACGAGTATGGAGAGCGCAGTCTTCACGCTGCGCTCTCCGACGTCTTAATGGGTGGATTTTGAGCAATGTGAGCGAGAATGCGATCAGCAACGGCCATGATTTGGCTGGACTCTCCATCCTGCCACTTTTGCCACGTGTTGCAGCTCGATCCGATCACATCGCGAAGAAACTTCTGCGGTGTGACACCCTGCGCACTGGCATGACTTTGAATTTCGGAGGCGAGCTTTTTCCATAGCTCTACGACAGGGAAATTTCCCCATTTAGGAAAAAGGGAAACTTCCCTATATGCCTTGAATTACTTATGGGGCAACTTCCCCACATGTGCGAGCCTGATCTTGACCCCTTCGTTCGCGGCCTCGGAGTTGCAATGGAACTCACCGGCTGGAAGCCTGCTCCGCTATCCAGGGCTGCCGGCATGGGTGAAACAGCGGTTCGCGATCTGTTTCGAAAACGATCATCCCCCAAAGTGTCGACTGCTAAGGCCTTGGCTGCTGCCATGGGAATGACAGTTGATCACATAATTGACCTTGGCGAAGGGACTGCAACGATTGAGATGCAAGGCGGCGCCAGCACTGGTAAGCAGCGCATTATGGCTCTGTGGGATCATCTATCTCCCGACCGCCGCCACCTTCTAGAAGGTTATATCGAGTATCTCGCAAGTCAGGAAGAAGTCGCAGCCGGAGAGCAACCGAAGTGAATGTTGCGGAAGAAAGCATGTCCGATGCTGCCTTGAAGCGCTGCCTGTCATTCATCCCTCACCCCTTACTGACATGTACATAAAGAACGTAAGCGGAACATTGACCATCCGCCACCCGTCAAAAGTACGGTTGATCGCACTTTCTTGTGGGCGAATCGAACTTTGATAAGATGTGGTGGCTAATGTGACCGAGGCGCTGAAGGAAGCGGCTGAAAAGGTGAGAGCAGAATGAAATACGTACTGATGGGACTGCTAATCCTAGGTGGTTGCGCCACCCCTCCAGTCTCAGACTTCGGCACGGCAGACGAACATTTCTACAAAGGGAACGCTTGGTACATTGCCGATCGCCGTGGCCAGTTGGAGGTCGCGCTGATGGCTGATGGCGTCGATGATCCCGAGAGTGAGTATCGAGGGGCTGCTCGCAATTACCTCCTCAGCCTTGGGCGCGTCTGCTCAGTCGGCATCGGCAGGCCGGGCGGGGATGAGCGGTATGTGTTCGACTATTCTTGCCGCTGATGTGGCAAGAACAACGTTCAAAAAATATGAGGGTGCGCTGGGCAACACGAAATATGATCATGCTGCCACTGCTAGTATTGTTAGGCTGCGCAGTCGAACCTACAGCGCCTGAAAGGCATATAGACGAAGTTCCCAAGCAGCACCTCCGAGCAAACGGTGAGCGTGAGTACCGGTTCGAAAACGGATGCGTGCTTGTACTGAGGGCAAAGCGGTCGCCCCTCCGGTCAGTGCGGACAAAAATCCGGTCGGAAAGCCAAGAATGCCAAAGTGCACCACCAGACTGTCGCACGGCTTTATGCCACAGGAAAAGAAGCGTCTCCAAAACACAGCAATAGATAATGGGGCGCCTGCTCCAGCGGGAACAACGTTCTCTAAAGCGTGTTGACCTACAGGAGGACCAAAAAATGTCTCAGGAACAGCCGAAGCAAGACAATCCTGCCACAGATCCACCTAACCGGCAAAACGGTCAGGGCGACCACCATGGCACTGCTCACTCCCCTAAGGAGTTTGACGTGATGAACCCAGCGGTGCCTGGCGACGATAAGCAGGAGAACCAGTAGCTGACGCTACCGTCCGTAGGACAGTTGACCCGCCTTCATCGGCGGGCCCTTTCTTATGCTGGCATACTCGACTTCCGCACCAACGCTTCCAGACCTTCAATTGTCGCATCATAGACCTTTCCTGCCTTCGGAAAGTCCTCGCGCTGCTTGCGATAGAACTCCAGCCACTTCGGCAGCTCGTCCAATTGATAGGTGCTCGACCACTCTTTCATGGTCATGGTGAACGTCGTTTCAGTGTGCATGATCTTCATGCGGCGCGTTATGGCCGACGCCCGCGCCAAGACGCAAGTGCCGGAACATTCGAGACACGCACAAGTTGATATGTTGCGATCTGATCGCAGGCCCCGCAGTGCGCACTCACGGCGGGGCCGTCTGAAATCAAGCTTGATGGAACATCAACTGAACCCCTTCGTTCGCTCAGCGTGAGGGGAAACGCACACCCTCATGGGGAAGCCTCCGTAGTTGAACAACTGCGGAGGCTTTTTCATGCGCCAGGGCTTGGTGCTGGCTCAAGGCGCCGGAAGCTGGACTCAGCCCCCGGCGCCGCCCCATCATCCGATCTTTGACAACCTTTAATGATGGAGAATCCAATGACTGATGACGCCATCGACATTACGATCAACGGTACCAGCCACGCGATCCTTTGCGGCTTCTGCAAGACGCCGATAACCTTCTTGGGAGAACCGGATATGGACAGCCGCGATGCAGGATGCGCCGCTTGCAGGAACTGGGACAACGTCCAGAAGGTCGCCCGGATTGCCATTGAGTATGCCAAAGACGAGGGGCAGTTGATGCTCAACCAAGCGGCTCAAGATGCCGCGCGCAAGAGCAAGCTCATGACGTTCAGTGGCCAGACTGAGCACGATGAGCGACATCGCTTCATCGTCGGTGATCTTAAGATCTGACACCCACGCATCTTTGTCCTGAGACAGCCCTGCCCCGCGCGGGGCTTCTTCATTTCTGGTCATCGCGGAGGCCTCCTGATGCGCGCCACTGCCTGGCGCTGGCAGGGGCAGTATAGCACGCCCGAATCAATGAGGCAGACTTTTTTTGGGGAAGTTTCCCCTAATATTATTTAAGTAGGGAATTTCCCCATTACCTTTATCTCATCAGCAGCGCCCCACGAGCCTGCTGCTCACCCCAGATGAAGGACCACCCACATGAAAGCCTACCTCGCCTTGGCCGCCCTTGCTTCGCTCCCCTTGAGTGCTGCCGCGACCACCGTTGCAGACTACTGCGACACCTTCGCGGATGCTGCGGCAGCCACCATGGTGGCCCGCCAGATCGGCGCCCGTCCTTCGGAACTGTACCAGATCGCGGCTGAGAGCGGACTCACCTTCAGGGACGCTGCCAATGCCCTCGTCGACTCCGCCATGGCCCCGCCGATCTACGCCAGCGACAGCGATAAGAAGGCCGCCGTCTACGTCTTCGGTCAGCGCGCCTTCGATGGCTGCCTGCGCAAGTTCTGGTGAGGGCACGATGCTCACCATCATCGCCTACATCCTGATCGCCGTGTGCCTCGCGGTCATCATCGCCTTCATCTGGGCGCGACTGGACGACAGCGCCCCCTACACGCTCACCGCCGCCAACTTCCGCGACGAAGACCACGACGGCGCCATCAGCAAGTGACCCTGATGTTCCGGTGCGGGCACCTTACAGGCGGCCCATCCCGAGCATCAGCATCGGAGAACCCCATGCACGACCAAGCATCATTCGAAGAACAGATGGACCACAAGTACGGCGCGCAACGCGAGCCGATCGAGAACACCTTCATTTGGCATTGGCTGGCTCTCTTTGCAGTGGCCAGAGCGCTGTTCTACGGCGCCATCGGTGTCGCCATCGCCAAGGCGGTGATGCCGGGCGCCTGCGCAGGCTTCGCCACCGAGTGTGCGGCTGCAGTTGCGGGGGTGACGCGATGACCGGCCACCTGAACTTCTGCGACAAGCCGCTCGACGCTCCCGGCCTGAACTCGTTCCGGATACAGTCGAAGTACGGCTGGATCAAGGTCGTGGCCAAGGATGCGGGCGAAGCGATCTGGAAGGCCCGCAAGCTGACTGCGGCGCCGACCGACCTCCAGGTGTGGACGGGCATTGAGTACGTGCCCGCCACCGCGCACCGGGGCCTGTCCCTCATCGCGAGGGCGCAGTGATGAAAACCCGCATCGACCTCTACCCGGGCGATCTGTGTCTGGAGGACGTGCCCGCCCAGTTCCACGTCGATGATGTCCACCTCAACCGCCGCGCCACGCTGGACCGCATCAAGGTCGGCCAGTTCTACCTCGACCGCGAGCAGGTCAAGCTGATGGTCGGCACCACGACAGTCTGGGCGATCGAGAAGGACATCCTCGAACGCCTGCAGCACCCGGAGCTTGGCTCCATCGTGGCCGAATAGGAGCAACTCATGAACGCCATCACGAAAGACCTGTTCGCCAGCGGGTACGCGGCACCCGCCAAGGCCTTGGGCCCCGACATCCATGACATCAGCGTGGAAGAATACCACGCTGATCCTTGTGCCGCACCGTCTCTGTCCTCAACGCTGGCCGGGCTGCTCCTGAACCGCAGCCCGCGCCACGCCTGGACGGCTCACCCGCGGCTGAACCCCGAGCATCAGAGCAAGGACAGCAAGACCTTCGACATCGGCCGCGCGGCGCACCGGGCGGTTCTGGGCAAAGGCGGCGACTTCATCGCCTATCCCGACCGGGTGCTGGCGAAGAACGGCGCGGCCTCGACC
>NZ_JBKGUN010000082.1:0-11095 GCF_046462195.1 Paracoccus sp. (in: a-proteobacteria) | reverse complement strand
AGATCATCCGGGGATACCTTTGTCTGCTGTTGCCTTGGCCAATCACCACCAAACAGCCATTGTATGGGACCGGACCCACAAACCGAACCCGTAGTTTGAACAGAAACGCTCATCGGACCGTTGCGGCATGACCATAGCCTGACCCGCAGGCTCAGCCTTGCGCGTCAGGTGTCGTCAGGCCCAGTTCCGCCATCAGGTCGGAGTCCAGGATGTTGATCTCCTCAGGCGGGGTTCGCAATGCATAGGTCATCAATCGCAGATTGACGCCCATCTGCGTGAGATAGTCCATCACCCCCGCCTGTGCGCGCTGCAGATCCTTGACGGCCATGAAGGCAGGGAGGATCGTGCTTTGTCCGAAGTAGTGCTGGTGGACGCCCACGACTCCCCCCGGTTTGACCTGCCGCGCCGCCCCGCCCGCAAGGATATAAGGGCAGGCCGACAGGCAGACTGCACCATTCTCCACCTGTGTATCGTAACCGGCCGCCCGGATGGTGCGTCCGATGGCCAGCGCGTCCGACACGGATCCTCCCGAACTGTCCAGCGCCACCTGCGTTTCGGTCGGGCGGTTCTGTTCCAGCCAGGTGGCAAAGCGGTCGGCGTCGCCGGGTGCTATCTGCCCTGTCAGTCGTATCGACTCGCCGCTCACGGTGAAGTCCAGCGTTTCTGGCATGGGGCGCATGGCGGGCGCACCGGGCTGCGCGGGATCGGGAGCCCGCAGATCCGGACGATAGGGGCGCACGCTTGGCCCTTGCGCCGGCGGAGCGAAAAGGCCCGGAGCGGCTGTTCCCGGACTGCGCATCAGGTCCAGCGCGATGATTGCCCCGCCAAGCAGAACTTGGGAAACCAGAATCGCGCGAATGGCCTTTCCCGGAGACGAAAGGATCGCCATGTCATCCCCCGTCCTGCGATGAACGGGACCGTTCGGCTGACGGGTCAGGACGCGGGACGGGCAGGGGATCGGTGGCCGCAGATGCTTCGACCTGTCGGAGCATCTCGGATGCGGCCAAGGCCGCGCGCATTTCTCCGACGGTCATGCGGTCGTCGCTGTGACCCTCGCCCCGGCCCGACCGGATGGCAGCCTGTACGACCATGATGATGAAGACCAACACCGCCGGCAACAGGTCAATCGAAATGGCGCCCGCCCAAGCTGGCACGAAATTTCCAGCATAGGCGATGACCGCATCGGCGGCCGACATCGGCGTGTAGAGAGCCTCGTCGGGTGGGGGCAGTGACACGACCTCGGCCGCGGCGGCGGCCAGGGTCTGTGCACGCTGTTCGACGAGGGTCAGCACCGAGTTGATCGTGCTGGATTGGCCGGCACGGGTTTCGGCGGTGGCGCCGTCCAGTTCGGGCAACACGACCGCGTCGGCCAAGTCCTGCGCTGCACGCCCGACAAGAGTGGCCGGATTCAACTGCCGCAACTGGGTGATCAGGCCCGCCAGCGCCACCGCATCTTCGGAAAAGCGGACGGTGCGGTCCCCGATGGCCCCCGGTTCGACCGAGATGCCGCGCATTCGCGACAGGATCGTGTTGCCCTGGGTAAAGGTTTCCTCGATGGGATTGGCCACCTCGGCCAGCTGGCTTTCCAGCGCCTGCAGTTCCGTACCCTTCTGCGTCAGTACCCGGAAAACGGCACCACGTCCCGAAAAGCCGGAAAGCGTGCCTCCGGCTTCCTGTTCGGACAGGTCCTGGAAGCTTTGACGGACACGGGCAACGTCGCGCGTCAAGGACTGGCCGGCGACGGCATTGGAATGCGCCCGCTCCAGTGCGCTCTGATATTCCTGCACGGTGACGGCCATATGGGTCTCGACTGCGGCGCCGCCAGCCAGCGCTGCCGCGTTCAGCCATGATGACATCGCCACGATGGCCAGAGAGCCAAGCGCCATCGTCAGAAGCAACCCAACACGCGACGCGGCAGAACGCACGGCGGGCAGCAGGCGCAGCAGATAGGACCAGAAGACGAAAATGCCCACGGATACCGCGATCGAATATGCCAGTGCGGCAAAGGTGGTCCACAGGCCTGGGTCATCGAGCAGGCTGCGCACGCCCAGATAGGTATAGATGCCCGAGGCCGCCGACAGCACACCGAGCGCCGTGGAGGTAAAGCTGTCCAGCCAGTCCAGATGCCGCTCCAGTTCCCGGGCGTAGCGATCGCCTGCGCGATCTGTGGTCTGGGTGGGATCGGCCATGCTTTCTCCGCGGTTCAAGAAGGTTCGGATGGCAGATAAGCCGAAAGCGGCTGCTTGCTCAGCCCCCTGAACGCCATGCGCAGGTCACTCTTTCGGCATGGGACCGTCATACGGCCGGCTGAAGATCCTCGGCCTCCGGATCCCCCACGATCCTGTCGATGCTGGAATGCGGTCCTTCAAGCTTCGTGCGGTCCAGAACCCGGATCGATCCTCGGCCCATGTCGACGATCCCTTCTGCCCGCAGCAATGACAATGTCTTGTTGACCGTCTGCCGCGAACAGCCGGCGAAACCTGCCAGTTCGGTCTGGCTTATCCGCACCTCCGGCATGGCGACGCTGGTCATGCTGAGAAGGTGGATGCGGATGCGGTCTTCGGCTGCATAGAACATCGCCACCGACTGCTGTTGGTTGTCGCGCATCAGACGTTCGTGAAAGATGCTTGCGAAGTTGCGCAACAGCAATTGAGCCGGCATGTGACGCAGGATCAGGGCGGCGTCGAACAACATGACAGCCGTATCGGGCAAGGTGGTGCAGGTCGCCGCGCAGGTGCGGCCTGAAAACTGTTCGACCTCGCCCATGACTTCTCCGGGCTTGGCCAGATGAGCCAGGATGCGGTTTCCGTCGACGTCGATGAAGGTGACCTCGATCTGGCCCTTGAGGATCAGGTATCCCCATTTCGCGGGTTCGCCCTGTCGCAGGATCTCGGTCGGGCGGCGCATGACCTGAACCGTCGTTTCCGACAGCAGCGCGGCCAGCTGTGTACTGTCCATGCCCCGCAAGAGCGGAGGCCTGACAGAGACGAGCGTTCCCACCCAATCCTGAGCTTCGGCCAGGTTGCGCCCGGCACGGCGCCTGGTTGTCGACGATGCGATACCTGCGTTGCCTGTCAAGAGTAAGCCCTCGTCATGACAGAACAACTTGAACGCCGCAGGCAAGCAATGTCAACGCGCATGTCGCTGTCAGTGTGGCAGAGGAGCCGTAGCGCAGGCCGAGGAGGGGGTGACTGAGAAAAACGGAGCTGATGAAAAAGCCCCGACCCGCGCCAAGTTCTGACTACGCCTTTTTGACGATGCCGCGTGTCGCGAAGGCGACAATTTGACGCTGTCGGCACGAAATGTTTAACAAATCGTCAACATGCCTCCCCTGCGCGGGTTGGTCCTGACAAAACTGCTCGCAATTTCCGTTGAACCGTTCCACGATGGTCCCGTTGACGGCGGATGTCGGAGCGTGCGGACGGGACAGACCTCGGCGCTCCACCACTTTGCCAAGTTCGGAACACGCATGCACAAGGCCAGGATGAGACGAGAGACCGATCCCTCACATCGAGAGATGCTGACTGCCCGCATGCACGAAATCGCTCGGGGATTCGGTATCGTTTCGGATCCACTCGGCGCGGCCATGCGGGATGCCGCACTGTCGTCGGGCAAGCGGTTCCGCGGCACGCTGCTGCTGCTGGCCGCGGAAGCCTCGGGCGGCGTTTGTGAAACCACTGTGGACGCAGCCGCGGCCATCGAGACCGTTCATGCCGCCTCGCTGATCTTCGACGATCTGCCCTGCATGGACAATGCCAGCCTGAGACGCGGCGTGCCGGCCACCCACGTCGCCCATGGCGAAAGCCGGGCAGTACTGGCGGGCATTGCCCTGATCACCGAGGCGATGGCGGTTCTGGCCACGGCCCGCGGCGCCGATGCTCAGACTCGGGCGGGACTGGTGCGCATCCTGACGGCAGCTCTGGGCCCCCAAGGGCTTTGCGCGGGACAGGACCTGGACCTGCATGCCGACAAGGATCGCGCCGGGGTGGAGCGCGAGCAGGATCTGAAAACGGGCGTCCTTTTCATTGCGGGCTTGGAGATGCTGTCGCTGATCAAGGGCTTCGACGACGAGGACAAGCACCAGATGATCGCGTTCGGACGACAGCTGGGACGGGTGTTCCAGTCTTATGACGATCTGCTGGACGTGATCAGCGACAAGGCCAGCTTGGGAAAGGACACCGGTCGCGACCAGGCCGCAGGCGGACCCAAGCGGGGCATTCTCGCGGTGACCGACATGCACGACGCTTCGCGGGATTACGAGGCGAATCGTGCCCAGCTGGACCGGATGCTGCAAAGCCGACGGTTGAAGGCGCCCGAGATCGCCGCGCTGCTGGAGCGGGTTCTTCCCTATGCCGTGCAGAAGACCAGTGCCTGACGGCCCTCAGCCCATGGGCCGCGTCCACAGCCCATTGCGCGGCCTGACCTTGTGCGGCAGGCGCGACAGGCCGAGGTCCAGTCCCCCCCGGGCAACGAGCCCGATCTTGGCCGGCTTTGATGTGCTGATGCGCTGACGATAAGCTGCCGGCCCGCCGCGCCGGATACGCGTCCCTATCGCGTGATAGATCCGCAGCGCTGCCGCGATGGACCAGGCGCAGCGTGGTGGCAAGGCAGACAGACCAATTCTGGCCGACGCATAGTAAGGCTCGGCCTCGTCCAGCAGCCGGATGATCACTGCGTAAAGCTGGGGCGAGGGCAGGGGTCCTTCGACCTTTGCACCAGCTTCGTCCAGCCAGTTCCGGGGCAGGTAGCAGCGGCCGATGGCATGGTCGTCGATCACGTCCCGCGCGATGTTGGTCAGCTGGAAGGCCAATCCCAGGTCGCAGGCACGGTCCAGCACGGCATGGTCACGCACACCCATGACCCGTGCCATCATCACCCCCACCACGCCTGCGACATGATAGGAATAGTCCAGCACGTCGTCGATGCTGCAATAGTCCCGCGCCTCGACATCCATGGCGAATCCTTCGATCAGATCCAGAGGCCAGCGGTCCGGAAAGTCGTGCCGCCGGGCCACGGCCTGCAGCGCCTGAAAAGGCGGCGAAAGCCCGGAATCACCCTGCAGCGCCGCCAGTGTCTGGGCCCGTAGGCTGTCAAGGCGGGCCTGCGGGTCATCAACGGCTTCGGGCCGATCGCCCAGCACCTGTCCGTCGATCACGTCGTCCGCGTGACGGCACCAGGCATAGAGCATCACGGTATCGTCGCGGATTCCCGCCGGCATCAGTCGCGCAGCTGCTGCAAAACTTTGCGATCCCTCCGCGATGGCGGCTTCGGACGTGACCACCAAATCGTTCATGCGGGCACCGCGTCGGCCAGCATGACCTGCGCCGTGGCCTTGGCCGATCCGATGACGCCGGGAATGCCCGCACCCGGATGTGTGCCCGCGCCCACGATATAGAAGTTGCGGATGCTGCGGTCGCGGTTGTGCGGGCGGAACCACGCCGACTGCGCCAGGATCGGCTCGATCGAGAAGGCGCTGCCGTGATGAGCCGACAGTTCGGACTTGAAGTCGGCCGGAGTGAAGATGCGCTGAACCGTCAGGTTGCGCCGCAGGTCTGGGATCAGCCGTTCCTCGAGACTGGCCAGGATCTTGTCGGCATAAGCGGGACCTTCCTTTTCCCAGTCGACATCCGCACGACCCAGATGCGGCACCGGTGCCAAGACGTAATGGGTGGACATGCCCGGAGGCGCAAGGCTGGGGTCCGTGACACAGGGCGAGTGCAGGTAAAGCGAAAAATCGTCGGGCAGAGCGGGTCCCTTGAAGATTTCATTCACCAGCTCCTTGTAGCGGGGGCCGAAAAGGACGCTGTGATGAGCCAACCCTTCGGGCATCTTCGACAAGCCGAAATGCAGCACGAACAGCGACATCGACCAGCGCTGCTTGCCCAGCATCATGGCCTTGGTGCGCCCGCGCCGGGTTTGCCCCAGAAGATCGCGGTACGAGTGCATGACGTCGCCGTTGCTGGCAACCATGTCTGCCGTCAGCTGCCGCCCGTCCGTCAAGGTCACGCCAGTGGTTCTGGCACCCTCGGTCTCGATCCGGGCGACCTTGGCATTCAGCATCAACGTACCGCCGAGCCGCTGGAACAACGCAACCATGCCTGCGACCAGCTGGTTGGTGCCGCCCTTGGCAAACCACACTCCTCCGCGGCGCTCCAGGGCATGGATCAGCGCATAGATCGCGCTGGTCGAGAAGGGGTTGCCGCCTACCAGCAGCGTGTGGAACGAAAAGGCCTGCCGCAGATGCGGGTCCTTGATGAACCGCGCCACCATGCTGTGCACGGAACGATAGGCTTCCAGCTTGATCAGGGCAGGCGCCGCGTTCAGCATCTGGCCCAGCTTGAGGAAGGGCGTCGTGCCCAGCTTCAGATAGCCTTCCCGGTAAACCTCTTCGGCATAATCGTGGAAACGCCGGTAACCGTCCAGATCAGCCGGATTGAACGTCGCGATCTGCTCCTCCAGTCGCGCGCCGTCGTTGACGTAATCAAAGCTTTTTCCGTCCGCCCACAAGAGCCGGTAAAAGGGCGACACGGGCATCAGGGTCACGTCGCGTGCCATGTCTTGGCCCGACAAGGCCCAGAGTTCCTTCAGCGATTCGGGATCGGTGATGACTGTCGGACCTGCATCGAAGACATGCCCTTGGTCGTGCCAGACATAAGCCCGTCCACCGGGCTTGTCGCGGGCTTCGACAAGAGTGGTGGCGATGCCGGCCGATTGCAGGCGTATGGCCAACGCAAGGCCGCCAAAACCGGCGCCGATCACGATTGCGGTTCTGGTCGGGGCTGTCATGCTTTCTCCTGCAGCAGGGGGCGTTCGGGCAGGCAGCGGAACGCCCGGCTCAACGGAATGGGTGGTTTGCCCGTCACCAGACGCAGCTGATCGACGGTCGTCAGGCGGCTGGCATAGAAGCGTTCGATCAGGCCTTCCGGCATCCGGTAGAAGCGCTGCAGCAAGGTGTACCGCCGTTCCGGCGGACATCCACGGAACAGCATCCGGTTCAGCAAACGCAGGAAACGGTCCTGTTGGGCCCTTTTCAGCGCGAAATCCTGAACAGCATCGCGAAGACTGTCCGTCGTCAGGCGGCCTGCTCGGGCCAGATCCGCCACCAGATCAGCAACCTGTGCCGCATAGGGCAGGGAATAGCCGGTGACAGGATGGAAAAGACCTGCCCTCAGGCCGACCGGCACGGGACCCGTGGCGTGATCCCCCCAGAATCCGGGCGCATCATGGGCCAGTGCGATGGGCAGAATGCCGCTTTCGCGCCGCACCTCGCGGCCGGTCCAGCCGCGCTCCCGG
Organism: Paracoccus sp. (in: a-proteobacteria); assembly: GCF_046462195.1. Classification (GTDB taxonomy): domain Bacteria; phylum Pseudomonadota; class Alphaproteobacteria; order Rhodobacterales; family Rhodobacteraceae; genus Paracoccus. Next base: position 3,802 of record NZ_JBKGUN010000082.1, on the reverse strand, counting down.
GCATAGGCATGCGAGGCCGCCGCCAATGCCTCGTTGTCCAGCGCGCCGCCGTCGCTGTAGCGCGTGTCCTCGATCAGGATGCGCGTAGGGGAGAAGGGCAGCAGATAGATGAAACGGTACCCGTCCTGCTGGGGCACGGTTGCGTCCATGATCAAGGGACGACGGACGCCGTGTGGGCTGTCGGTCTCGATCTCGATACCCACGAACTTCTGGAAGCCGACGGCAAGATGAGGCGAGGGTTTTGCGCCGCGTCCGTCGATGACGCAGGACGCGGCAATGTGCGTCCCGTCCTGCAGCGTGACGCCAGCCCCGTCCAGATCCCGGATCGTGCTGCTCCAACGGATTTCCGCCCCTGTCTGCCGCACCAGACCGGCAAGCCCCGGCCCGTCGATTGAGCCATATCCCGCCCTCAGCCGACGCGAGAACTGGGGAAAGCGAACCTCCTGGTCCGGCCAGTTGCCCTTGCGGATGGGAACCAGCCGGTCCAGCCAGTGTGGCGCCAGATCGGTGTCATGGCAGGACCATGTATGGCCGTCGGCGGGCCCGTCGGCCTGATCCAGCAGCAGCACGGACAGATCGGGCCGCGCCTTGCGGAGCGCCAGCGCGATCAGGCCGTTCGCGAGCCCGGCCCCGGCCAGCACGATGTCATGTGTCATGTAAGGTCCATGCCCGTGGCAGTGCTGAAAGGCCTCATGCCCTGCGTCCTTCATCCTGCTTCAGGACGCCGGATTTCTTCAGGTCCTGCTTCAGCTTGTCGACGGGAGGCGCATAGATGAAACCGAAGCTGACGCAGTGGTCCCGCCCTTCGACCGCGTGGTGCAGCCTGTGGGCCTGATACAGGCGCCGGAAATAGCCGCGCCTCGGAACGTAGCGGAAAGGCCAGCGCTGATGCACAAGCCCGTCATGGAGGATGAAATAGATCAGGCCATAGACCGTCATACCGACCCCGATCCACCACAGCACCGGCCACCAGAGCGAGCCCGCTGTGAACATCACCGAAGCGATCGCCGCGAAGACCACCGCATAAAGGTCGTTGCGCTCGAACGCGTGGTCATGTTCCTCGTGGTGGGACTTGTGCCAGCCCCAGCCAAGCGGTCCGTGCATGATCCACCGGTGGACGGAATAAGCGGTCAGTTCCATCACCAGCACGGTTGCAACGACAATGAGAAAGCCGGTCATGCTTGGTCCTTTCGCGTCCGCATGCGGGGCAGGCGCCACCAAGGTACCGTGGGGTGCAGGTGGTGTTCGTGGTGATAGCCGCCGAAATGAAAGCAGGTCATCAGCGAGGCGGGATTGCTGAGCCGCATTGACCGGGCGTTGTGACGGTCCGGAAAGGGCTGGTCGTCGTGGCGGTGCGGCAGCCAGGTTCCGAAGACGAACAGCTGGATCGACGCCGCGATCGAGGGCAAAGCCCAGAAGGCAACATAAGGCCAGCGGGCGCCCAGGATCAGCGCATAAAGCATCACCGTGCCACCCAGCAGCCAGAATTCGCGCCAGCCGAAATAGGTGAACACGAACTTGAAGTACCAGCGGACCGGACCGCCATGACCGAAGTCCGGATCATCATCGGTTCCCGCGTGCCGGTGATGCGCCATGTGCTTGGTGATCAGCTTGCGCCAAGAAAAAGCCGCGTAAAGCCACAGCGCCAGCTGTCCGATCGCCTTGTTCGCGCGGGGACGTCCCGGCACGACTGCGCCGTGCATCGCGTCATGCGCGATGATGAACAACCCCACCGACAACCAGACAAGACCCGCAAAGACCAACGCCGCCTGTACCGGATGCGCCGGGGCGTCCAGAAACCAGACGGCATGGACATGCAGCACCAGCCACGCCGTGATGATGCCGCCGCTCAGCATCAGGTTGGTGGCGGTCGTGTCGGGCTTGCGACGCGTCAGGTCGGTCATGGCAGCCTCCGGGTTCGCACGCGGCCAAGACTAGCGTTGCGTGTCATCAGTGGCCAGCCCCGTCGATTGCGACCATGTGTCCGCGGCGCCCTGCAGCAGCAGCGGCGCCCGCCGCAGTGCCGCAAGATCGGGTGATCCGGTACAGAACATCGCGATGCGAAGCTGTGCGATCACGTCGCCGAAGTGGCGCATCAAGGCATCGGTGCTGTCCCGTGCCGCGGGCAGGGCCTGCGCCGCCTGACCCGCCAGGTCAGCGCCAAGACGAACTGCGCGCGCCACGTCCAGCCCGTGCCGAACCCCGCCCGAGCCGATCAGCACCCGTTCCGGCATCATCAGCGGTGCGACCGCGCGCAGCGCGTCGGCTGTCGGAATGCCCCAATCATGGAAAGGAGCAGCCAGAGTCTGCAGGCGTTCGGGCCCCCGCTCGGCCTCGACCCTTGCCCAACTGGTCCCGCCGGCGCCAGCCACGTCAAGGATCGTGACACCCGCCTCCAGCATCCGGCCTGCCACGGAGGCCGACAGTCCCGCGCCGACTTCCTTGATGCCAATAGGCACGGGCAACGTTGCGGCCAGTGCTTCGATGCGCTTCAAAAGGCCGGAAAAGTCATGGTTTCCTCCGTCCTGGATCGCTTCCTGCAAAGGATTGAGGTGCAGGATCAGGGCATCGGCCTCGATCATGTCGACAGCCCGCCGCGCCTCGTCCGCGCCGAAACCATAGTTCAGTTGCACTGCCCCCAGGTTTCCCAAGATCGGAATACCCGGCGCAACCGCGCGCAGCCTCCGTCCCAGTCCTGCCGTGCCACCATCTTCAACTGCAATGCGTTGGGAACCGACAGAAAGGGCGATCCCCAGTTCAGCACATGCCTCGGCTATGTGCGTGTTGATGCTTTCTGCCTCTTCCGGACCGCCGGTCATCGCGGAGACCAGCAAAGGAGCGCGCAGCCTGTGGCTCAAGAAGGTCGTTTGACAATCGATGCGGTCCAGGTCGATCTCTGGCAAGGCCGCATGCACGAACCGGACGGCATCGAAGCCTGTGGCAAGACCGTCCTGACGCCCCCGTCCTTCGGCCACGATGCGAAGATGATCCGACTTGCGGCGTGAGATTTCGGTCATGCTGTCGGCCCGTCCTGCTGTCTGGTGTTCATATTGCGGCAAACTCACTCAGGTTCCAGCACAAGGACATGCTCCTGCCAAGAGGCCGCAGTTCCGGCCGGGCACTTCGTTGGCCGACGCGCCCTTGAATGCTGTCACGTGCGGCGCCCGTTCTGGCGGCACCGGCCGCATCATGATCTGGATGAGCATGTGCAAGATCTGCCTCAGACAAGGCTTGAGCAAATGTTCATGCGCAGGTCTTTCGAACGCATGGACAGGGCTTCCAATCCTGCCTTCTTCCAAGTGACGAGCGTCCGGCGTGCCAGCATAGGGCGTGCGAAGGTTTCCCACGGAGTCCGGCTTCCGCTCGTGCAGGGCTGTTTCCTCTGCGTTGCTGCAACCAAATCTTGCAGGAACGGCGTCACCGGATGAAGCTGTTGTCTCTGGGTCAAAGGGCGGGCGGATACCAGTTGCTCCTCCGTCCTTGGAGGGAGCAGCACACGGCAGCGCTGTTCCCTCCAATAGGATCGGCTACAAAAAACCCTTGATCCTGTAGCCCGGTTGCATCTTGCCAGATGAAGGGTTTTTATTTGGGATACAGACCCGTTGACTTTCAGAGCCGGAGCCGGAGCCGGAGCCGGAGCCGGAGCCGGAGCCGGAGCCGGAGCCGGAGCCGGAGCCGGAGCAGAGTTGTTGGGGCAAGAGCGATGGCGGAAAGGAAGGTTTCCGGGCATCGGCCCTATCGTGTGGCGACGCGCCTCCCGTCCTTGCGCCGGCCGAACATGATTTCGATCCGATCGCGCCGC
>NZ_JBKGUN010000081.1:0-20273 GCF_046462195.1 Paracoccus sp. (in: a-proteobacteria) | reverse complement strand
CCTCGATCACCGGGGTGATGATCTCGGCCAGGCGCCGGTCGATGGCGGTCTTGGCGATCAGGTCGTTTGTCGCGGAAACGCCGCCGGTAGGGGACAGGTCGTCGGACATGGGGATCCTTTCGGACATGAAAAAGGGGCCGTCAGCGGGCCCCATGCGGAAGTTCCGGTGGGCAGGGTTTGGACGCCTGCACCGCTGTTGAAAGGGCATATAGCGCCAAAGACCTCCGGGTGCAAGGGCGCTCAGCGTCCCACGGCATCGGGATTGTCCCGCCAAACGCGCCAGTTCAGGGCCGTGGCGATGCACAGCCAGACCAGATAGGGCAGCAGCAGCAGCCCGGAACGCCAGTCCAGCGACCAGAAGGCCAGCACCATGCTGGCCACCGTCATCAGCAGCAGCACGATCACGACAAGGGCCAGCGCCATCTGACGGGCGCCGAAGAACAGCGGCGTCCACAGCGTGTTGAGCGCGATCTGCGCCGCCCACAGCGCCAGCGCCAGGCCAGCCCCCGGCAGCAGGGCCACCCGCGACGCGGCAATGGCGGACAGGAGATAGATGACGCTCCAGGCCACGGGGAATGCCCATTTCGACGGGGTGAAGCCCGGCTTGCGCAGCCCGTCGTACCAGGGGCCGGGTCGGAAGACGACGCCCGTCGTGGCGGCGGCGCCGCTGGCCAGGATGAAGATCAGGAACAGGTTCAGGCTCATGGGGCGGTTTTCCGGCTGCGGTCTTCGTCGCGGATCGAATCCATGACCGCGACCAGTTCGGCGGTGATGCGGGGTTCGGACAGGGCATGGCCCGAGGCGGGAACAAGGCGCAGGTCGCAGCCTTCCCAGCCCTGGGCCAGGACATGGGCACCTGCGGGCGGGCAGACCATGTCATAGCGGCCCTGCACGATGACGGCAGGCAGGTGCTGGATCCGGGCACGGTCGCGCAGCAGCTGCCCTTCGTCCAGAAAGCAGCGGTTGCTGAAATAATGATTCTCCAACCGGGCAAAGGCGCGGGCATAGTCGGGCGGGGCATGGCTGACGGCGGCCGACTGCAACCCGGCCAGTGCATTTTCCCACATCAGCCAAGGCTGGGCGAAACGGGTCTGTCGCCCCGCATCCTCGTCGAACAGGCGGCGGTGATAGGCGGCGATCATGTCGCCGCGTTCCGCGCGCGGGATCGGCTCCTGGAACCGGGCCCACAGGTCGGGGAAAAAGCGCGCCGCGCCGCCGCCATAGAACCAGTCCAGTTCGTCCTGTGTTCCCAGAAAGACACCACGCAGGATCAGGCCGCTGACATGACCCGGATGCGTCTCGGCATAGGCCAGGGCCAGCGTCGCGCCCCAACTGCCTCCGAACAGCAGCCAGCGGTCGATCCCCAGGGTGGCGCGGATCATCGCGATGTCGGCGATCAGGTGCTGCGTCGTGTTCGCCTCGACCGAGGCCGTGGGACGCGAGCGTCCGCAGCCGCGCTGGTCGAACAACACGGTCCGGTAATGGGCCGGATCGAAGAAACGCCGCATGAAGGGGCTGCATCCGCCGCCGGGGCCGCCATGCAGGACCAGCACGGGCCGCCCGTCCGGGTTGCCGCATTCCTCGACATAAAGGCTATGCCCGTCGCCCACGTCGATCGTGTGGCGGGCAAAGGGTTCGGCCGCCGGGTGAAGGCGGCCATGTGACGCGGAGATTTGTCCTGCCAATCGGTCCATCCTGTCACTATAAGCCCAACTGACGTCGCCCGCCAGAAGGACCGCCCGCATGAGCAGCATCGACCCCGCCGAGATCGCCAAGTTCGAGGCCATGGCCGCCGAATGGTGGGATCCCAACGGCAAGTTCCGGCCGTTGCACCTGATGAACCCCCTGCGCCTGGATTACATCGCCGACCAGATAGCGGCCGAGTTCGGGCGGGACCGGCGCAACCTTCGGCCGTTTGAAGGACTGCGTGTCTTGGACATTGGTTGCGGCGGCGGCCTTGTGGCGGAACCCGTGGCGCGGCTGGGGGCGCAGGTGGTCGGTGCCGACGCGGCCGAAGGCAATATCGCCGTGGCTAGGGTGCATGCCGACCAGCAGGGGCTGACCGTCGATTATCGCGCCACCACGGCCGAGGCCCTAGCCGAGGCGGGCGAAGCCTTTGATGTCGTCCTGGCGCTGGAGATTGTCGAACATGTGGCCGATCCGGCAGCCTTTGTCGCCACATGTCAGGGTCTTGTGCGCCCGGGCGGGCTGGTGATCCTGTCGACGCTGAACCGCACGATGCGCAGCTTTGGCGCCGCCATCATCGGGGCCGAGTGGATCATGCGCTGGCTGCCCCGCGGCACCCATGACTGGACACGCTTCATCACGCCGGACGAGCTGTCGCAAAAGGCCGAAAGCGCCGGCCTGATGGTGGTGGACCGCCGAGGAATGGTCTTCAACCCGGTGACCTTCGGCTGGCGCCTGTCGGATCGCGACCTTTCGGTGAATTATATCCTGACGGCGCGGCAGGTCTAGCCGCCCTCGAGCTGGGCGCGCAGTTCCCGCAGGACGGGCAGGGCACTGCGCACCTTTTCGGCGCCGATCTTGCGCACGACGCCCCCGATCAGCGGCATGAACGAGGCCAGCGCCGCATCGCGCGCGGCACGACCCGCAGGGCTGATCGACACGAACTTGCGCCGCGCATCGTCCCAGTCGGGACGGATATGAACATGGCCCGCCCATTCCAGCCGCGACAGCGTATTGGTCATGGCCCCGCGCGTCACATGAAAGGCCAAGGCCAGTTGGGCCGGAGTCCGTTCCTCGTTCACATGGGCCAGAAGGTTCAGCACCGAGAAATGCGAGATCTGCATCCCTCGCGGCAGGGCCTTGCTGATCAGTTCGCGCGACAACTGTTCGGCGATCAGCACTTCGGCAAAAAGGCTGGCCGCCAGACGGTCCGTTGTCTGGGAATCAGGATCGGTCGCGCGTGTCGTCATGGCCTTCCGGGGCCGCAAAGGGCCGGTCATGTGTCAGGGATGGAATGCGCGACCGTGCCCCGACAACCGCAGAAAGGTCAAGGGTCACGGTGGTCACGCCGGGTTCTTCCCCTGCGTCCGCAAGAACGGCACCCCAGGGATCGATTACCAAGCTATGGCCATGGCTGCGGCGCGCTGGACGGTCGGGAGAATGGGGCGCGGGATGCATCCCGCATTGTGCCGGCGCCAGAACGAAACATCCCGTCTCGATCGCGCGGGCCCGCAACAGCACCTCCCAATGGGCGGTACCTGTCACCGGGTTGAAGGCCGCGGGCACGGTCAGCACCTGCGCGCCCGCCTGTGCCAGTTGCCGGTAGAGATGCGGAAAGCGCAGATCATAGCAGACCGTCATCCCAAGGGGCACGCCGGCCGCCTGTGCCAGCACCGCCCTGTCGCCAGGCCGATAAGCGGCGCTTTCGCGATAAGCCTCGGTGTCGCTGATGGTGACGTCGAACATGTGCAGCTTGTCATAGCGGGCAGCAATGCTGCCGTCGGGCCCGATCAGCAGGCTGCGATTGGCAAAGCGGCCATCGGGATCCCCCGTGGCCAGCGCCAGCGACCCGATCAGCAGCCAGATTTCCAAGTCCCGCGCCTCGACCCGCAGGGCGGCAAGGGTGGCATCCTGCGCCTCCGGGCGCAGCAGCTGGCGTTGTCGGACATGATCGGGGGACAGAAGGTTCGTGGCCTCGGGCGTCAGGACCAGCCGGGCGCCCCGGGCGGCCGCCTGACGAATCAGTGCAAGCGTCCGGGGCAGGTTCAGGGCCGGATCGTCACCGACCGTCAGCTGGATCAGCCCCACGGTCAGCGACGAGGGAGCCATCATGCGGCGCCCTTCAGCAAGGCGTCCAGCTTGCCCGCATGGTCCAGCGCGTAAAGGTCGTCACAACCCCCCACATGGGTCGAGCCGACAAAGATCTGCGGCACGGTACGCTTGCCGTTGGCACGCTGGGTCATGGCCGCACGCTTGGACGGGTCCGAGCCCACATCGATTTCGGTAAAATCGGCGCCCTTTTCCTTCAGCAGCGACTTGGCGCGGATGCAGAACGGGCAGGTGCGGGTGGTATAGATCTCGATGGCAGGCATGGTCATCCTTTCTGGTTGTGGGCTCTTATCTAGTGATCCCTGACCGCCCTTGCCAGAAGCGCGACCGAAACCGGACCCGATCCCGCCTCCAGCAGCGCACTGGCGGCTGTACTGATGGTCGCCCCCGAGGCCATCACGTCATCGACCAGCAGGACGGGACGCCCCTGCACCATGGACATCCGGCGCGGATGGACGGCCAGTGCACCGCTCTGGTTGGCAAAACGTTCGCCCGCGCCCCGCCGCTCCTGCGAAGGCGTGTGGCGGAGGCGGATCAGCAGGTCGGCCTGATGATCCAGCCCCAGCGCGCGCGCCATCCGCGCCGACACCTGGGCCGCCTGGTTGTATTTCCGTTTCATCAGGCGACGCAGATGAAGGGGCACGGGGACCACGATCATGTCGGGCTCGACCAGGGGGCGCGCCGCCCGCGCCAGCCAAGCCGCCATGGGGGGCGCCAGGTCCAGCCGGTCTCCATGTTTCAGTGCCAGGATCAGCTTGCGGGCCGTGCCGGAATACACAAGCGCCGCACGCCCCCGCGACCACGGCCTGACGGCCCGGAGGCAGTCGTCGCAGACCAGCGCCTGAATCACGCCGGTGCCATCATCGGGCAAGGGGACACCGCAGCAATCGCAGCAAGCCCCCGAAATGAAGGCGGCCTCGGACCAGCAGGCGGGGCAAAGGTGGACGGCCCCCACGCCCGTGTCCGCGACGCCCGTCCCGCAAGACAGGCACTGAGGCGGATAAAGCAGCTGCAGCGCCGCTTTCATCGCCCCTGAAAGCACCCTATGTTCCAGTCCCATGACCCAACCTGCCTCGCCTTCCAGCCGCCCCGCCCTGACCGACAGCAAGGCCTTGGCCCGCCAGCGCGCACGCGCGGCGCGCAGCGGCCTTGTTGACCTGTTCCACCAGATCGCCGCCGACGAGATCGAGGATAGGCTGGCCGAGGTTAACAGAACCTTTACGGCGCCCGCCCTTGTCACGGGTTTCCCACAGGTCTGGGGCCCGCGCTTTCCGGATGCCCGGGTCGTGGCCGACGATCCGGTGCTGGACCTGCAGCCGGGTGCGCATGATCTGGTGATCCATGCCATGGCGCTGCACTGGGCCGATGACCCCGTGGGTCAGATCGTCCAATGCCGCCGCGCGCTGCGCGAGGACGGGCTGTTCATCGGGGTCTGCTTTGCCAACCAGACCTTGTCGGAACTGCGCGCCGCCTTGGCCCAGGCGGAAGCCGAGGAAACGGGCGGCCTGTCGCCACGCATCCTGCCGATGGGCGAGATCCGCGACCTGGGCGCCCTGCTGGATCGCGCGGGGCTGGCATTGCCGGTGGTCGATCTGCTGCCGCAACGAACCAGCTATCGCGACCTGTTCCACCTGGGCCGCGACCTGCGGGCCATGGGCGAGGGGAACGCCATGGCGGCACGCCTGCGCCACCCGACGCGGCGCGGGGTCCTGGCCCGGGCGGGGGCGATCCTGGCCGAACAAAGCGCGGACCGCGACGATCCGTCCCGTGTTGCGGTCACCTTTGATCTGGTCTTTCTGACCGGATGGGCGCCGTCGGACAGCCAGCCCAAGCCGCTGCGGCCCGGATCGGCGCAAAAGTCTCTGGCCGATGCCTTGGAAGAAATCAGAAAGAAAGAACAATGAGACCGACCCACGCGCCTGCCGATCATCCCGCGATCAAGCCTGCCAGGACGGGCATCCTGATCGCCAATCTGGGCACGCCGGACGGCTATGATTACTGGTCCATGCGCCGTTATCTGGACGAGTTCCTGTCGGACCGCCGCGTGATCGACATCGCCCGCTGGAAATGGCAGCCGCTGCTGCAGGGGATCATCCTTACCAAGCGGCCCTTTACCTCGGGCAAAAACTACAAGCTGATCTGGAACGAGGAGGCAAACGAAAGCCCCCTGATGACGATCACCAAGGCGCAGACCAAGGCGCTGGCCGAACTGGCGCACCAGGAATGGGGCGACCAGGTGATGGTCGATTTCTGCATGCGCTACGGCAATCCGTCGACCGATGACGTGCTACAGCGGATGGTGGACGCGGGCTGCCGGCGCATCGTGTTCCTGCCGCTTTATCCGCAATATGCGGGTCCCACCTCGGCCACGGCCAACGACCAGTTGTTCCGCGCCCTGATGAAGCAGACATGGCAGCCGGCGGTGCGGACATGCGAGCCTTATGTCGGGCGCCCGGACTATATCAAGGCGCTGGCCGACAGCGTGCGACGCGCGCTGGACGGCAAGGTGCCGAAAAAGTTGGTCGCGTCCTATCACGGGATGCCCAAGCGTTACCTGATGCAAGGCGATCCGTATCACTGCCAGTGCCAGAAGACCTCGCGCCTGCTGAAGGAAGAACTGGGCTGGCCGGACGGCATCATCGACACGACCTTTCAATCGGTCTTCGGGCGCGAGGAATGGCTGCGCCCCTATACGGTGGAACATGTGGCCGAACTGGCGCGGCAGGGGCACACCGACATCGCTGTGATCTCGCCCGCCTTTTCGTCCGATTGCATCGAGACGCTGGAGGAAATCAACGGCGAGATCCGCGAAAGCTTCGAAGAAGCCGGGGGTCACGCGTTCACCTACATCCCCTGCCTCAACGACGACGCAGCCCATGTCCGGGTCATGCTGGAGGTGATTCGCGAAAACATCAGCGGTTGGGTCGAGCCGCGCGCCTGAACGGGGCGGTGCAAAAAGGGGGCCCCAAGGCCCCCTTTGTTTCACGCCGCACCACGCCCTGTCACATGACCAGAACCTGTGTTCCCACAGTGGCCAGGCCGAACAGTTCGGCAATGTGTTCGTTGTAAAGCCCGATGCAGCCGTTCGACGACTTGCGCCCGATCTTGCGCGTGTCATGCGTGCCGTGGATGCGGTAATACTGCCAGGACAGCCACAGCGCATGGGTTCCAAGCGGGTTGTCCGGCCCGGGGGGCACGAAATCGGGCCAGTCGGGATTGCGCTTCTTCATCTCGGGCGTGGGGGCCCAGCTGGGGCCTTCGACCTTCTTGATGATCTCGGTACGGCCGGTGCGGATCAGATCCTCACTGACCGGGATCGATGACGGATACACGCGATAGGTGCTTTCGTCCTCGGACCAGTAATGGACCGCGCGCGAGGTCAGATCGCACAGGATCGCGCCGTTGCTCAGATTCTGGAAATGGGGCCGCCAGTCCTGCATGCGAAAGCTGGAAATGTTGTGCTGCGGCCCGGAGTTCACCGGCGCGGCTGCCGGCATCGCGGGAACGGGGGCAAGCTGCTGGCCAAGCGCGGGAAGCGCCAGCCCCGCGGCGCCCAGTGCCGCTGCCGAGCCCAGAAAGGCGCGGCGGTTGAAAGAGGACGATCTGCTCATCGACTCGAATCCTTAGTTCACCGCTCTTGCAGGCGGGGTTTGATGCCGCCGCGCGGGCGGCCCCCGGAATATAGCCCTGGGACCCTTTCGCGGCAATTCAAACCCTGCGGCCGAGGGGCCTCGTTGCGCCGCGATGCGTTCTCACGCAGAGTTGGGTTTGAAGCCCGGGCAGCGGTTCGATACATCTCGATCAAAAGAACGATGAGGGCGCCGGAAACATGAACGGAATCAGCTTTGTCGCAGTGGTTGCGATGCTTGCGCTGGGCGCCTGCACACCGCGTCACCTGCAGGGTCAGGCCCCGGTCATGCCGGTCGAACAGGCGCCGGTGGCCCAGCCTGCCCCGACCGATGACGCGTCGATCCGTGCGCAGGTGTTGCAGCAGATCAACACCTTGCGGGCCAATATCGGGCAAGGCCCCCTGTCCCCCGATCCGCAACTGGATGCGGCTGCCATGGCCCATTCGCGCGACATGTCGGCCCAGAACCGGGCGTGGCACTGGGGTTCGGACGGCTCGTCGCCGCTGGATCGTGCGCGGCGCGCAGGCTTTGCCGGCACGCTGGTCGGCGAAAACATTTCCGAAACCTATGAGAACGAGATGGAGACCTTGGCTGCCTGGATGAGCACGCGGGACACGCGTGACGTGATCATGGACCCTTCTGCCATGCGTTTGGGGTTTTCCTGGTTCCGCGAACCCTCGGGCAAGGTCTGGTGGACCCTTCTGACGGCCCGCTGACCTGCAGCAAAAAGCCCCGGGCGATGCCGGGGCTTTGTCATCACACGGGCATGGAACCCTTCAGGGCATGATCACGACCTGGGTGCCCGGAGGCACCATGGCATAGATCTCCTCGATCTCTTCGTCGGTGACAGCGATGCAGCCGGCCGTCCAGTCACGCTGGCGCGGGAACAGGTTGTTGCCTTGGGGCCCGCGGCCGTGGATGAAGATATCGCCCCCCGGGTCTCGTCCATGCGCCTCGGCAAAGGCGCGATCATTGGGGTTGGGATAGGATACGCCAACCGACAGGTGATAAGCGCTGCGCGGGTTGAAGCGATCGACATAGTAGATCCCTTCGGGGGTCTTTCCGTCACCCGAGAACTGCTTGTGCCCGACAGGCTGGTTGCCGAGGCTGACGTCATAGGATTTGACGACGTTCGTTCCGCTCAGCAGGTGCATGCGACGCTGACCCTTGTTCACGTTGATCTGCGTGATCGGGGTGCCCGAATAGTGCTGGAACTTGCTGGGTTGCTGCGGCTTCCCGCATGCGGCCAACAGGGCCAGCATCGAAATCGTGAAGGTCCGACGGGTCGTTCTGCTCATCACTGCCTCTGCCGTGTTTTTTGGTTTTTTGTAGCCCGTGAATACCACAGCCATCGTATCCATGCCTAGCAAAGCCTTAAGGAAGACTTAAGCTGGCCACGATTTCGACATGGGGCGAAAAGCGAAACTGATCGACCACACGCAGATCGTCGAAGCGGTACCCCGCATCGGCCAGAATCCGCGCATCCTTGGCGAAATTGACGGGATCGCAGGCGACGAATGCAATACGAGAAATCCGCGCTTCAGCGATCTGGCGGATCTGTGCCTCGGCCCCTGCGCGCGGGGGATCGATCACGATTGCGTCAAAGCGCTTCAACTCGTCAGGCAGAAGAGGGCGGCGTGCCAGATCTCGCGTCTCGGTTGTGACGGCATGAAGCTCACCTGCCTCGCGCCAGGCCGAATCAAGCGCAGCAAGAGGCGCGGCCAAGCCTTCGACGGCATGGACCCGCGACGCGGCCGCCAGAGGCAGGGAAAAGGTACCGCAGCCCGAGAACAGATCGGCCACAAGCGAGGCACCGGCCACTGCCTTTTGCACGGCTGACAAAAGCGCGGCCTCGCCTTCGGCGGTGGCTTGCAGGAATGCGCCGGGTGGCGGGATGACCTGCGCACGGCCCATCGGCAGAACCGGCGTGCGGCGCGTGATGGACTGGCCATCCCAATCCAGCCGCGCCAGATCGCCCTCCTCGGCCAAGGCGGCCAAGCACTGGAACAGCGCGGGCTCCATCGGCTTGCCCCCCCGGACGGCCACATCCAGACCGGCAGGCCCTCGGATCACCGTCAGCGTCAGTTCGGCGGAACGCGAAGCCCCCGCCATGACGATCCGGCGCAGCAACGGCAGCGCCGCCGTGATTCCCGGATGCAGGACATGACATTCCGCCAGATCGGCGAGCACCTCGGATGCGCGGGTATGAAAGCCGAGCAACGCCCCCTTTTTCGTACGGCGTCCCGACAGAACGGCCCGCCGGCGCGAATAAAGCGGCGACACATCGACCCCGCTCACTACCGCCTCCAGGCCCTGCGCCTGCAATGCGGTCTCGACCACTTGGCGCTTCCAGTTCGTGGTGAACGCTTCCGTGGCATGCATCAGCGCACAGCCTCCGCAGGCACGGTAATGGCCGCAAAGGGGCCGCACCCGATCGGACGAAGGCGTGATGATCCGCGGCGCCGCGATGCGGCCATCCTGTGCCTCGCCCTCGATCACCTCTCCCGGCAGAACCAAGGGAGCCAGCGCCCGACCCTGATCGCCCGAGGCCACGCCATCACCGCGGCGGCCCAGTCGTTCAATCGTCCACAGGCTCATTCCGCGGCCTCGTCCATGCCCAAGAAGCCGCCTGACTGGCGTGACCAGTAACGGGCATAGCGGCCGTCGCGGGCCAGCAACTCGTCGTGGCTGCCCTGTTCGACAATGCGTCCGTCCTCGATCACCAAGATGCGGTCCAATTCGGCAATGGTGGATAGGCGGTGGGCGATGGCCAGGACCGTCTTGCCCTGCATGGCGCGGGTCAGCGCGTCCTGCACCTGCGCCTCGACCTCGCTGTCCAGTGCGCTGGTTGCCTCGTCCAGCACCAGGATCGGCGCATTCTTGAGGAAGGCACGGGCCAGTGCGATCCGCTGGCGCTGTCCACCCGAAAGCTTGACCCCACGTTCGCCCAGCTGTGCGTCATAACCGGTGCGGCCTGCGTGGTCGCGCAGGGTCAGGATGAAGTCATGCGCCTCGGCAGCCTTGGCGGCGGCGATGATGTCAGCTTCGGACGCGTCGGGGCGGCCGTAAAGGATGTTGTCGCGGGCCGAACGGTTGAACATCGCCGTTTCCTGGGTCACCATCGCGATCTGGCGGCGCAGGCTTTCCTGCGTCACGTGGCGCAGGTCGTGCCCATCGACGCGAATCGCGCCCCGCTCCACGTCGTAAAGCCGCAGCAGCAGCGCCACCAAGGTGGACTTGCCCGCACCCGAGGCGCCGACGATGCCGATCCGTTCGCCCGCCCAGATGGTCAGCACCATGTCGCGGATGCCGCCCTCGTTCCGGCCATAGGCAAAATCGACATGGTCGAACTCGATCCGGCCCCCGACGCGGTCCAACACCTCGGCATCCGGAATATCGGTCAGCGCGTGGGGGGGCGACAGGGTCTGCATCCCGTCCTCGACCTCGCCGATATTGCCCCACATGCCCATCAGGGCCATGCTGACCCAGCCCGTCATCTGCGACAGCCGCATGGCGATCGCGCCCGAGGCCGCGACATCGCCCACCGAGGCCGCCCCGTCGCGCCACAGCATGATCGTGCCGCCGACCAGGATCACCGGCAGGATACCCGCGACGACCATCAGCGACAGTCGGAACCATGTCGAGACCACGCCGAAATCCAGCGCGCGTTCACGAAAGCCTGCCATCGCGCCAAGCGCTGCCTGATCCTCGTGATCGGCATGGGCGAACAGCTTGACGGTCTTGATGTTGGTGATCGTGTCGACCACCTGCCCCGTGACATTGGCCCTGGCCGAAGCGCGTGCGCCCGACTTGGCCCGGATCCGCGGCAGGAAAAAGCGGATCAGCAGGAAATAGGCCCCCAGCCAGACCAGAAGGGCCAGCGCGCCCCAGCCGTCCACGCCCATCAGAAAGGCGGCCGACCCGATGACCGAGGCCAGGGCAAAGGCCACCACGTTCACCATTTCCGAGGCGACATCCGTGACGGCGCGGGCCGTCTGCATCTGCTTTTGCGCCAGCCGTCCGGCAAAGTCGTTGTCAAAGAAGGTCACCGCGTGGCCCATTGTCCACCGATGCAGGCGCGACAGCACCAGGGGCAGGATGTTGGGCCCGATGATCACGTTGGAACTGGCCGTGGAAAGGCCAAAGATGGCGGGCCGGATGATCAGGAAGAACGCGGCAAATCCCGCGATCAGCGCCCCGTTGTCGGTCCAGAACGACCCCGGCGTGCTGCTGGTCACGGCATCGACCACCAGGCCCAGAAGCAGCGCCGAGACGACATCCGCCGCACCGCCCATCGCCGACGCAAAGGCGGCAAAACCCAAGCCCGGCCAAGCCCCGGACAGGCACCAGCGAAAGAACGCCAGCAATGTGCGGGGTGGGGGACCTTCGGCGGGCCGAAAGGCGTCGACCATGCGTCCGAACCGGGCGTGAAGACTCATGGTGCATCCTTTCGGGCCAGATGGGCCGCATCGATCAAGGCAGGCGCGGGCAACGAAAAACCCGAGGTGATCCAGGCAGTCTCGGCCGCTTTCAATGCCCGGCCCAGGTCCGGGCCCTGCAAGGGGGACAGGTCAGCCGCCGTGATCGGCATGCGTGCCGTTGCGGCCCGCGCGATCCTGTCGCGCCAGCCCGCCGGCAGGGACATACCCTCCGCTGCCGCGCACAGAAGGGCATGATCCACGGCAAACTCCTCGCCCTGCCGATAGGCAGCTTCGTCCAAGGACCAGTGTTTGGCGGCAGCCTGAGCCAGCAGGTCCAGTGCCCGTCCCTCGGCGCGGGACAGGCGCAGCGCAAGTGCCGGGTCGTGGGCCCCCAATGCCGCCAGTCGGCGCAACCAGGCAGGGGGCCCATCCTCGATGGCCAGCAGGGCCGAGAGGCGCGCAGGATCGGCACCAGGAAGCAGCAGGCCCAGAACCCCCGTTTCAGCCATCAAGGCCATGGAAGGCCCTGGATCAGGGGCGGACAACAGCTTCTTCATCTCGGTGCCGATGCGTTCGCGGGCAATGCCGTTCAGGCCGTCGCGATGATCGGCACAGGCCGCCACCGCCCGTGCGTCGGCCTGACGCCCATAGCGTGCAAAAAAGCGAAAGAAGCGCAGGATGCGCAGATAATCCTCCCGAATGCGCTGACCGGGATCGCCGACAAAGCGCAGGCGCCGCGCCTCCAGATCAGGCAGGCCGTTCATCGGGTCGATCACCGCCCCCGTCCGGTCGGCGTAAAGCGCATTGATCGTAAAGTCGCGCCGTGCCGCATCTTCGGCAAGGTTAGTCGAAAAGGCGACGATGGCATGGCGCCCATCGGTCTGGACATCGCGACGAAAGGTCGTGACCTCAAAGCCGCGACCCTTGGCGATCAGCGTGACCGTGCCATGCTCGATGCCTGTCGGTACGGCCCGCAGACCGGCCGCACGCGCCAGCGCAACGGTCTGCTCGGGCGTGGCGTCCGTGGCGATATCGATGTCGTCGACCGGTTCGGCCAGCAGGGCGTTGCGAACCGCCCCGCCCACCAGCCAAGCGCCATGGCCCTGGGCGGTCATGGCATCCAGAACGCGGCACAGGACCGGATCCCCCAGCAGGCTGTCGGGCACACGGATCAAGCGTTCAACCTGCGCGCCAGACCCAGCAGGATGCGCGCGGTGGCACCCCAGAGATAATAGGGGCCAAAAGGTGCTGCATGGTAGCTGCGCCAGCCGCCGAGCCAACGCCGCCGCTCGATCCGATAACGGTCGGGATCTGCAACATGGTCAAAGGGCAGGGTGAAGGCTTCGTCAACTTCTCCTGCCTCGGGGCGGGGCTGGAACGGGCCATCGATCAGGGCCACCACCGGCGTGACGGAAAAGCCGGTCACTGTGCGGTGCGGGGGCAGGCAACCCAGGATGCGCACCTGCGCGGGGTCCAGGGCCACCTCTTCCTGCGCCTCTCGCAAGGCGGTTGCGACCGCATCGGCATCGCCGGGATCGACCTTGCCGCCGGGCAGCGCGATCTGGCCGGGATGATGACGCAGGCCGGACCCGCGCTTGGTCAGAACCAGCCGCCCGTCATCCGCGTGGAAGGCAGCCAGAACCCCCGCAGGCCGCAGCGCCCCCTCGGGCGGTGCGACCTTGGGGTTCAGGTCATAGTCCGAACTGGGCCCGCAGGACAGGCGCAAGGCATCGCTCAGCCGGGCTTCGGACCAGATCACGCTCACTGGGCCGCCTTGTCGCTGTTGTCCAGGGCATTGCCATCGGCATCCACCGTCGCCTCGAATCCTAGGCTCTGGGGGTCGAACTCGTAATGCGCGCCGCAGAACTGACAGTCGGCCGTCACGATCCCCTCGGGCGTGGTCATGTGCCCGATGTCCTTGGCCGAATAGATGGACAGCGTGTCGCGCACCCGATCCGCGGTGCAGGAACAGCCGAATTCGACCCGATGCGCATCAAAGACCCGCGGCGTTTCCTCGTGGAACAAGCGCAGCAGGAGATCCGTCGGGCCAACCGTCGGTCCGATCAGTTCAAGCGTCTCGACCGTGTCCAGCAGCATGTTCGCGCGGTTCCAGTTCTCGGATTCCGCGCCCTGCAGAATGTCTGCGGCCTCGATCAGTCCGCCCTCTCCGGTGCCGCCTTCGGCGGGCGAGGCAGGCTGCGCGGGCAGGGTTTGCAGCATCACGCCGCCGGCACGCCATTGCGGCGCCTGACCGGCAACGCGCGACAGGCCCGACGACAGCTGGAACCGCGTGGGCAATTGCTCGGACTGCGCAAAATAGGTTTGCGCGCATGCCGAGATCGAGCCGCCGGCCAAGGGCGTTATGCCCTGATAGGGCGTGCTGCCCGCGCCCTGGTCGATCAGGATCGCGAAATAACCCTCGCCGATCTGCTCGAAGGGCGGGCGCCCGTCCAGACGATCGGCGTCAAAGCTGGCCCAGGCCCGGATGCGGGCAGGTTTGTCTTCGCCTTCGGGCGCGTAATAATCCGCGGCGATCGTCCGCACGGCGCCATTGCCCCGCACCTGCAGGCTCAACTTCCAGCGCAGCTTGACGGTGGGACCGATCAGTGCGGTCAACAGGGCCACCTCGGCCACCAGGGCCCCCACGGCAGGCGGATAGTCATGACGCGACAGGATATGATCGAGAACCCCATCCAGCCGTGCCACGCGGCCGCGAATGTCCGAACGGTCAAGCTGAAAGGGCAGAATGGTGTCGTCCCAGGCGATCTGGTTGATTGTGTTCATCATGAATCCTTGAGATGTCGGCGGCACAACCCTCAGGGGCCGGCCCGGTTGCGCCCAATATAGGGAATTTTCCGCCAATCCCAAGAGGCCGCCTTTCCGTCAGGGCCCGCGCGGTTTATCACGCAGCCATCAGCAAGGGATCATCATGATTGCTCGTTTCGGACAACCGCCAAGGGGCGGCCTGCGTTACCGCCGCAGGCCCGGCGCTTATGCCATCCTGTGGCGCGACGGCCGTCTCCTGCTGACCCGCCAGGAAGCGCCGGTCCCGGAATTCCAGCTGCCGGGCGGCGGGATCGATCCCGGCGAACAGCCCTTGGCCGCACTGCACCGCGAAGTGCGCGAAGAAACCGGCTGGAGCATCGGACAGCCGCGGTTTTTGACCGCCTATCGCCGCTTCTGCTATATGCCGGACTATGACCTGCAGGCCGAAAAGCTGTGCCAGATCTGGGTGGCGCGGCCCGTGCTGCCTGTGTCGGAACCCGCCGAGCCCGGTCATAGCGCCCACTGGGTCACCCCCGACAAGGCCTTGGACCTGCTGGTCGATGCGGGATCGCGATACGCCCTTGCGCGCTGGCTGGCCTAGGCCGGGTTCATCGGGATCAGCGTGGCATCCCCGCGGAATTCGACCAGTACGGCAGAGATGTCGTCCTGTCGCTTGCCACGGGAATATTCCGACACGGACCAAGCCATCGATTCCAGGAACACATGTCCGTTCAGGAAGGCGTTGGTGCGCATGATCGCCGCGACGCCTTCGTCGCCCAGCTGGCGGCCATTCGGCGTTTCGGCCTCGTTGATCCCGTCCGACGTGACCAGCAGGCGGTCGCCGGGCTGCATCGGGACCACGATTTCGTCAAAGATCGGCGTCTCGATCAGGCCGATGGGCATGCCGCCGCGGCCGAGGCGCGTGATCGAGCCGTCCCGACGTTGCAGGACCGGATGCGGATGCCCGGCCTGAACCATGCGAAGCAGACCGGAAGCATGGTTCAGTTCGCCATAGATCATGGTGAAATAGCTGTCGGTGTTCATTTCCTCCAGCATCATGTTGTTGAAGAAGCGGGCCAAGGCCACCGGTCCTGCGGCCTCGTCGCCCGATTGCGCGCCGCGCAGGGCGACGTTCTGTTCGGAGGAGCCGGACAAGTGTACCGACAACTGTGCCGTCAGCAGCGCGGCCGTGACCCCGTGCCCGGACACGTCCAGCGCATAAAAGCCCACCCGATCCTGCGAAATGGGAAAGAACCCGACAAGGTCGCCGCCGACATGCCCCGCTGGGCGCAGAAGCACGCTGATCTCGGCAGGTCCGAACCGCCCCGAGCGTTCGCGCACCAGCCCCTGCTGCAGCTTGCGCGCTTCGCGCAGGTCGCGCTCGATCGCGGCCTGCGTTTCGTTCAGCTGCGACAAGGCAGTGCGCAGGCGTGTGTTGGAGGCCCGCAGCTCGTCCTCGATACGCAGGATGCGTTCGCCTGCGGCCAGCCGGATCAGCAGGTCCTGGGCCTGAATGGGGCGGGGCAGGAAATCGTCGGCCCCCGCCTCCAGCCCCGCCACGATATCGGCCCCGTCGCCGGGCGAGGTCAGCAGCACGACATAGCCGTGGCTGAGCCGCTCCGTTTGCCTAAAGGCGCGACAGAAATCGACGCCTTTCATGTCGGGAAGGGACCAAGCCGACAGGATCAGGTCCGGTGTCATGTCGTGACAAAGGCGCAGTCCGTCAGCGCCCTTTGCCGCATGCGAAACCTCATATCCCTGCCGGACCAGCATGCTGGCCAAGGGACGGCGCTCCTGCGCGCCGCCGCCCACGATCAGGACCCTTCGCCGCGGGGGCTGGGTCGCAAGGGGGGCTTCCAGTTCGGGGTGTTTCGCGGGTCTCATGCGCCATGGCTATCCGGGCGCTGGTAAAGACTAGGTAAACTCGGGCACGGCCTATTCGCTAAACTTGCAATCGCTTTAGGCGCGGAAGCATTTGACGAATGCGTTCGCCCTCAGACCAGCAGTTCCGACAGGATGCCGTCATTGGTGATATCGCGATAAGCAAACCCGGACCCGTCCAGCCTGTGCATCAGCGCCGTCAGGTTGGCCGGTGCCGAAGTCTCGATCCCGATCAGCACCGAGCCGAAGTTCCGCGCCGATTTCTTGAGGTATTCGAACCGGGCGACATCGTCGTCGGGGCCCAGCAGGTCCAGGAATTCCCGCAAGGCGCCTGGGCGCTGCGGCATGCGCAGGACGAAATATTTCTTAACGCCCAAAAACCGCTGCGCCCTTTCCTTGACCTCGGGCAGACGTTCGAAATCGAAATTTCCCCCCGAGCAGACGCAGACAACCGTCTTGCCGGTCAGGTCGCCCAGATCGCCCAGCACATCGAGCGCCAGGGCACCGGCGGGTTCCAGAACAACACCTTCGGTGTTCAGCATCTCCAGCATGGTGCGGCAGATGCGATCCTCCGGGGCCAGGAATACGTCCGAAGGCGAAAAGCGCGACAGCGCCTCGAAGGGCAATGCGCCGATGCGCGCCACTGCCGCCCCGTCGACAAAGCTGTCCACGGCGGGCAGGGCAACGGGCGCCCCGGCCTGCAAGGCCGCCTGAAGGCTGGCCCCGCCTAAGGGTTCGGCAAAGGCGAACCGCGTGTCGGGCGCCTCGGTTTGCAAATAGCGGGTGACGCCAGCCGACAGGCCGCCGCCGCCCACCGGCAGCACGACCATGTCAGGTGCGCAGCCCAGCTGGGCCAGCATTTCCAAGGCAACGGTGGCCTGCCCCTCGATGATGTCGGGTGCATCGAAGGGCGACAGGAACTGTGCACCTTCCTGGGCACAGAACGCCTGCGCCGCCGCCAGCGTCTGGTCGAAGTAGTCGCCGGTCAGCACGATCCGCACCGCGTCGCCGCCGAAGATCTGAGTCTTGTCGATCTTCTGCTTGGGCGTGGTCACCGGCATGAAGATCGTGCCACGCGCACCGAAATGGCGGCAGGCATAGGCCACGCCCTGCGCATGGTTGCCCGCGCTGGCGCAGACGAAATGCGCCTGTGCCCCGATCCCGGGGGTCACCAGCTTGCGCATCGCGTTGAAGGCGCCGCGCAGCTTGTAGCTGCGGACCGGCGTCAGATCCTCGCGCTTGAGCCAAATGTCCGCACCGTGTTTGGCGGACAGATGATCGTTGCGCTGCAACGGAGTGGGCTCGAACAGGTCGCGAAGCGCGGCCTCGGCCAGACGGACGGAGGCGACAAAATTTTCCATTCCCGCCCCATGCCGCGAAATGTCCGATTTGGCAAGCAACGAGGCTGCGGATCGAAATCAGACGGCCAGCCGGCAGGCGACGACGGCGGGCCAGTTGCGATCTGCAAAGCAGGCCAAGACCTGATTGTCCGAAAAATATGCAACCCTGTCCGGCCGGGCTGTGCCGTCAGCAAACAGACAACGCGACACGGGAAACGTGTCGAGCGTGCGCCCCCGCTCGATGATATGCTGATTCAGCAGCAAGGCTCCTGCAAACGGCGTCACCGTCATGCCGGCAAAGGCGAGGCCAACCCGAATGGCTGTGGTAAGCCTGGTCCTCGCCTGTTTCCAGGTGCCGCCAAACATCTGAAGGGCCAAGGTGACGCCAAAAAGCACGAACAGCATCACGCTCACAAACGCGAAGATCAACCACAGGGCATAAAGGACGGTCAGCAGGTCCAGCGTTATTGGAAAAGCGTCTGGCATGACCTGAAAGACCCGTGCCAAGGTTTGCCGCGCTTCAGAGCGAGCGGTCATCGCAAGCAGCACAGGAACCGAAGTCGTCAGCGCCAGCAGAAGACCTGGCCAGCGTTCTAGGCTTCGGCCGAGAGTCAGCGCCCATCCTGCTATGGCGATTCCCAAGTTCGCACTCAACAGGGCAACTGTTGCGGGTTCGACCAATCTGGCAGGTCATGGCTCAGAAGGTTCGGCAGAAGCACTACTGTCTCGACGATGCCGGTCAGATACCAGCAGTCGCGCCGCACGCGCCGGAACAGGACGGCCCACTGTTCCTTCGGTTTTCGTAAAGCGAGCGCTGCTACTCGCCAACGCCCGTCCAAACGGGCATTCCAGCGCTTCGGCAAATCTAGAAATCTGTTTATAGAAATCTCATCGTTCTGAAAGCCTGCGCAATATCGTGCCTCCACGCCCTTGTGACAACACTGGTTTCGCCGTATTCCCCCGGAAACTTCGAAGGGGTCACCGCATGTCCGACGCGCCGAAAAAAGTCGTCCTCGCCTATTCAGGGGGGCTGGACACCTCCATCATCCTGAAATGGTTGCAGACCGAATATGGCTGCGAGGTGATCACCTTCACCGCCGACCTGGGCCAGGGCGAGGAGCTGGAGCCCGCGCGCCAGAAGGCCGAGATGCTGGGCATTGCACCCGAGAACATCCACATCCTCGACGTGCGCGAGGAATTCGTGCGCGACTTCGTTTTTCCAATGTTCCGCGCCAATGCCTTGTACGAAGGGCTTTATCTGCTGGGCACGTCCATCGCACGGCCGCTGATCTCGCAGCACCTGGTGCGGATTGCACAGGAACATGGCGCGGATGCGGTGGCCCATGGTGCGACCGGCAAGGGCAATGACCAGGTCCGGTTCGAGTTGTCGGCCTATGCGCTGGACCCCTCGATCAAGGTCATCGCGCCCTGGCGGGAGTGGGACCTGACCTCGCGCACCAAGCTGATCGAGTTCGCCGAACAGAACCAGATCCCCATTGCCAAGGACAAGCGCGGCGAGGCGCCCTTCAGCGTGGATGCCAACCTGCTGCACACCTCTTCCGAGGGCAAGGCTTTGGAAAACCCCGCCGAGGCCGCGCCCGATTATGTTTATCAGCGGACCGTGAACCCCGAGGATGCGCCCGACACGCCCGAATTCATCGAAGTGACCTTCGAGAAGGGCGACGCGGTGGCCGTCAACGGCGAGGCCATGTCACCCGCGACGATCCTGACCAAGCTGAACGAACTGGGTGGCAAGCACGGCATCGGCCGCCTGGATTTCGTGGAAAACCGCTTTGTCGGCATGAAGTCGCGCGGCATCTATGAAACCCCGGGCGGGACCGTCCTGCTGGAGGCCCATCGCGGGATCGAGCAGATCACGCTGGACAGCGGCGCGGGTCACCTGAAGGATTCGATCATGCCGCGCTATGCCGAGCTGATCTACAACGGCTTCTGGTTCAGCCCCGAACGCGAGATGCTGCAGGCCCTGATCGACAAGTCGCAGGAGCACGTGACCGGCACCGTCCGGCTGAAGCTCTACAAAGGTCTGGCGACGTGCGTGGGTCGCTGGTCGGATCATTCGCTGTATTCCGAGGCGCATGTCACCTTCGAGGATGATGCCGGCGCTTATGACCAGAAGGACGCGGCAGGCTTCATCCGCCTGAACGCCCTGCGGCTGAAGCTGATCGCCAACCGCAACGCCCGCGTGACGAAATGAGCAAAGGGGCCGCCCGCATCGCGATTCTGACCGTCAGCGACCGGGCGTCGCGCGGAGAATACGAGGACAAGGGCGGCCCCGGCGCCGAAGCCTGGCTGCGCGGGGTCATCACCTCGCCCATGCAGATCGAGCGTCACATCATCCCCGACGGCCGCGACACCGTGGCCGCCAAGCTGCGCGAACTGGCCGATGGCGGTGCCGACCTGATCCTGGTGACCGGCGGCAC
>NZ_JBKGUN010000080.1:0-12793 GCF_046462195.1 Paracoccus sp. (in: a-proteobacteria) | reverse complement strand
GTGCCAAGCCGACCTCCATCGCAGATAACAGCTTGCATCACGATCAGCTCGCCCGGTGAATCCCTTTTGCCAACACGGCCTAGCATCTTCATTTGGATGATGATTGGGTCAGGCGACCAGAGTGTCTGTCCATTCGGTCGCTCCAAGGGCCACAGAAAGAAAATGGCACGCCATGCCGTCACAGATGCTGATCATTGCCCCATTCATTCACATGCTTGAATGGATCATTGCCCCATTCATTCACATGCTTGAATGTCAGGTCAACGATTGCACAGGTATGAGCGATTTTTTGGGCAGCCTGCCACAGACAAAGTGACCGACGACAGATTGAGACTATGATACCGGATGGAAGATATAGCTGAAAGGTAGTGATAGCACTGCAAGACGATATATCATGGTGTTGCTCACGCACCTCACTGCTATGCGGAGAAAGGGTTATGCCACATGACGAAGCTACCATCACGCCATTGCATGATTCATGAGGATTTTTGCCAAATCCGCTGACGGAGATCCTGCGCTCAGGGGCACGTCGTCTGGTAAAGCAGGCGGTGGAGGCGGAGCTAGCCACGCTCCTGTCCGATCATGCTGGAGAGACAAGGGAAGACGGCCAGGCGCGGCCTGTTCGATGAGCCAGTGACGCCACGGGTTTTAGTCTACTGGCGAATGCCATCTGCCGGCACGCGAGGTGATGACGGGACTTGGACCGGTGTCGGTGAAGGTGCCCCGGGTGCGAGATTGCGGAAACGGGTCAGAGAAGTCCGCTTCACCTCATTAATCCTGCCGCCCTATTTGCCCAAGGATACGTCGGTCGAGGAGATCGTGCCTTGGCTCTGTTGCCAAAGGCGTTTCCAGCGGCGACTTCCAGCAGGCGCTTGCATCTCTTCGGCGCCTAAATCCCGCACGGCTGTCCTCGAGCACAATCTTGCAGCTCAAGGCCGAATGGTGGGAGGGGTATGATTGCTGGCAGCGTCGGCCTCGGCGGTCGGCGCATTGTCTATGTCTGGGCCGACAGCGTTTACTTCCAGCCGCGCATGGCAGAAGGAAAAGCAATGCGTCTTGGTCCTGATCGGGGTGGATGAATGGGGTCGCAAGGAGGTCCTCGGCCTTGCCGACGGTTGTCGCGAGAGCACGCAAAGCTGGCGGGAGCTGCTGCTCGATCTAAGCGTCGGGGCCTTACCCAAAACCCGGACGTAGCCATTGGTGACGGTGCACCTGGGTACTGGACGGCGCTGCGCGAGGTGTTTGAAACCATCCGCGAGCAACGCTGTTGGTTCCACAAGACCGGCAATGTGCTCAACGCGATGTCGAAATCAGTCCAACCGAAGGCCACGGGTCAGCTGCACGACATCTGACAGGCCGAAACCAGAGCCGACACGGAAGCCACCTTCAACTTCTTCGTCAAAACCTACGGCGTGAAATACGACAAGGTGGACGCCAAACTGATCAAGGACCAAGACGTGCTGCTGGCGTTCTACGACTTTCCCGCCGAGCACTGGAAGCATATCGAACCTCAAACCTGATCGAGAGCACCTTTGCCACCGTGCGCCCTCGCACTGGCAGGACAAGGGGCTGCCTAGACGCAAGTCCAGCTTGCATGACCCTCAAGCTGATGATGTCTGCGCAGGCAAAATGGCGAAAGCTGGACAGGCGAACCGCTTTCCGGTGCCAATCTGGTTTAGGAACCGTGAAGTGCCTGCTGGACAACAATCTCGTTCTTAGATGACCGCAAGGCTCACTTTTTGTGCTTTGGAAATGGGTGCGTTGGGGCCCAGTGCTCCTAAGACGGCAACTATCAGCCCATGACCTGCGCAGTTCTCTCGCCGCTCTGGAACAAACTGCCGAAACAAAACTTCTTAAGCCCGACTGCATGATGATCAAGGCTTCCAACACAGATTTAGACGAAGCCTGCCAACACGGCCACGGCCCTCGGGCTTTCCGTGTCAGATTTATTGGTGTCGCGAGACCGCTTGCTCGCGAGCAATGGCGTTGCCCGGCACCTTGGAGGCGTCGCGGCTGGACAAAGGCGAATGAGGCGCAAGTGACAGATATCCAGCACGAAACCATTACTGCGTTTCCGGTTCATTTCAGGGTCCGGCGCGGCAATCATGACTGCCTCCACTATTCGAACGAGGCGGGCTGCCATGCACGAGCGCGCATCGAACGGGTCGGTGGCCCTGCGGCAGGAAAGCCACTTGCGGTTGATCTGGACGGTACTTTGATCCGTTCCGATCTTCTGATCGAAACCGCATTCTCCGAACTGGGGCGGCGTCCCCATTCATTGATTGATATGTTTCACGCGCTTACTCAGGGCAAGGCCGCGCTCAAGCATCGGCTTTCAAAACCCGCGGACTTTGATCCCTCAACCCTGCCATATGATGAAAGGGTGCTGGATTATATTCGGGCAGCGCGCGCGGAAGGACGCGATGTTTATCTTGCCTCGGCCAGCCACGAGCGGCTGGTCAAGGCCATTGCCGATCATCTTGGACTCTTTTCCGGCTATTTTGCCTCGGACGCCGAGACCAATTGCGGCGGAAGGGTAAAGGCGCAGAAGCTGACCTCGGCATTCGGTGAAGGCGGTTTCGATTACATCGGCAATGACTCGGCCGACTTGCCGGTATGGGAAAAAGCCGGGAAGGCCATTGCAATCAGGACTTCCGACGTCGTGACCCGCAAGCTGAAGAGCACGCATGGCGACGTGGACGTGCTCCAGTGGGAGAAGCCAAGCCTGCGCACCTGGGCCAAGCTTGCCCGTGTCCACCAGTATCCCAAGAACGCGCTGCTTTTCCTCCCCCTTGTCACTGCACATATTTTTGCGCCCTTGGCCGTTCTTCACGTCCTTCTTGCCTTCGTCTCATTTTCTCTCTGTGCATCAAGCGTTTATATCCTGAATGACCTTGTCGATCTGCAGGATGATCGGAAACACCGCTCCAAGTGCAACCGTCCATTGGCGAACGGGAGCGTGCCGCTCTCGCAGGCGCTTGTGGTGATACCCCTGTTGCTGGGCGCCTCGATGTTGCTTGCCGCAGCCATATCATTGCCCTTCCTGGGAGTTCTGGTCGGGTACTATATCCTGACGACGGCTTATTCCTTCTGGTTGAAGCGCAAGGCGTTGCTTGATGTGCTGACGCTGGCAGGTCTCTACACGGTGCGGGTCATCGGTGGAGCGGTGGTGATTGGCGTCAGCGTCTCCGCATGGCTGTTGGCCTTTTCGGTGGCACTCTTCCTGTCGCTGGCGCTGATCAAGCGCTTTGTGGAACTGGCAGCACGCCTTGACGCCGAATTGCCCGACAGCAAGAGCCGGGGTTATCGCAACACGGACGCTGATCTGGTGCTGGCGCTTGCTGCGGCGTCGGGCTTTAACGCGGTGACCGTCTTCATCCTCTATGTGTCGAGCGAGAGCGTGCAGGCCCTTTACGCCATCCCGCAGGTTCTGTGGCTGGGGGCCCCTGTCCTGACATACTGGATCGCGCGGATGCTGATGCTTGCGCATCGCAGGGTCATGAACGACGACCCTGTAGCGTTCGCGGTGAAGGACCGCGTAAGCATGATCTGCGTGGCGCTTGTGGGTGTGATCATGTTTGCAGGAACCTGATTAATGAGAGCTGCGTTGACGGCCGATCAGGCTGCAATTCCAAGCATGGAAAGCGGTAAAACATGACCATTGCGTTCCGATATGTCTTTTTCGCAATTGTCTCGACATTGGTGAACTTCGGCATCCAGGAACTCGTCATCGGCGCAGCGCCGGTTGCGCCGCTCGCGGTTTCCATACTTGCGGGAACCGCGGCGGGCTTTGCGGTCAAGTACGTCCTCGATAAGCGCTGGATTTTTTACGACGGCTACACCACGCATGCAGGCGAGGCGCGCAAGGTCACACTTTATGCCGCCTTCAGCGTGCTGACGACAATCGTGTTCTGGACCTTCGAGGTGACATTCTGGATGATCTGGCAAACGGATCTTGCCAAGTATGCGGGCGGGGCAATCGGTCTGGCTTTGGGATACATGGTAAAATTCGCGCTTGACCGCCGTTTCGTCTTCACGACGGCAGCCGCCTGATGCTGTTGGAAGGGTGGGGACGGTATCCGCGTTTTGAGAGCGAGTTCATGGCGCTTCGGGACACTGATGCCCTGCCAAGGTTCATGCCGCAGTATCACGGGCTTGTGGCGCGTGGGAATGGGCGGGCCTATGGCGACGCGGCCATCGGGACCCGGCGGACACTTGGCGTGTTGGGCCTGAACCGGATGAAGGCGTTTGATCCGCAGAACGGTCGGCTGACGGTCGAGGCAGGGGTTCTTCTTTCCGACATCCTAGCGGCGTTCATCCCGCGTGGCTTTTTTCCACCCGTTGTACCCGGCACCAAGCTAGTCACGGTGGGCGGGATGATCGCGTCGGACGTGCACGGGAAGAACCACCATTGCAATGGCAGCTTCGGGGATCACGTTGAGCGCCTGACACTGGTTCTTCCTTCGGGAGAGACCGTCACATGCGGACCGGATGAAAATGTCGATATCTTCCGCGCGACGATCGGCGGCATGGGGCTGACGGGCGTGATCGCCGATGCAACATTCCGAATGAAGCCCATCGAAACCGGCTGGATTCGACAACAAACCATCGTTGCCGATGATCTGGCCGGAGCGCTGAGGGCGCTCGATGAGAGTGACGCTGCAACCTATTCCGTTGCATGGATCGACTGCCTGTCGCGGGGGGCCGCGATGGGTCGCTCGCTGATCTTTGCAGGGGAACATGCCAGCCAGGATGACGTCGCACGCACCCAGCCCGACGCGGACCGGCTGCCACAGACCCCGGCCGGACGCTTGGGCGTTCCGGTCGACCTGCCGGCTTGGACATTGAACAAGGCTTCGGTGGCCGCGTTCAACAAGGTCTATTTTCGTCAAGGTGCCAAGAAAAGCGGCGACTCCTTCCTTGTGCACTGGAACCCTTACTTCTTCCCTCTCGACGGGGTGAACCGGTGGAACAGGATCTATGGCCGGAGAGGATTTCTCCAGCATCAGTGCGTGGTGCCGCTCGTGCATGCGCATGCTGTCCTGTCCGAGATCCTTGAACGGATCACCCGCTCGGGCAAGGCCTCGTTCCTGGCCGTCCTCAAGAAGATGGGCGCGGCGGGAAGCCTCATGTCCTTTCCCATGCCAGGCTACACGCTCGCGCTTGACCTGCGGGTGACGGATGACACCTTTGCTCTTCTGGACGAGATCGACAGGATCGTCGTCGCAGGCGGTGGCCGGCTGTATCTGGCCAAGGACGCCAGGCAGTCCCCCCATACTTTCGAGGCCGGCTACCCCAACCTCGGCCAGTTCAACAACATCCGGGAAGCCATCGGCGCCAAGGGCCATCTGGCGTCCCATCTCTCAAGCAGGCTTGGCATATGACAGACAATCACAAGACGATGCTTCTAGTCGGCGCGACCTCGGATATTGGGCACGCGACAGCGCTGGTTTATGCGAAGGCGGGGTGGGGGGTCTTTCTGGCCGCCCGGAATGTCGAGTCTGCGCAGCGCAACGCCGATGACATCGCGACCCGGACTGGAGCAGCCGTCGGCGTTTATCCGCTTGATGTCCTCCAGAGCGAGGCGATGCCCCATTTCGTGGACAGCCTGCCCGCCCTGCCCGACACAGTTATCTGCGTCGTCGGCGAAATGGGAGACCAAGAGCGGGCCCAAGCGGATCTCGACCATGCGGCAATGGTGGTTCGCACGAATTTCGAAGGTCCGGCGCTGCTGCTGGGCCTTTTCGCCAACCGTTTCCTGACACGCGGTTCAGGTACCATCGTGGGCGTCAGCTCGGTGGCAGGGGATCGCGGACGCGGCACGAACTATGTTTATGGCGCCGCAAAGGCCGGCTTTACCGCGTTCCTGTCAGGGTTGCGAAACCGGCTTGCGCCAAGGGGCCTGCGCGTCATCACGGTCAAGCCGGGCTTTGTCAGAACGCGGATGACGGCTGGCATGAAGCTTCCGCCGCTGCTGACAGCCGAACCCGCAGAAGTCGGCGCAGCAATTCTTGCCGCCGCCGAAGGTAAGCGGGGCCGCGACGTGATCTATGTCCGCAGGGTCTGGCGCGGCGTGATGTCAGTCATCGGTGCCATCCCCGAGCCCATCTTCAAGAAGCTCAAGCTCTGACATGGCGCGATCGGTGGCCGACGGAACTGAAACACCGCACCGGGTGATTGCTCATCCTGCCCTGCGCATCCTCGGCATGGCGATTGTCGCGGCGCTGCTTCTGGCGCTGCCGGGCCGGACGATCGCGACCCGCTCACTGGAAGAACTGTTCTATATCTTCGACGGCGTGAACCGCGTCCTCTGGGGGCAGGTTCCGGGCCAGGACTTCGTCACATCCTTGGGACCTTTGGCCTATTACCTGCCCGCCATTGGTCAATGGATGGGCGGCTGGGGGGCGGCGCTGCCGCTTGCAATCGCTCTTGTCCTGTTGCTGTTCGCGCCGGTCATGGCTCATGTTCTGACATCGCGGCTGCATCCTGTCCTGGCCCTGCTGATGGGCGCCTTCCTGATCCTCGTGCTGGCTGCGCCGATGAACTTGGGCGAGCCGATGAACAGCCTGTCCTTCGGCCAGTTTCACAACCGCATCGCCTGGGTCGCCCTTGCACTGCTGTTTGTCATGGTTCTGCCGCCGCGGCTGACCTGCCCGATATCCCGCGATGCGGCAGCAGCGGCACTGCTGGCCTTTGTGGCAATCTATATCCGCCTTACCTACGGGCTGCTGGCGGTCGCATTCCTGATCTTCATGCTGACCGATGCGCGGCAACGGGTCTGGTCGGCACTGGCCCTTCTGGGCCTCGGCCTTTCCGTCATCGCCATGGAACTGACCTGGGGCGGCAGCACCGGTTATCTGCAGGCCACCTCGATGGCCTTCGGGGCCGGGGGCGTCCTGCGTGGAAGCTGGGGCGACATCGTCGACCATATTCTTGCCAATTTTACCGATTATGTTCTGTTGGCCCTGATTGCAGGCCTGTCACTGTGGCGGAAACCGAATTTCAGGTACGCACTGTTCTTTGTGCTTTGCGCCGTTGGTGGCTTTTGGCTGATCAATCACAACGAACAGCGCTGGGGCATCCTGACATTGCACGCCGCCGCCGTCGTGGCGGCAGAACGGGTCCTGCGCCAGGATGACGTCTCTGCGCCGGGTCTGTGGGCAAACGGTTCCGGGGCGCGGCTGTTCTTTCTCGCCATGGTGCTGCCGACCCTTCTTCACAATGCTGTTGCGCTTGGCCTGCATGTCTCCGCCGCGGTGACCGGTAATGGCAGACCAATCCTGGCCGCGCAAATGGAAAACGTGAGACTTGCTGACCTCTGGACGGGCGGCGACTTTGGCGGAGGGAACGCCTATCTTGGCACGATCGACGAGGGTATTGCCGCACTTGCACGCCTTGAACCGAAACCAGAAAGCCTCGCGGTGCTGGGTGTTGCCGACCCCTTCTCGATTGCGATGAACCTGCCGCCAGCGTTCGGCATGATGCCTGCCATGCGCTGGCTGAACACTATCGGGCCGGCACATCATCCAATACCCGATCAGATCCTGTCCCACGCCGATGTCGTGGTTTTGCGCAAGGCCGCTTCCAGTGTGGGCCCGGTGGGCGAGCTTTACCTCCCATTCCTCCAGCAACATTACAGCCCTGTTTCCGAAACAGAACATTGGCGCGTTTTCCGCCGCACCGCCGCACCATGAGGCGTCATGCGTCCCCGACCCTTCCGATAGCGCTGCTGGGGCTGGTCTGTGCAGTCCTGCTGGCGGCTCCCGGACGAACGATCACCAGCGCCTTCACGAATGATGTCCTGATCTTTCTTGATGGCGCATACCGCCTTCATTGGGGACAGGTACCGAACCGGGATTTCCATACGGCCCTTGGGCCCTTGGTCTATCTGATCCCCGCTTTCGGATATTGGATCACCGGAAGCTTGGGGGCGGCCATGCCAGTCGGTATGGCGCTTCTGATCATCGGCTTCGCGGTTGTTGCAATCCATGTCCTCGGCTCGCGGCTGCGGCCGGTTCTGGCGGTACCGTTTGCCGCATTTCTTGTTCTGCTGCTTGCCGTGCCGATGAACCTCGGCGACAAAATCAGCGCACTGTCCTTTGCCATGTTCTACAATCGTATCGGATGGGCGGCACTTGGTCTTCTTCTGGTCATGTACCTGCCGCCCTTGTCCGCGCGGCCATCACAAGAGGCACGGGACGTGCTATGTGCCACGGCTCTGTCCCTGCTTCAGCTTTACAGCAAGGTGACCTACGGAGCGGTGGCTGTTGCCTTCTTGGTTTTCCTGATGATCATTCCGGGGCAAAGGCGCCTCGCCTCGCTGTCACTGCTTCTGGTTGTCGCCGCGGCGGTTCTGGTTGAAACCTTCTGGCGCGGTACGGCCGGGCATATCGCTGACCTGATGGAAACGGCACGAATCAGCGGCGGACGCGGCATTGGCGGGCTGGTCCATGCCATGTTTCGCAATTTCGCTGATCTGGCGGTTTTCGCCCTGATCGCGGGGATGGCGCTGTGGCAGAAATGGTCGATCTGGGACCTTGTCTTCTACGTTGCCTGTGCGCTGGCGGGCCTGCTGATCGTGAACCAGAACGCCCATAACTGGGGGATCATCACGATCTATGCCGGATCGGTGGTGGCAGCACAGCGGGTCATCGACCATCCAGGCCCCATGGCGGCGGGAATGCCGCTGCTGGTTCTGGCGCTGACGTTACCGCCCACCCTGTACCATGCGACGTCGCTGGTCCTACACAGCGTTCTCGCCACAATGAACGCTGGCACGCCGGTGGGCCTGCCGAACCTTGGCGGTTTTCGTTATGCCAAGTTGTGGTCGCGAGGCGATCATGGCTTTTCACAACGCTATGTCGGCAGCTTCGAAAGCGGTGGCGCCCTGCTGCAGGACCTGGGGCAAGGGATCGGCCCTGTCGCCACGCTCGATTTCGTGAACCCGTTCTCGGCGGGCTTGGGCCTTAGGCCGCCGAAAGGCGACAATGCTTGGCTGCACTGGAACCGGAACGTCAGCGCCGATCACCACCTGCCGCCTGCTCGGCTTTTTGGCGACGTGAACATCATCATGGAGCCCAAGATCGGGATCAACAGCGTTCAGCTCCGCGGGATCTATGGACCCTTCATCGACCAGCACTTTGCACCCCTCCACGAGACGACGGAATGGACGATCCACAAGCGCCGCGAGGCCACGGAATGACGGCAGCCGATGCCGATGCCGATGTCGTGCTTCCCCCTGCAGACCCGGCACGACAATCGCGGGCCGCCTTCAAGCAGAGCAGGATCATCATCGCAACGGGTGTGGTAATGGCGTTGGTGCTGGCCGTGCCGGGTCAGACGGTGACGAACAAATATGTCAACGACCTGTTCATTTTTCTTGATGGCGCCTACCGCATCTGGATGGGCCAAGTGCCGAATGTCGACTTTCATTCATCTCTTGGCCCGCTTGTCTACTACATCCCTGCCCTTGGCTATGGGATAGGTGGCACCCTGGGTGCTGCAATGCCCATTGGGATGGCGTTCGTGACGCTTGGCATCGCGCTGGTGGCGGCGCATGTCGTTCCGTCACGCATGCGACCTGCACTTGGCATTCCCCTTGCCCTTTATCTTGTTCTGATCGTGGCGGCGCCGCTGAACCCTGGTGAAGGGGTGCGCGAACCTTCTTTCGGGATGTTTTACAACCGTATGGGGTGGGGGGCGCTAGGGCTATTGCTGGTCATGTATCTGCCGCCGACCCGGCTCGGTCGCACGCAAGGGGCCGCGGATGCAGCCTGCGCCGCTGTGCTGATGCTCGTGATGCTTTACCTCAAGATCAGCTATGGCTTGGTCGCGGTGGCCTTCGTGATCTTCATGCTGACCGATCGTCGCCAGTGGCGGTGGGCTGCAGCAGCGCTGGCTCTTGTGGCAGGCGCGGGCTTGATGATCGAGCTTGCCTGGGGCGGCACCGCAAGCCACCTTGCGGATCTGAAGATGGCCAGCGAGGTCAGTGGCGATCTGCCCAGCTTTCGCATCCTGGTGCTCGAGGTGCAGCGCAATCTGCCGGAGATTGCCATATACACGTTGTTTGCCGGATTGCTTCTGTTGAAACGGCCCAACGTCCGCGACCTTGTCTTCCTCATCTGCTGCCTCCTCACCGGCATCCTGCTGATCGAGCAGAACTTTCAGATCTTCGGCATTCTCACCTTGGGCGCGGGCGCCGCCGTCGCGGCAGAAGCGAGCCTGCGCGCCCCTCCGGCCGCACGACCGGGTTTGCCCCTTCTGCTGCTGGCTTACATCCTTCCGGCAATCCTGCACTTCGGGATCGCTCTCGGGTTGCACAGCGGCCTCGGCCTCCTGCGTCAGGGGGTGGAACTTTCACTGCCGAACCATTCGGGGATCAGGCTTGTCCGGCTTTGGGCCGACGGACATTATCCGGGATTTCAACGCTATGACGACAGCTTGCGTGATGGCGCCGCAGCCCTTGCGCGGCTTGACGATCCGGAGCGGGTGCTTGTGCTGGATTTTGTCGGTCCGTTTGCTGCCGGGTTGGGGCTTGTCCCGTCACGCGGCGACAGCACGTGGCACCATTGGGGGCGCACGATCGACGCCGTCCACCACCTGCCCCCGGACGATTTCTTTGCCGACGCGCAGATCGTGATGGAGCCGAAAGCACCGATCGAGCGATGGACGACAAACGGCCTTCTCCAAGTCTACGGCACTGCACTATCGGAACGGTACAGGCTTGTCGCGGAAACCGATTTCTGGCGCATCTATGCCGCGAAAACAACTGCGCGCGGCTTGTCCCGCTCGGGCAACATGACCACGATCATGCACAGCACGACTGCCCAGCCATAGACCGAACCAAGCGTCAGCTGCACCCATTGCGCGCGTGAAAACTGATCGATGACAAAAGGAACAGGCACGACAAGAAGTCCCGCCACGATCCACATCCCCCGGCGGTCCCAATGGTGCAGCAGCACCGGCAGAAGAAAAAGTGTGTAATGAATCCATCCAAGCGGCGAGGCCAAGACCGAGGCGACCAGTGCGGGGCCGCTGGCCGCGATGATGCCCGGGCGCTGACGGAACGCCCAGGCTGCCAGCCCCAGCAGGAGCGCTGCTCCTAGTGGCGTTCCAACGTCGGGAAATCCTGCACGGGCGGCAAGGCCAGAAAGCGAGGCGTTGGTCAGGAAGAATGCGCGGTCCCCATCCGACGCGACGAGGCTGAACCATTGCTGATAAACCTCAGGCCCCATGAACACGAGGGGGATCAGGCTGATTGCCACGGCTGTTGCAACGCAGATCAAGGCCGGTTGGCGATGACCCGACAGGAACAACAGCACGGGCCAGACAAGGAAATTCGGCTTCATCGCGACCACGAGGCCAATGAGAATGCCTGACCACACGAGCTCGCCCCGCTCCAGCAGCAGCCAGGCGCCTACCGCCATCAAAAGCAGCGGCAGGTAGATCTGCCCGAGAAACAACGTGTCCCAAAAGCCCGCCAGCCCAAAGGCCCAGACGGCAACGAACGGACCTTCAACGCCGCGACCGTAACGGCGCACCAGCAAGAGCACGGTTCCCGCGTAACAGGCGATCGAGAACCAGAGCCAGATCCGCAGAGAAACCGCAGGCTCGGCCAGATCGAACATTTGAAACAGCAGCGCCGAGATCGGCGGGTTCAGGTTGGGGTTCCATGACTCAAATCCTGGCAGCACCACATGCGGCGTCAACGGATAGATCCCGTAAGGGTCCAATCCTTCTGCCGCCGCTCGCCCAGACGCCACAAAGGCACCGAAATCCCACAGGCCGTGCGGCGAGAACACGCGTCCGTATTCCATGAAGATGGCGAAGACCGAAATCACGGCAAGCAGAACAATGACGCTGTGTCGCAGGGATCGAGCCAGGCTTTGATCAGGCATGCTTGCCTCTGCGAATAATCTTCACGCTTGCGGTCCTGCCTTCAGTCATCCTGTATCCCGTCGCCTCAGAAAAAATTGCACGAACCTTAGAAGAAAAGAACATGTCGGTAGCGATGTTCAGTTGGTAATGGCAGGATGTCCAGCACCGTTGCTCGGTGAAAGGCAGATTCCGACGCCGATCCATCAACCACCAGTTCCGCTTCATGAGACCAGCAGGGCTGGCGACAGCAGATGCCTGTTCATCAGCCGGATCGGGCGGTTCGGTTCCAACCCTTGAGCCTGCCGAGCGGATATCAATCCTGTTGCACTGCCTGTCGCAGGACACTCCTTTTGTGCGACAGTCAGAAACCGGCGTCAGTCCCAAAAGCGGCTGATTGCAGCATGTAGTGGATGCAAGACAATGGTTTTGGCGGCTGGCCAGCATTCCGCTTGTCTTTGACGAGAAGCGCCTCCTGAAGCCAAGCTTTCCTCAGCCTTGCAAGGCGTGGCCTCCTCGTAAACACATGCTGAACACTGGGGCAAACGGATTGCATCCCTTTCCGCTCGATCAGCGCTTTTAGAGGAGAGGGCTACGTTCTTTTGCCCACAGGCGCGAAATGGCGTGATCGGGCTTCAACGACGGTGCGCGGATCAATAGAAGTGCCCCATGATACGCGCTCCCAAGATTATCTGCCTTGCTTCTTCTCATTAGGGGGCACCTGCAGCAACGGCGGGCTGAGGGTCATGAGCCTGCAAAGCGTCCTGCCATCTCAGCGCAAAACACTCAACGTCGACAATGCCACTCAGCGCCTCGCAGCGATTGATCCGGCATTGGCCTCAGTTGGCCGAACAACCCATGAGCTGCTGTCTGTTTTGTGGGCATCAGGTCAAGCTGGCCTGGCGTGTGCCTCGCACTT
>NZ_JBKGUN010000079.1:0-25114 GCF_046462195.1 Paracoccus sp. (in: a-proteobacteria) | reverse complement strand
TCGACTCGCGCGGAAACCCCACCGTGGAGGTCGAGGTAGCCCTCGACGACGGGACGATCACCCGGGCGGCGGTCCCGAGCGGCGCCTCCACCGGCGCCTTCGAGGCGGTGGAGCTGCGCGACGGCGGGAGCCGCTACCACGGCAAGGGCGTGACCCAGGCCGTCGACGGCGTCCTCGACGTCATCGGCCCCGAGCTCGTCGGCTCCGAGGCCTCCGAGCAGCGGCTGGTCGACCAGCGGTTGATCGACCTCGACGGCACGCCGGACAAGTCACGGCTGGGCGCCAACGCGATCCTCGGCGTCAGCCTCGCCGTCGCCAAGGCCGCGGCCGACGCTCGCGGGCTCCCGCTCTACCGCTATGTCGGCGGCGTTTCCGCGCACCTCCTGCCCGTTCCGATGATGAACATCATCAATGGCGGCGAACATGCCGACAATCCGATCGACATCCGGGAATTCATGATCATGCCAGTCGCTGCGGACAACATCCGCGAGGCCGTCCGCATGGGGTCGGAAATCTTTCACACGTTGAAAAAGGAACTGTCGGCTGCGGGCCTTTCGACCGGGATCGGCGACGAGGGCGGCTTTGCCCCGAACCTGTCGTCCACGCGCGATGCCCTCGATTTCATCCTGCGCGCCATCGAAAAGGCCGGCTACAAGCCCGGCGACGACATCATGCTGGCGCTGGACTGCGCGTCGACCGAGTACTTCAGGAACGGCAAGTACGAGATGAAGGGCGAAGGCAAGTCCCTGACCGCCGCCGAGAACGTGGATTACCTGGCGGCATTGTGCGACAGCTATCCGATCCTGTCGATCGAGGATGGCTGCGCCGAGGACGACTGGGACGGCTGGAAGCTGTTGACCGACCGTCTCGGCGATCGCGTGCAACTGGTTGGCGACGACCTGTTCGTGACCAATCCGACGCGTCTGGCGCAGGGCATCGAGAAGGGCTGCGGCAACAGCCTGCTGGTCAAGGTCAACCAGATCGGCACGCTGTCCGAAACCCTGGATGCCGTGCGCATGGCCGATCGTGCCGGATTCACCAGCGTCATGTCGCACCGTTCGGGTGAAACCGAGGATGCGACGATCGCCGATCTGGCAGTCGCCACGAACTGCGGTCAGATCAAGACCGGTTCCCTGGCACGTTCGGACCGGTTGGCAAAATACAATCAGCTGATCCGTATCGAGGAAATGCTGGGTGCCACAGCCGAATACGCGGGCCGCAGCATCCTGCGCTGAACCACGGCATCCTCAGTCCGGCCCCGCAACGGGGCCGGATCGTGCCAAGTGCCCCAGTTGCGACAAGGCTTGGGCCAGACGTTCCCGCGGCATCCGGCAATTCAGCGCGATGCGCACCCCTTCTATCACCGGCTGCCCCGCCGCGGCAAAGTCCGAGGCCGGGCGCACGATCAGCCCTCCGGCCGCTGCACGCGCCACGAAATCTTCGGCCTTCCAAGGTTCCGGCAGTGGCAGCCACAGCATCGGAACGCCGGCGCGGCTGACCGGTTCAAGCCCCGCCAGTTGATCCATTGCCAGAAGGCGCCGATCCTCGACCTTTTCCTTGACTTCGGACGCCATTCGCACGGCGTCGCCCGATGCCATCAGGCGCGTGACCAGCCCCGTGATCGGCAGGGACAGCCCCATATGGCTGTGCTGCGCCGCCACGCGACCCGCCTGCCCCATCCCCTGTGGACAGACCAGCATCCCGAACCGCAAGCCTGCCGCGATGATCTTGGACAGGCTTGCGACATACCAGACCCGTTCCGGTGCCAGCGCGCGCAGGCTGGGCGGCGCATCGGCCGAGGGGTTGGGGGCATAGCACTCATCCTCGATGATCTGCAGGTCATGATGACGTGCCACGGCAACGATCTTCTCGCGCCGTTCTACATCCATGCCTGCCATTGTCGGGTTCTGGGCCGAGGGCGTCAGGCAGACCAGGCGCGCGCCCGATTGGCGCGCCACACGATCCAGATCGTCCGGCCGCATGCCCTTCTCGTCCAATGCGATTGGCAGGGTTTCGGCCCGCAGGAGGCGCGCGGCATGACGCATCCCGGGATAGGTCAGCGCCTCGGCCATCACCTTGGCGGGCTGGTCGGCGAGGCACAGCGCCATGATCAAGGTGATTGCGTGCTGACCGCCATGAGTCAGCACCAGATCCCCTTCAGCGATCGTCCCCAACGAGCGGACCGACATCCAGCGCAGCAGTGCCTGCCGACAATCCAGATCACGGCTGAGCGGGGTATAGTCCAGCACATCCACGGGCAGGTCCTGTGCCAGCGCCGCCAGGTGTCGGCCGATCACGGATGCCTGGCCGCAATCGGGCAGATGGGGAATGCGCAGATCGACAGGACCATCCGTACAGGCAGGTGCATCAAGGCTTTCATACAGCAATGGTTGGGGCACAGGCGGCCGTGGGCGAGGCGTCGCGATGAAGCTGCCACGTCCGACATGGCTTTCGACAACCCCTTCGGCGGCGGCAACCTGATAGGCGCGTGCAACCGTGCCTGTTGTCACCTTCAGCCTCCAGGCCAGATCGCGCATCGGCGGCAGGCGGGTGCCGGGTGCCAGGTCGCCCGAACGCGCCGCTTCACGCAATGCGTTGGCCAATGCACGGAATTTCGGTCCGGAATGTGCGACGAGATCCGGCTGCCAATCCTCTATCCGCATCGCGCGCACCCCCCGATCATCCAAGCCAGTCACTTCCAATAACGCGGCGTTTTCGCGCTCACAATCCGAAGCGGCGGCCAAACCGGCCGAGGCAGCCATGAACCTGCTGCCGTTGTGGTTTTTTCCCGCCTCCCGGCCTCTCGACACTCGACAGATGTGGAACTGGGGCTAAACTGCGGCCCATGCCGGGCGGGTTCAATCGGACCGAGGGGGCCATCCGACCCGGATGCAGGGAGATACGAATGAACGAAACGAACAAGCTGGGCCGCAGGTCCTTTCTGACAAGGGCCACGGTGGGTGGCGCAGCCGCGGCCGCAGGCGGCGTTCTGGCGGCCCCCGCCATCGCGCAAGAGGCTCCGCAGGTCAACTGGCGTCTGGCATCCAGCTTTCCCAAGTCCCTGGACACGATCTTCGGCGGTGCCGACGATCTGGCGGGCCGGCTGAACGAGGCCACGGACGGACGTTTCCAGATCCAGGTCTTTTCCGCGGGCGAGATCGTGCCCGGCCTTGATGCAATCAACGCCACCACTGACGGCACGGTGGAATGTGCCCACTCCGTCGGTTATTACAACTGGGGCAAGGATCCGGCCTTTGCCTGTGGCGCGGACCTTCCCTTCACCTTCTCGGCCCGGTCCAAGACTGCCTACAACTATCACGGCGGCGGCAACGAGAACTACAACGAATTCCTCGAACAATACAATCTGGTCGGTTATCCAGGTGGCAACACCGGCACCCAGATGGGCGGATGGTATCGCAAGGAGATCAACAGCCTTCAGGACATGCAGGGCCTGAAGCTGCGGATTGCAGGTCTCGCAGGTCGCGTGCTGGAACGTCTGGGTGTGGTGCCGCAGCAGATCGCCGGCGGCGACATCTATCCTGCGCTGGAGCGTGGGACCATTGATGCGGCCGAATTTGTCGGACCTTATGATGATGCCAAGCTGGGCTTCCAGAAGGTCGCTCCCTATTATTACTATCCCGGCTTCTGGGAGGGTGGCCCGACCGTCCACTTCTTTGTCAACAAGGGGCAGTGGGACCAGTTACCCGAAAACTACAAATCGCTGTTCCGCACGGCCTGTCAGGCGGTGGACCAGAACATGCTGGCCAAGTACGACATGAAGAACCCGACGGCATTGAAGGAACTGGTCGCTTCAGGCGCTCAGTTGCGTTCGTTCAGCGAAGAGGTGCTGACTGCCGCCTATAACGCCTCCCAGGAGGTATATGCCGAACTGTCCGCTGAAAATGAATCGTTCAAGAAGCAGTACGAGGCGATGCTGCAGTTCCGCGACGACTGGTATCTGTATCAGCAGACGGCCGAATATACATTCGACACGTTCATGATGATCCAGCAGCGCAACGGCACCCTGACGCCGCAGGGCTGATCACGATCAGACAACGTCTGCCGGTATTCCGGCAGACGTTTCAGCCATCGGTTCATCCGATCAACGGGCTGCCCGCGCCGTAGGTTTCGGTGTAATGGCGCTCCAGTCTCATCAATGCCAGCCGCAGCACGATCTTTCCCGAGCGGGCCGACCAGCCAAGCCGTCGCTCGGTCAGTTCGATGCCTTCAAGAAAGCAGCATACCCGAAGAACAACATCGCCCAAGCCGGGCCCCAGCTCGCGAAGCGCGAGTGCCACACGATCGCGCGCAGACTCCGAGCCGCCGCGATAGCCTGAACCATGACGCGACACATCAATGCCCGCGGTCATGAAACCGTCCCAGTTCTGCGTCACCCGCGGACCCATCTGCGCCAGTTCGAAATCCTCGCGCAGGCGCTCACCGGCCACGACCATTCCTGGCGTCAGAAAGGGCTGCCCTTGCTGATCACGCCGCCGCGCCAGCACCAGAAGCGGACTTTCGGCAATATTGACCCGCGCCTGACGACGGCGGCCATCCTCGGGGTCCTCGATCACCCGATCATCCCAGACGCGATGACGCTCGGCATGGTCGAAGGTTGCGGGCGCCTCGGCCATCCCCGTGACCGGCTCCGATCCATGAACCGGCTCGGCATCCTCGAATGAACCTGCCCCGGGAACCGCGCCGCGTTGCCGGGGTGAGCGCAGCATCTCCCGCAAGGCTTCACGTCCTGCCGGAGCGATGACATAGCGTTGGATGCGGCCCCCTTGGCGTGTCTGAACAACCCAGCCCTTCAAGGCAATCACCTCAGCCAGGCTTCGATCCAGAACGGCAGTGCGAATATCGTCGCGCGTCACGATCGCCTTGTCCATCGTCGGCGCAGAAGCCATGACGGCGCCTGGTTCGGCCAGTCGGCGGAGCACACGCAGCGCCTGCCGTTCATCCATCGGGTTCGCGCGCATCTTTTCAGGCGCAAGAGCCCCATCAACAAGCGGATCGTCGCGCCGGGCTTCGAAACGGCGGATCCTGCGGAGGATCGTCGAGGCATGACATCCGACTTCGCGGGCCAGGGCACGAATAGACTCACCCTGCTCGACATGCCGCAGGTAAAGAGCTGCATCTTCCGTCAGATCGTCCGCCGCGGATGCCTGATGCAGTTCTTGCGATCGGTGCTCCGCAACGGTCGAATCGATGGCGAATTCACCGGTCAATATGGTCATGTCAGGTCCCTTGTCGTCCTCGGGCAGCCCGGCAGATGACTACCCTGGGTTGGTTTCCGTGCCTGCGGTAAACAGGCTGTTTCTGCACATAGCCGCAACATTCCCTAACAATTCCTAAAGAAATATTGCTCCGGCGGGCGGTGCGAAGGCCGATTTGGCAACACTCCTTAAGGTTGTGTGAATGTGCCATTACCCGCCAACAAGGAGACCCGCCGTGGCCACCACCTCGAACATCGTCATTTTTCGCCGCCGCCCGGCCAAGCAAGGTTTGCATCGGCCGTCCATGATGATCCGCGCGGCCCGTGAAGGCCAAAGGGGCTGGAAGCGGGACCGCGATCTGACGCGCCTCCTGCATCTCGACCGATGCCCATTGCCGGGTACCGCGCTGCCCCGCCTGCGGGCCGAGGAGGAAATTCAGAACGATCTTCGTGTGGCACAAATGGCAGATTACGACGTGAAGAGGCATGTGCTTCTGATGATCGCCATTCTGGCCGAAATGCGTGCCGCTACCGAACAGGTTCCCTTGGCGCTGGCGCAGTAACATCGTGAACACCTTTGGGGATTCATGGAGGAGAATACCGAACAAAGCGCGCTCTCGCGTAAGTCTCGCGATGCGTGGTACATAGGATGCAAGGAACATATCGACGCGGTCGCCCTGAGACCTCCCCGGGCGTCGCATCCACATCTAGCTTTTACCGTTCTGGTTCATTTGCAGTGACTCTGCAGGCAAGGCCGGAACGATTTACGCTGATCAAGGAACTTCCTGAACATCAGCAGCCCAGACACATGCCAACGGAAGCGTCCGCCACGCTTTGTTTTCCACGCCTATCGATGCCTCTTCATCCAAACAGACAGGGTGCAGAAGGAAACAGGTTTCCCGGCCAGCGCTCCCTCTCTTCATGCCGACGAGTCCCTCTACTGCCAGCTGCACTGGTAACATTGCAGGATGGCAGAAACAGGGTGTCATCCATCATGGTGAAGTCTTCACGCATGCAGCGCGGGTTGGAGCGTCGCACATTTTCCTTACTGAACACTTATGATGTGCGCTGTTTTTGTGACCGGGGGCCCAAGCGTCTGCAGTTGACGGATCACGTCCATGAGACTAGCGTACAGCTCAATGATGACCGGCCAGTCCGGCAGGGAGCAGACGCAGAGCGTCAAGGGGCCGTAGCGAAAGCTGCGGCCTTATTAAATTGCGCTGGGCGGAAGCCCGCCAATACGAGGTGCTCGCGAAGCCGGTCAAGCCAAGGTGAAGCAAAGCCGGCGGCACCGCCACCTGACAAGCTTCACAGGGCGTGTTAGTTCCCGTTCAATGCTTTGAGCAAAGGGAAAAAACGACCATGTCCATAAAACCCTCCTATGCATTGGCGGCCGTTCTGGCGCTGATGACAGCCCCGGCCTTTGCGCAGGACAACGCAGCCCCGCAGAGCCAACCTGAAGCTCCGGCAACCGCGCAACCTGTCCCGCAGCCAGGGGAAACAGCGCCTGCCAATGCACCGACCGCTGAACAGCAGGCACCGGCCGAGGAGGATGCGACAACTCCGGCGCCCGGTACGACCGATGCTCAAGCAACCGCCCCTGCCGCCGATGCCGACTCAGGTGCCGAAGCCGCCGCAGAAGCACCCGAACAACCGGGCAGCTATTATGCGCTGTCCGAGCATGGTGACTGGACCATCCGCTGCATTCGGGCCGGTCAGGGCAAGGATCCCTGCGAAATGTACAAGCTGCTGACGGATGAAGATGACAACGCGGTCGCGGAACTGACGTTGATCCCCTTGTCGAACGGCAACGTGGCGGCGGGCGCAACTCTGGTCGCCCCCCTGGAGACGGACTTGATCGAAGGCTTGGGCTTCCAAGTCGACAATGGCGAAGTGCGCGGCTATCCGTTCAGCTTCTGTGCTCCGGTCGGTTGCGTGTCGCGCCTTGGTTTCACGGACGCGGAACTGGCCGCGATGAAGCGCGGCAGCCGGGCTACCGTCCAGTTGCTGCCCTTTGGCGGGGACAAGCAGAATCCCGTTGAACTGGGCATGTCGCTGGCAGGCTTCACGGCTGCCTTTGACGAACTGACTGCCTATTCGAATGCTCCGGCCCCGGAGG
The DNA here is from genome assembly GCF_046462195.1 of Paracoccus sp. (in: a-proteobacteria). Taxonomy (GTDB): domain Bacteria; phylum Pseudomonadota; class Alphaproteobacteria; order Rhodobacterales; family Rhodobacteraceae; genus Paracoccus. Next base: position 17,780 of record NZ_JBKGUN010000079.1, on the reverse strand, counting down.
CCGACAACGCGACGCCGGAAGAGCCTGCCGAAACACCGGCTGAATAACAGATCAAACACGAAAACCGCGCCATCGGCGCGGTTTTCACCAAGCCCATCTTCAGACGCGACGCAGGGCAATCACCGCGTTCAGGCCGCCGAAGGCAAAGGCATTCGACAGCACGGCATCGACCTTGGCTTCGCGCGCTTCGTTCGGAACGACATCAAGGCCGCATTCCGGATCCGGTTCCTGATAGCCGATGGTGGGCGCAATGATGCCGTCACGCAGCGCCATGATGCAGGCCAGCAGCTCAACCGCGCCCGTGCCGCCGATCAGATGGCCATGCATCGACTTGGTGGATGACATCATCAGGCGGTCCGCATGGTGCCCGAAGGCATGCGCGACGGCGGCGCATTCGGTCTTGTCATTGGCCGCCGTGCCGGTGCCGTGGGCATTGATATAACCGATCTCGTCCGGGTTCAGTGCCGCGTCCCGCAGGGCCCCGGTAATGGCGCGCTCGGCCCCCTGTGCTGAAGGCATGACGATGTCCTGCGCATCCGAGGACATCGCAAATCCCACCACTTCCGCCAGGATCTCCGCGCCGCGCCCACGGGCGTGCTCATAATCCTCGAAGACAAAGACGCCTGCGCCTTCGCCCTGAACCATCCCGTTTCTGTTGGCACTGAAGGGCCGGCAAGCGTCCTTGGACATGACGCGCAGCCCTTCCCAGGCCTTGACCCCGCCAAAGCAAAGCATCGCCTCAGAGCCGCCGGACAGCATTACGTCCGCTGCGCCCGAGCGCACCATCTGGAACGCCAGCCCCATCGCATGGTTCGAACTGGCACAGGCTGTGGCAACAGTGAAGGCCGCACCGCGCAGCCCGAACTCCATGCTGACATGGCTGGCTGCGGCATTGTTCATCAGCTTGGGGACAACGAACGGATGAACGCGGTTCTTGCCTTCCTCGTAGACGGCGCGATAGTTCTCGTCCCAAGTGTTCAGCCCGCCGCCAGCCGTTCCCAGAATGACTCCTGCCCTGAGGCCAAGCGCGCCTTCGAAGTTCAGGCCGGATTGCCCGACCGCCTGCTTGGCGGCCAGCAGCGTGAACTGCGTGAACTTGTCATATAGAAGGATCTGCTGCCGGTTGAAGTAGGTTTCAGGCGTCCAGTCGTGAACCTGCGCACCGATCTGGATCGACAAGCGTTCGACGTCGCGGAAATCGAGCTGGGTGATTCCGCATCGGCCTTCGCGAAACGCTTCCATGGTCGAGGACACGTCATGGCCAAGTGCGTTGATGGTTCCTGCACCCGTGATGACAACCCGGCGCAGGCCGCGGCGGTCGTCGGCCTGAGGGCGGGCCACGGTCACCGGGGCCGCAACGCCGGCATCGACAAGGGCCGAAGCGTGGACAGGATCAGATCCGGCATCTTTCCTGGTGCTGCTCATCCGGCCTTTTCCGCGACCAGACGCTCGACCGCGGCCATGATGGTGCCCATGTTCGAAATGTCGAAATCCGACTTGTCAGGTTCGTTGGCATTGAAGGGGATGGAGATGTCGAACTCTTCTTCAAGCGCGAAGATGGATTCCACCAGGCCAAGGCTGTCGATGCCCAGATCCTCTGGGGTGGCCTCGTCGGTGACCTCGGCGGGTTCAAGCATGGCCTGTTCGGCAATGATCGTCCGGATACGGTCCTTGATATCGTTTGTCATATCGCCTCCTGCCTAGTTCTTTTCCAACAGGCGTGTAACGGTTTCCTGAAGTTTTGACAGCTGTTGCGCAAAACGCGGCAGGCGCCGCATCGCCTTCTGGATTTCCATCTGCGTTTCCATCCTTACGGCCGGATTGCCCAGAATCACGCGGCCTGCAGGAACGCGGGTAAAGATCTTGGTGGCCCCACCGGCGATGACATCATCGCCGATCTGGATGTTGTCCGACACACCGACCTGCCCTGCCAGCACCACCCGGTCACCGATCCGGCTGGAGCCTGCAACGCCCACGAGACCGCAAAGCAGGCAGTCTTGCCCCACCACCACATTGTGGCCCAGTTGCACCAGGTTGTCGATCTTGGTCCCGGATCCAATGCTGGTGGCCCTGATCGTTCCGCGGTCGATCGTGGCACTGGCGCCGATTTCTACATCGTCGCCCAACTCGACACCGCCCAAGGAATGGATGCGTGTCCAGTGTTGCGCCTTGATCTGCGCCCGCTCGCCCAAGGTGCGGCGGATCTCCTCGATCCCCGACTCTTCCGGCGTGACAAAGGAAAACCCGTCGCCCCCGATCGAGGCATTGGGCTGGACGATCAGGCGGTCGCCGGCTGTAACGCCATGGGCGATGCGGACCCCTGGGTGCAGGATCGCATCCGTCCCGATCCGGCTGCCACGCCCGATGCTGACATGAGCGCCGATCCGGGCACGCGCACCGATAAAGACCCCTGCACCGATCACGACAAAGGGTGCAACGGCTGCCCCCTCTCCCACCTGGGCTGTCGGATCGATCACGGCAGTCGGATGAATGCCGGGGGCGATGTCGGGACCCGGATCGAATGCGCGCGTCAATCCTGCCATCACCAGCCGCGGGCGGGGCGCGAAGATCGCTGCCTTCAAACCATAGCGTTCAGGATCCATGCCTTCGGCCAGGATCGCGATGCTGCCGGGACGCAGGTCATCCGCATATTTCGGAGCCATGGCCAAAGCGATGCGTCCGCCGTCGGCGCCCACGGGTTCGACCGCAGAGGGTTCGCCCGCTCCGGTTACCCGGATGGTCAGGTCGCCCCAACTGCGCGCGTCCAGAGCCCGCGCCAGCTCTTCCATCGTCACGGTCATGATGCCCCCTTTCGGTCAGGCACTTAACTTGTTTGGACCCATCCTGCCAGCCCAAGCGGATGCGATCCGGTCACAACCGCGCGGGTGCACCCACACCCTCGGCCTCCAAGGCGTGCCAGACCCGTGCATCACGGCCATAGATGTCGTCGAACAGGCGCACGCGGCCCTGCGCGTCCGGCCATGCCGTGAAATAGACCAAATGCACCGGCACTGCGGGCCGCAGGGACACCCAGGTTTCGCGCCCGCTGTCGCGCGCCCTTTGAAAGACGCCGGCAGGATCATCGCTTTGCACCGACAACAGGGCATGGGCCAGATCGACCGGATCGCCGATGCGGATGCAGCCATTCGAGTAGGCCCGCACGCTGTTGCCGAACAGATGCTTGGTCGGCGTGTCGTGCAGATAGATGTTCCAAGGGTTCGGAAAGATGAACTTGACGATACCCAGGGCATTGTCGTCACTGGGCTTCTGGCGCAGGCGATAGGGGAAATTTGCCGCCGTGAAACGGGAAAAGTCCACGCCATCCCGTGCCACCACACGCCCGGCTTTGTCCACCACCTCCAGATGCGACAAGGCATGCCGGTTGCCCTGCAGCTTGGGCAGGTAATCCCGCACCGTGATCGAGCGGGGAACGTTCCAGCTGGGGTTGACCACCAGGTTCGACATCCGCTCCGAAAATTCCGGCGTGCGCATTTCGGCCGTGTCCTTGCCAATCACGCTGCGGGTGCGGAACACCTCCTGCCCGTTCTCGACAATGATCGTGGTGAACTCAGGGATATTGACCCACACATGCCGCGCCGACAGGTCCTCGCCGCGCATCCAGCGCAACCGCTCCATCGCGACCAGGATGGCACGCTGCCGGGCCTGCTGACCCGAAAGGCCGTCGCCGTTCAGCATGGCAATGGTGCGGGGGCCGGCCACACCATCGTCGGGCAGCCCTGCGGCCTGCTGATATCGGGCAACAGCCTGTGACAACGCGGCGTCGTAAACTGCGGCATCACCGGCCGGTTCCGCACCGAAGCCGATCGCCGTCAGCCGGGTGCGCAGGGTGTGTACCCCCTCACCGCGGTCGCCGACATGCCACACACTCTCGGGTGCAAAAGGCAGACCAGCGGGCACGGCCAGTTCTGCCGGCCCGTTCAGCGCCGTCTGCAGCGCAAGATAGGCCGGATGCCGTGGCGCAGCCTCGGCAAAAACGTGGCCGGGATCGGTCTCGTGCTGCAGGCGCGACAGCAGATCGGGGATGGACGGGCGCTTGACGATACGCTTGATCTCGGGGTCGGCATGCGAGGGTGTCAGGACTCCGCCGGTCAGATCGCGCAGCAGACGGGCGGCCTGGCGTGCATGGGCCAATTCATCGCTCAGGCGATCTGCCGCATCTGACAAAGTGTCAGGGGCATAGCGCGATGAAGGGATGCCATGGCGCGGCATCTCCATGATGGCAGCGCGAAGTGCGGCCCGCAACGGGGCCTCGTTCTCGCCCAGAAAGATCGTGCTGAGGCCGTTCGTGCCGTAAAAGGCCGCAAGATCGGGATCATCGGCCACCGCACGCGCCAATTCCATCTGGGCAGGCGTGAAATGAAGCCGCGGCGCCGCGGCCGCGATCACGGCTCCGGCATGGTCCTGTGACATCAAGGAAGTGGGCATACTCGCCCCCGCCATTCCCAGCACGACCGCCAGAATGGATCCAAACCGCCTTGCAGTCATGACACACCTCATCTTCCAGGGCCTCTTGTTGCACGATCAGCGTGTGCAGGCTATATCATAGGCCGTTGAGCACACAGACAAATCCGGCACGTTGCCTTTCGGACACAGCATTGAAACCTGTTTACCACAACCGAAGGTTTAGGCGAAAAGCTGCCGAAAACTCTGTTAGTGGAACCGTGATGCGTCGAATCTGTTTCGGCGCGCACCATGTTTTGACATAATGTTAACAAGTCGGGGATAAACCACGACATGCCGCGACGCGTCGCGGGCTTTAAAAAACGAAGCAGGACAGGCGATCTGACATGACAATGGACCTTATCTCCCGTCGCGGCCTCCTTGGTGCCTTTGCGGCAACAAGCGTTGTGGCGGCGCCGGTGATGGCCAATGCCTTCGGGTTTCTTCGCGGCGCGGGTGACATGCGACGTGTCCGGATGTATTCCGGCCGGACTGGCGAAAGCCTCGACACGGTTTACTGGGTGGACGGCAAGTACATTCGCGAAGCCCTGAACGAGGTCAACATCTTCATGCGCGACTGGCGCACCGGCGAAGTGATCGGCATCGACCCGCGCACGATCGACGTGGCCGCCGCTTCCGCGCGTCTGATGCAGACAAACGAACCTTACATGATGCTGTCGGGCTATCGCTCGCCGCGCACGAATGCGATGTTGCGGCGCCAGTCCAGTGGTGTGGCACAAAACTCGCTGCACATGACCGGCAAGGCAGCGGACCTGCGCCTCAAGTCGCGTTCCGTCGGGCAGATGTACCAGGCGGCCGTGGCCTGCCGGGCAGGTGGCGTCGGCCGCTACAGCCGCTCGAATTTTGTCCACATGGATTGCGGGCCCGTCCGTGCTTGGGGCAGCTGACAGACCTTGAGACGATGCTATGCAAAAACGCTGTCCACCTTGCGGGGGGCGGCGTTTTTTGCCATGCGAAAGGATCGCGAGCCTTGACTGGGTTTGCCTTTCACCTTGGCCTGAAGATCGGAACTGAATGAGCCTGCAACACACGCGCCGTTTCCGTACCGCAAAGAAGATTCAGGCCGCAGCAGTCGAACTGTCGGTTCGTGATGGTTTGGCCAATGTCACGACCGAAGCGATCGCGCGACATGCCGGTGTCAGCACGCGCACGTTCTTCAACTACTACCCCTACAAAGAGGCGGCCCTCATGGGCCCGCCGCCCGATTATCCACCCGAAGCATCCGAAATCTTCACAAACGGAAGGGGGCGCCTGATCGACGATCTTTCCGTGCTGATCCAGGCGCATCTGACGCGGTTTCTGGGTGAACGGGACATGCTGCGCCATATCCTCGCGCTCAGCGAAAGCGACGTGAAGCTGGAAGCCCTGCGCAACAGTGCGATGCTGGCAAGGCGCGCCCAGATGAGGGCCCTGCTGCATCGTCGCATGCCGGGCACGGACGAGCGGGTGGTCGAGATCTTGGCCGCCGCCATCGTTGCCGCGACCAATGCCGCGACGAAGGATTGGACGGCCGGTCTCAGGACCGATTTCATCGCCGCAGCCCACGAAAACCTGTCATTGATCCTCGTGGCAGCCGAGATGCTGGACAAACCGACAGATCAGGGCGTCAGCAACTTGCGATAAAGATCGTCCAGAAAGCACGCTCCCTCCTCGAACGGATCACGTCCTCGGCCCAGAACGGCCCGCACCTGGATTTCAAAATCGGCATAATGCTGCGTCATCGACCAGATCGAGAAGATCAGGTGCCGCGGGTCGACCCGGGCCAACAAACCCTGGTCCATCCATCGGTTCAGGACATCGACCGTCCGGTCCACGATGTCGCGCAACCCGCCGCCCAGAACCTGCGTCAGGTGCGGCGCCCCTTGAAGGATTTCATAGGCAAATAAGCGACTTTCGCGCGGGAAATCGCGCGACATGAGAAGCTTTGCCTGCACGTATCCGAGAACTTCGTGCAAAGGATCGCCATCGGGATCGATCTGCTGCATGGGTGCCAGCCACATGTCCAGCAGCGTCGTCAGAAGCGCCTTGTGGAGCTCATCCTTGGAACTGAAATAGTAAAGGACATTGGGTTTGGACAGTCCGGAAGCGCGTGCGATCTGGTCGATCGTCGCGCCGCGAAAGCCGTTGGCCGAAAACGCGTCCAGTGCGCCCTGCAGGATCAGGTCGCGGTTCTTTTGCTGGATTCGCGTCAGGGGGGCAGCATTCGTGTCTGTCATCACACCTCCCGGGCGCATGATCCAAAATCGGGCAGTGCCCAAGGATTTGGCAGTCCATCCGTCAGGACGCTTGACTGGCATTGGGCTCGTGCTAGCGTGATCCTGACCGTTTGGTCAATAAACCATGAGGTTCCTTCCCATGCCCCTTGATCGCAAGCCCGCACCCAACGACCTGAATGCTTTCTGGATGCCCTTCACGGCAAACCGGCAGTTCAAGTCGGCGCCCCGGATGCTGGTCGCGTCAAAGGACATGCATTACACCTCGGCCGACGGTCGGCAGATCCTGGACGGGACAGCAGGCCTCTGGTGCTGCAACGCGGGTCACTGCCGTCCCAGAATCACCGAAGCGGTGCAGGCCCAGGTCGGTGAACTGGATTACGCGCCGGCCTTCCAGATGGGTCACCCGCTGGCATTTGAACTGGCCAACCGCCTCGTCGATGTCGCGCCGGACGGGATGGATCACGTGTTCTATTGCAACTCGGGCTCCGAGGCGGTGGACACGGCGCTGAAGATCGCGCTGGCTTATCACCGCGCCCGCGGCGACGCGGCGCGCACCCGACTGATCGGGCGCGAACGCGGCTATCATGGCGTCGGCTTCGGCGGCATCTCGGTCGGCGGCATCGTCAACAACCGCCGCCATTTCGGTACGTTGCTGGCGGGTGTCGACCACCTGCCCCACACGCATCTGCCGGAAAACCGCATGACCAAGGGTCAGCCCAAGCACGGTGCCCATCTTGCCGACGAACTGGAGCGTCTGGTCGCCCTGCACGGAGCCGAGACCATCGCTGCCGTGATCGTGGAGCCCATGGCAGGCTCGACAGGCGTCCTGATGCCCCCAAAAGGGTACCTGCAGCGCCTGCGCGACATCACGCGCAAACATGGCATTCTTTTGATCTTTGACGAGGTCATCACCGGCTTTGGCCGCCTCGGCAGCCCCTTCGCCGCCCAGCACTTCGGTGTCGTGCCCGACATGATCACCTGCGCCAAAGGTCTGACCAACGGCGTGATCCCGATGGGTGCCGTTCTGGCCTCGGCCCAGATCCATGACGCCTTCATGCAGGGCCCCGAACACATGATCGAACTGTTCCATGGCTATACCTATTCGGGCAATCCGATCAGCTGTGCGGCAGCCATCGCCACGCTGGACACCTATGCCGAGGAGGGCCTGCTGACGCGGGCGGCCGATCTGGAAACCCACTGGCAGGAGGCCCTGCACGGGCTCAATGATCATCCCCATGTGGTCGATATTCGCAACATGGGCCTGATCGGGGCCGTCGAACTGGCCTCGATCGAGGGGCAGCCCGGCAAGCGTGGCTTCGACATCTTCGTCAAGGCCTTCGAGGCGGGCATCCTGATCCGCGTCACGGGCGATATCATCGCCATGTCGCCGCCGCTGATCATTTCAAAGGATCAGATTGACCAGTTGATCGGAACATTGGGCGACGTGCTGAAAACCGCGGCCTGAGGCCGCCACGCCGATCAAGCCGACCCTGCATCAGAACGGGGCGGCCAGACAGGAAGGACAACAAATGAGCGACCAGAGCGCCGTGATGACGGCTGCCAACATGAAGGTGGACGGCGACCGGCTGTGGGACAGCCTGATGCAGATGGCACAGGTCGGGCCGGGGATCGCGGGCGGCAACAACCGCCAGACCCTGACAGACGCCGATGCCGAGGGTCGCCGCCTGTTCCAGTCCTGGTGCGAAGACGCGGGCATGAGCATGGGGTTGGACCGCATGGGCAATATGTTCATGCGACACGAAGGCGCCGAGCCTGACGCGGACCCGATCTATATCGGCAGCCATCTGGACACGCAGCCGACGGGTGGCAAGTACGACGGCGTACTGGGCGTTCTGGCGGGGCTGGAGGTCGTGCGCTCGGTCCGCGACCTCGGCATCCGAACCCGTCGTCCCATTGTCGTCACGAACTGGACCAATGAGGAAGGCGCCCGCTTTGCGCCCGCGATGCTGGCTTCGGGCGTTTTCGCCGGCGTGCTGACCGAGGACTATGCCAACAGCCGCACGGATGCCGACGGAAAGCGCTTCGGTGACGAACTGGACCGCATCGGCTGGCGTGGCGACGAGGTGCCGGGCGCGCGCCGGATCCATGCGATGTTCGAATACCATATCGAGCAGGGCCCGATCCTGGAAGCCGAGGGCAAGCAGATCGGCGTGGTCACCCATGGACAGGGCTTGTGGTGGCTGCAGGTGACGCTGACGGGCAAGGACGCGCATACGGGCAGCACGCCGATGCACATGCGGGTGAATGCGGGCCTGGGCATGGCGCGCATCATCGAGGCCGTGCACCGGATCGCGATGGAACACCAGCCCGACGCCGTGGGCGCGGTAGGCCAGGCCAATGTCTGGCCGAACAGCCGGAACGTCATTCCCGGCCGCGCCGTCTTCACCGTGGATTTCCGTTCGCCGGATCTGGGCAAGCTGACATCAATGCGCGAGCAATTGGAAGAGGAAGCCGCCGGCATCGCCGCGGATCTCGGCCTTGGGATCCAGATCGAACCGGTCGGCCACTTCGATCCGGTGACGTTCGATCCGGCTCTTGTGGACAGCGTGCGGCAGGCGGCGGAACGCCTTGGGCTCAGCCACCTGGACATCGTGTCGGGCGCAGGGCACGACGCCTGCTGGATTGCCAAGGTCGCTCCGACGGTGATGATCATGTGCCCCTGCGTGGGTGGCCTGAGCCATAACGAGGCCGAGGAGATCACCCAGGGCTGGGCCGCAGCCGGGACGGATGTTCTCTTGCATGCGGTCCTCGATGCCGCCGAAGTTGTCCGCTGACACGGACAAGGATCCTGCCGAGAGGATCCTTCTGCAGGATTGTTTCACAAAGAAGAGGCGTAACGATGAGCACGGTCATCAGGGGCGGGACGGTTGTCACGGCGGATCTGAGCTACGAGGCGGATGTGCTGATCGAGGAAGGCCGCATCGCAGCCATCGGCCATGGCCTGGTCGGGGACGAGGTGCTGGATGCGACGGGTTGCCTCGTGATGCCGGGCGGCATCGACCCGCACACGCATCTGGAGATGCCCTTCATGGGCACCTATTCCGCCGATGATTTCGAAAGCGGGACGCGCGCGGCACTGGCAGGCGGCACGACGATGGTGGTGGATTTCGCCCTGCCCTCGCCTGGTCAGGGCCTGCTGGACGCGCTGCAGATGTGGGACAACAAGTCGGGCCGCGCGCATTGCGACTACAGCTATCACATGGCCGTCACATGGTGGGGCGAACAGGTTTTCGACGAGATGCAGGCGATCGTCGATCGCGGCATCACCAGCTTCAAGCATTTCATGGCCTACAAGGGCGCGCTGATGGTGAACGACGACGAATTGTTCGCCTCGTTCCGGCGTGTCGGCGACCTGGGCGGCATCGCGATGGTTCATGCCGAGAACGGTGATGTCGTGGCGGAACTGTCCGCGCGTCTGCTGGCCGAAGGGAATACCGGACCCGAGGCCCATGCCTATTCCCGCCCACCGCAGGTCGAGGGCGAGGCGACCAACCGTGCCATCATGGTGGCCGACATGGCAGGGGTGCCGCTGTATGTCGTCCATGTCAGCTGCGAGGACAGCCACGAGGCGATCCGCCGGGCGCGCAGCCAGGGCAAGCGCGTCTGGGGAGAGCCGCTGATCCAGCATCTGACACTGGACGAAAGCGAATACTTCAACTCCGACTGGGACCATGCCGCGCGGCGTGTCATGTCGCCGCCCTTCCGCAACAAGCTGCACCAGAACAGCCTGTGGGCCGGCCTGCAATCGGGCAGCCTGTCGGTCGTGGCGACCGACCACTGCGCCTTCACCACCCAGCAGAAGCGGCACGGCGTCGGCGATTTCACCAGGATCCCGAACGGCACCGGCGGTCTGGAGGATCGGATGCCGATGCTGTGGACGCACGGTGTCGGGACCGGACGACTGACCCCGAACGAGTTCGTGTCCGTCACCTCGACCAACATCGCCAAGATCCTGGGGATGTATCCGCGCAAAGGGGCGGTTCTGGTGGGAAGCGATGCCGACCTGGTGGTCTGGGACCCCGAGGCGGAAAAGACCATCACCGCCGGTCGCCAGCAGTCCGCCATCGACTACAACGTGTTCGAGGGCCAGACGGTCAAGGGCCTGCCGCGGTTCACCCTGACGCGCGGCGCCGTCGCGGTGACCGAGGGCAAGGTCGACAGCCGCGAAGGTCACGGCAAATTCGTGGCGCGCGAACCGCGCGGCACCGTGAACCGCGCATTGTCGGCCTGGAAGGCGCTGAGCTCGCCCCGACCGGTCGAGCGTTCAGGCATTCCGGCAAGCGGTGTCTGACTTGAGCGTCATCGAAGCCCAGAATGTCAGCCTGACCTTTCAAACCGCCGATGGCCCGGTCCATGCGCTCAAGGATGTGAACCTGAGCATCCAACCGGGCGATTTCGTCAGCTTCATCGGCCCGTCCGGCCGCGGAAAGACGACCTTTCTGCGCAGCATCGCGGCGTTGGAAACACCCACCGGCGGCCGCCTGCAGGTCAACGGGACCGATCCCGACACGGCACGCCGGGCGCGCGCCTATGGATATGTCTTTCAGGCGCCCGGACTTTACCCGTGGCGCACGATTGCGGGAAACATCTCGCTGCCGCTGGAGATCATGGGCTTTTCCCAGGCAGAACGCCGCGCAAGGATCGCCCATGTCATGGATCTGGTCGAACTGTCGGGGTTTGGCGGCAAGTTCCCCTGGCAGTTGTCGGGCGGCATGCAGCAACGGGCCAGCATCGCCCGTGCCTTGGCCTTTGACGCCGACATCCTGCTGATGGACGAGCCTTTCGGGGCGCTGGACGAGATCGTGCGCGACCGCCTGAACGAGGCGCTGCTGGCCCTGTGGCGCAAAACCGGCAAGACCATCGGCTTTGTCACCCACTCCATCCCCGAGGCGGTCTATCTGTCGACAAGGATCGTGGTCATGTCACCGCGTCCCGGACGGATCACAAAGGTCATCGACAGCCCCCTGCCGCTGGACCGCCCGTTGGACATCCGCGACACGCCTGAATTCATCGCGCTTGCCCATGAGGTCCGCGAAGGCCTCCGGGAAGGGCATGGCGATGACTGACGCGGTGTTGAACGCTCCTGTCGCGCGACGTTTCCGCCTGCCCAAGGGGGACCTGCTGCCGATCCTGACGGTGCTGCTGGTCATTGTCGCGATCTGGTACGCCGGCGCGATCCGCATGAACGCGGCATGGGAACGGGACCAGTCCGCCCGCGCTGGGATCGAGCTGACGCTGCCGGATCTGGTGGCACGTACCCTGACGCAGGAACGCCCTGTTTTGCCTGCCCCGCACCAGGTTGCCGCCGGACTGTGGGAAGGAGTGGCCGGACAGGCGATCACCTCACGCCGCAGCCTTGTCTGGCATGCCTGGGTGACACTGTCCGCGACACTGGCAGGCTTTGCCATCGGAACCGCCGCAGGCATCCTGCTGGCAGCCGGGATCGTCCACAGCCGCAGCATGGACCAGTCGGTGATGCCCTGGGCCGTGGCCAGCCAGACCGTGCCGATCCTGGCGATCGCACCCATGGTCATCGTGGTCATGGCCAGCGCGGGCATCACGGGACTGTTGCCCAAGGCGCTGATCGCAGCCTGGCTGAGCTTTTTCCCCGTGCTGGTCGGCATGGTAAAGGGCTTGCGGACACCCGATGCCATGCAACTGGACCTGATGCGCTCCTGGAGCGCCAGCCGGGGACAGGTCTTTGCCCGCCTGCGCCTGCCCTCGTCGCTGCCCTATCTGTTCGCCAGCCTCAAGGTGGCCATCGCGGCTGCACTGGTGGGCACGATCGTGGGCGAACTGCCTGCCGGGGCCACGGCAGGTCTGGGCGCACGACTGCTGTCGGGCAGCTATTACGGACAAACGGTGCAGATCTGGTCCGCCTTGTTCGCAGCCGCGATCCTCGCCGCCGCCTTGGTCGCCCCCATCGGGTGGATCGAGCGGGCGGTCCTCGGTCGCATGGGCCTGGCCCGATGAATGCGCTGCCGATCCTAGGTGTCTGGCTGGGCGGCTGGGCGCTGAACATGTGGCTGGCCCGCTTCGATACGCGACTGTCCCGCACCCTGGTAGCCGTCATCTTTGGCGCCACGATCATCCTGCTGTGGGAGATGATTGTCCGGATCTATGCGGTTCCCACCGTCATCCTCCCTGCCCCCAGCCGGATCGCTGCCAGTTTTGTCGCGAACACCGGCATCCTTTGGACCGATTTCGTCCAGACGATCCTGAGAGGCGCGCTGACCGGTTGGCTGATCGGCGCGGCCGCAGCCACCATCACAGCCATCGCCATCGATCGCAGCCCTTTCCTGCAGCGCGGTCTGCTGCCGATCGGCAACTTTGTCGCGGCCCTGCCCATTGTCGGAATCGCGCCGATCCTGGTCATGTGGTTCGGCTTCGACTGGCAATCGAAAGCCGCGGTGGTCGTGGTGATGGTCTTTTTCCCAATCCTGGTTAACATGGTCGCGGGTCTTGCCGCCACGGACGCGATGCAGCGCGACCTCATGGCCAGCTGGGCTGCCCCTTATGGCGCCGCCTTGTGGAAACTGCGCCTGCCGGCCGCGATGCCCTTCCTGTTCAACGGGCTCAAGGTCACCACGACACTGGCGCTGATCGGCGCCATCGTGGCCGAATTTTTCGGCAGCCCGACGCGCGGCATGGGCTTTCGCATCTCGACCGCCGTGGGGCGGCTGGACCTGCCGCTGGTCTGGGCCGAGATCGTCGTGGCGGCCTTGGCGGGGACGCTGTTCTATGGACTTGTTGCGCTGATCGAAAAGAAGGTGACGTTCTGGCACCCGTCGCAGCGCAAGTGACTGGGGCCATGCCCCCAACAGGAGAGTAACGGAATGACACGACTGATGACGGGTGTTGCGGCGCTTGCGCTGATGGGCGGAGCGGCACAGGCCAACGAACTGACCCTGCAGCTGAAATGGGTCACGCAGGCCCAGTTTGCCGGCTATTACGTGGCGCAGGACAAAGGTTTTTATGAAGAAGAAGGTCTGGATGTGACCATCCTGCCGGGGGGACCCGACATCGCGCCGACGCAGGTCTTGGCCGGCGGCGGTGCGGACGTGATCGTCGAATGGATGCCCGCCGCGCTGGCGGCCCGTGAAAAGGGCCTGCCTCTGGTGAACATCGCCCAGCCCTTCAAGTCGTCAGGGATGATGCTGACCTGCCTGAAAGAAAGCGGCATCACCGATCCTGCCACCGACTTCGCGGGAAAGACGCTGGGGGTCTGGTTCGCAGGGAACGAATATCCCTTCCTGTCCTGGATGAACACGCTTGGCCTGTCGACCGAGGGTGGTCCTGACGGTGTGACGGTGCTGAAGCAAGGCTTCAACGTCGATCCTCTGCTGCAGAAACAGGCGGCCTGCATCAGCACCATGACCTATAACGAGTATGGACAGGTGCTGGACGCGGGACTGTCCGAGGATGATCTGGTCACCTTCAAGTACGAGGATCAGGGGGTCGCGACGCTGGAGGATGGCCTGTATGTTCTCGAGGAAACGCTGAAGGACGACCAGAAGGTCACCGATCTTGCCGCCTTCGTGCGCGCCAGCATGCGTGGCTGGCAATATGCGGCCGAAAATCCCGAGGAAGCCGCCGAGATTGTTCTGGAAAATGACGAAACCGGCGCGCAGACGCTGGAGCATCAGACGCGCATGGTGACCGAGATCGCGAAGCTTCTGGAAGGATCGGACGGAACGCTGGACGAGGCCGATTACCAGCGCACTGTGGACACGCTGCTGTCGGGGGGCTCGGACCCTGTAATTTCGGCCGCACCGGAAGGGGCATGGGTATCGACCGTCACGGACCGCGCCTTCGACTGAGACTGCGTGAACGGCGGCCCGCCGGTCACTCGGCGGGCTGCACCCGAGGCTTTCTTGTCTTCCTTTTCTTGCGGCGCAGGCGCCTGCGGCCGTCCCAGGCCAGCAGTGTCGGCGTCAGCAACAGGGTCACGATGGTCGCCACGACCAAGCCGCCTGCGATGCCCGTGGACAGCTGGATCCAGAACTGACCCGAAGGCGCGCCGAAGAACAGGTCCCGGCCGACAAAGTCGATGGTCATGCCCAGCACCATCGGCAACAGGCCGATCACCGTCGTCGTGGCTGTCAGGATGACCGGGCGGAACCGTTCAGCGGCGGCGCGGCGGGCGGCGCGGTCGGGATCCAGCCCCGCATCGCGATGTTCGTTATAGGCATCGATCAGCACGATATTGTTGTTCACGACGACCCCGGCAAGGGCCATGATTCCGATCCCGCTCATCACGATGGAAAAGGCCTCTTGCCGGATCATCAGTCCGAGAAAGACGCCCGCGACCGAAAAGATGATCGCGGTCAGCACGAGGAAGGCCTGATAGAAGCTGTTCATCTGGATCAGCAGGATCGTGAACATCAGGAAGATGGCCGCAACAAAGGCACCTGCCAGGAACGTCATCGCCTCGGCCTGATCCTCGATCTCTCCTCCGAACGACACCTCGACGCCTTCGGGCAGGTCGGCCTGATCGATGGCCGCGCCGATGCGGTCCAGTTCGGTCTGCAGCGTGGTGCCGGGCGCAAGATCGGCAGTCAGGGTCTGGGTTTCGCGCGACTGGATCCGGGTGATGGCTGCCGGTGCCGGGGCCGGCACGATCTGAACAACGTTCGAAATGGGCACCTGCCCCGACGGCACCGCCACGCGCAGCGAGGACAGGTTTTCCAGGTTGCGCTGATCCGGCGGGTAGCGCAGCGCGATATCCACCTCGTCATTGGCGAAATCGGGCAGATAGGTACCGAGATTGACGCCAGTTGTCAGCAGTTGGACGGCCGTCCCGATGGTGTTCATGTCCACGCCATAGCGGGCCGATTCTTCCCGGTCCACGACCAGCCGGATCTCGGGATTGGGACGCGGCGTGTCATTGGCGATATCGACAAAGCTGCCCATTTCGACCATCAGGCGCTCGACCTGCTCGGCCGCCGCCTGCAGTTGCGCGCGGTCCGTGGCCGAAACCTCGATCTGCACCGGCCGCGAGGCGCCGGGACCCGAGGCCGCAGCCTCGATCTGGATGCCGAGGCCGGGCACCTGGGCCGTGGCCTGCCGCATCTTCTCGATGATCTGATCCGACCCCTCGCGCTGGCGCCAGTCGGTGAACTCGACCTGGATCTGACCGATCACGTCGCTGGACAGGCTGGAGCGCACCCGCTCCTCGACCGAGCCGATGGTCCGGGCATAGACCCGTTCGAGCCCTTCGAACCCGACCAGCCGGCTTTCGATCAGCCGCACCAGTTGATCGCTTTCCCGCACCGACAGGTTGCCGTTCGCCGTGATCTGCACCTGGGCCCGTTCGGCATCGGTTTCGGGAAAGAACTCGACGCCGCGCCCCAACTGGCCATAGGCATAGAACACGACCAGCAGTGCCAGGATCGACATCCCCAGCGTCGTGCCGGGACGGGCAATGGTCCAGCCGGAAAAGCGGTTCATGAACGAGGGCACGTCGTCCATGTCAGGTTCGGGCGAAAAGCCTTCGCCGCCGCCTCCCAGGATCGTGCCCGAAACCGGGACGAAGATCAGCGCCATGACCAGCGACATCAGCAGCGTCGCGATCATCGTGGCAGGCAGGTAGAACATGAACTGTCCCGCAAGCCCCGGCCAGAACAGCAGCGGAAAGAACACGGCCAGCGTCGTGGCGGTCGATGCGATGATGGGCCAGGCCATGCGCTGTGCGGCCATGCGGAACGCCTCCACCTTGCCGTGACCCTTGGCAATCAGACGTTCGCCCAATTCGACCACGACAATGGCGCCATCGACCAGCATGCCCACCACGAGGATCAGCGCGAACAGGACAATGACGTTCAGCGTGAAGCCAAGCGCCCAGATGATCAGGATGCCGCCCAGGAACGAACCCGGGATCGCCACGGCCACCAAGAGCGATGCCCGCACCCCCAGAAACAGGACCGTGACCAGCATCACCAGCACGACCGCGGCAATGACGTTGTTCTGCAGGTCCGACAAAAGGTCGCGCATTTCCTCGGACTGGTCGTTCATGAAGACCACGGACACCTGCTGCGGCCAGTCGGCGGTCGTCTCGTCCACGATGGCGCGCACGGCCTCGACCGTGTCGATCACGTTGGCCCCGGCGGATTTGCGCACATCAATGGCCAGCGCAGGCTGCCCGTCGATGCGGGCAAAGCTGGTCGGGTCCTTGAAGGTCTGGCGCACCTCGGCCAAGTCCTGCACGCGCAGCACGGTCGGTCCGTCCACCAGCACCGGGATCGACATGATCTCGTCCAGGCGCACCACGGTGCCGGGAATCGAAACCCCTAGGCGCCCGGCGCCCGTGTCAAAGGACCCCGCCGCGATCAACTGGTTGTTGGCCTGCACCGCCTGCGACAACTGCCCCGGAGAGATGCCATAGGTTTCCATCGCCAGCGGATCGATCAGGATCTCGAGCTGGTCTTCACGCTCGCCCGTCAGGTCGGCCTGCAGGACGCCGCTGACGGTCTCGATGCGGTCGCTGAGCTGGCGGCCAAGCCGGATCAGGTCGCGTTCGGGAACCTGGCCGGAAAGGGCGACCGTCAGGATCGGAAAGGTGGACATGTCCACTTCGCGCACGAAAGGACCGTCGGCAGCGGGCGGGATGTCGGGGCCCGCGTCATCCACGGCGTCCTTGACGGACTGGAGCGCAGTGTCCTGATCAAAGCCCGGCACGAATTCCAGGGTCACCGTCGCAAAGCCTTCGCTGGCGACGGTCTCCATGCGCCTCAACCCGTCCAGCGAGTTGACCTGACGCTCGATCGGTTCGGCCAACAGCTTGGCGGCATCCTCGGCGCTGACGCCGCTATAGGTGACGTTGACGATGAAGATCGGGATGTCGATCTGGGGCATCGACTCCTTGGGGATCGTCACATAGGCCAGAAAGCCCGACGCGATCAGCGCGACCATGATCAGGATCATGGTCCGCGCGCGCGAAAAGGCGGCAGCGATCAGGGCGTTCATCGCATCCCCATCATTCGGCGACCGCCGGTTCGGATGCCTCGGCGGCACCCAGCAGGGCCGCTGCCCTGTCCGCGGCCGAAGGGCCGGCGGGCGTCA
>NZ_JBKGUN010000078.1:0-8472 GCF_046462195.1 Paracoccus sp. (in: a-proteobacteria) | reverse complement strand
TGATGCGGGCGCGGTCATGCAGCGGCTTCAGCGCCACCACCATCTGCGCGGTCGAGCAGTTGGGGTTGGCGATGATCATCTTGTTCTTGTAGTCGTGGATCGCCTCGGGGTTCACTTCGGGAACGATCAGCGGGATCTGCGGGTCGTAGCGGTAGAGCGACGAGTTGTCGATCACGACGCAGCCGGCCTTGGCCGCACGTGGGGCGTGGATCTTGGTCGCGTCCGAGCCGATGGCAAACAGCGCGATGTCCCAGCCCGTGAAATCGAACTGCTCGATGTCCTTGACCTTCAGGGTCTTGTCGCCAAAGCTGACCTCGGTCCCCTGGCTGCGACGCGATGCCAGAACGGCAATCTCGTCCACCGGGAACTGGCGCTCGGCCAGGATGTTCAGAATTTCGCGGCCCACATTGCCCGTGGCGCCGGCGACGACGACTTTGTAACCCATTTCGGGGGGACTCCTTTTCCTGCGGTGGGGGGCGTTTAACGCAAACGGTCACGCAATGAAAGGGTCTTGGCCCCCGCTGTACCCTGTTCAAAAGTGCTGTCAGCCCTGGGCAGGAGGAGAAAAGGTTGCGCGCGCCCCTGAGGAGCACGCGCACCTGCCACCATCAGAAGCGCAGGCCGACGCCCGCACCCAAGGTGGTCTGGGCCCCAGCATCATGGCCGATGCGGGTGTCCAGCGTGACCCAACCCGAGGCTTCGGACGACAGTGCCATCTGTGCCGACAGGCCCACCCGCCCGAACGAGCGGTCCTGGCCCGCCAGCGACACACGGCGCGCCGTGCCCTCGCTGTCGATGACTGTCAGTGCGCCGGGCGCGCCGTCGGCCAGTTCCCTGACCCATGAGGCACGCGCCGACAGGCCGATTTCGCGGCCCGCCACTTGCACCGCCTGCGCCACGCGGCCGCCCAGTTGCACCTCCAGGCTTTCGAAATCCTGGCCGTCATAGCGGATGGCGGTGCGGCCCGTTCCTTGTTCGGTGACCCCCGAGACGCGAGTGCGGGCATAGTCGAGGCCCAGAACCGGTCCATAGGTCAGCCCCGTCGCGGTCTGCAGGTCGCGGCCCGCCTCGACCCGCGCCCCCAGTGTGCGGCCACGGGTGTCGAGTTCAAAGGTTTCGTCCAAAATGACGGCGCCCAAGCCCGACATCAGGCGGAATGAACGGTCGCCTGACAAGTCCGCACGACCATAGCTGATCGCCGCCACGGCCCAGTCCGACTGCTGCTGCCATGCCGCGTCCAGCGAGGCCTGCAACCCTGTCGAAGACAGATCGCCGCCGCGGTCCAGATCCTCGCCCGTGCGGGCATAAGCCAGTTGGCCGCCCAGGCTGAGGGCGGGGGCTATCTGCCAGGCCGCGCCCACGCGCGCCATCAGCGCGCCGCCGCGGTCCTGTCCCAAGGTCCAGCTGCCCTCGGGGCGGGCCAGCCCTTGCACCGATACATCTGCAGTGATCGCACCGATGTCACCCGGCACCACAAGGCGATCGCGTGTCGCACGCATCGTCAGCTCCGACAGGTCGCGCTGCTGGCGCCGGGTCAGGTCGGCCATCTGCGCGCCCGTGAGGCCCGCACTGCGGGCAGAGGCGATCAGGTCGGCATCCGTTTCCTCGACCAGAAGACGGGTCAGAAGGCGGGCATAGTCGCGCATGCGCTGTTCGAACCGTTCGGGGCCCAAGGCCGCCAACAGGAATTCCCAATTGTCTTCGGTCGGATCATGCCATGTCGAGCCGCCGGGGATGTCCGGATTGTCGGTCTGGGTATAGCCATCCAGGTCGCCGATCTGCCAGTTCGTCGCCTCCAGCCACAGGATCGGGATGTCGAGCGCTTCGAAGGGTTCGGCATCCGAACAGCAGCCGGTCAGGATCGGGTGGTCCGGGTTCAGGCCGGGGTTGCTGCGCAGGTCGATGCCCAATTCCTCGGCGATCGCATGTGCACGCGACCAGAACGACAACAGCGCGGGGTTGTCCAGATAGTTGGAGCCTGCATGCCCGTACATGAAATCGCCCGTGATCAGGCTGTCGATGTTGATCATGTCGGCCAGATTGGCGCGCTGGCGGGCATCCAGAGATTCGATGTAATGGCGGCTACCTTGCAAGCCGATCTCTTCTGCACCGAAGGCGGCGAAGACCAGGCCGGTTTCGGTGTCCAGCCCCGACATGTGGGCAGCCAGTTCCGTCAGAACGCCCGTGCCCGAGGCATTGTCGTCCACGCCCTGCAGGTCGGGCAAGGTGCCTGCGCTGTCGAAATGGGCGCCGACGACGATGACGCGGTCGCTGGTGCCGGGCATGGAGACAAGCAGGTTCTGCGATGGACCGCGGGTCGAGGCAAAGCCCTGACGCGCGACGGTGGAGCCGCCAAACGACAAGCGTCCGGCCACATAGTCTGCCGCGCGGGGAAAAACGGTGCTGCCAGTGTACCGGCCCGCAAATCCGAGCGCCAGGTCGTGCATCGTGTCATGGCCATAGGCGCCGAAGTCCTGCGCCTGGAGAGGGGTGGCGCAAAGCAGCGCCGAGGTGGCCAACAAGGCCCTGATCGTGACGGTCATCTGATGTCCCTGCCTGTTCTTGTCCCCGGAAAGGGAAGACCGACAGGATTGCAGATGGTGCAGAAGCTACAAGACCGATCCGTTAACCAATTTCAGACGGTGGTCATGACGCAACAGGTCCTGGACCCAGGCCCCCTCGGCCGCGAAGTCATGAGGCACGTCGGCTGCCGCCCGCCGTCCGGACAGGCTGAGGCTGGCGAAGAAGTCAAAGCCATAAAGCGTCAGTGTCGCCAGTCCGGCGCGCAGCGCCAGGTCGATCATCATGGCGCCCGTGGTGGGCAGCGCGGCCAGACGCCCCTTCAGTGTCTCGTAATCCGTCAGGGGGTGCAGATAAAAGCCGGGGCTGCTTGCAGTCTGCCAATCCAGCCGCTTGCGCTTGGGGGACATCCACAGGATGCGCGCAGGTGCCAGCCGCGCGCGATCCACGTCACCCAGCCGCGTGGCCAGGGCCAGCCAGTCGGTTCGGGTGCCATGGCTGCGCGCCTGCGGCATGGGTGCGCGATTGATGCGGATCACCAGATCGGCGGCATCGATACGACCCCCGTGATCCTGTTCGGCCAAGGCGCGGGCATTGCCGACCAGCGCCACATGGCGTCCTTTCAGGGCTGCAAGCAGGTCTGTCTGCGGAATGGACAAACGCGCCAGCGGATCCTCGGCCCGCATCAGGCGGGCAGTGGCAAATGCGAGGCGGGGCGGGACGAGGCGCGGGATCATGGACGGGCCAGAAGATCGTTGTAAACCGCCACCAGGGCGCGCGCCTCGCTCTCGATGGCGTGGTTGCGGATGACATGGGTCCGGGCGGCATGCCCTGCGGCGGCACGGCCGCTGTCGTCGTCCAGCCAGCGCGCAAGGGCCGCCGTCAATGCGGGTCCGTCCTCGCGCGCCACCAGGGTGCCGGTTTCTCCGTCGCGGATCAGGGTTTCATAGGCGCCGACGCGGGCAGCGACGGTGGGCACGGCGCAGGCCATTGCCTCCAGCGGGGTCAGGCCGAACCCTTCCCACCGGGCCGGGGCGGCGAACAGGTCAAGCGCCTGATAATGGCGCACCACCTGATCCCAGGGCAGTTCGCCCAGAAAACGGATGCGGTCCTGCAGCCCCGCAGCCCGGACGCGGTCCTGCAACGCGTCGGCAAAGGCGCGGTTGTCGGAGGTGATGCGGCCCGTAAAGATGATCTGCGCCCGTGGACGCGCGGGCAGCAGGTCAAGCCCCGCCTGCACCAGCAGATCGACCCCCTTTTGCGCCCGGATGCGGCCAAAGCAGCCGATCAGCAGGGCATCCGGATCAAGGCCTAACGTTTGCCGCAGCGCCTTGCGGTCTGGAGCGGGTCGAAAGATCTGTGTATCGACACCGTGCAGGATGACTGTGGCGGGACGTTCCAGATAGCCGGCTGCCTGGGGCGAGGTTGCAACCAGCGCGTCCTGCTGACGGATCAGCCAGCGTGTAAAGCCCGTATGCTTGCGCTGGGCCGCCGACGTGAACAGCAGGCGGTACTTGCGGCGCAGCAAACGGCGCAGGATCAGGCCCAAGGCCATTTCGGTGTTGCGTCGGGCGTGCCAGACGCGCCAGCGGTCGCGGGGCAGGGTGGCTGCACGGGTCAGCGGGATATGGGGCAGATCGGGCGGCAGGCCCGGACCGGTGGTTGCAATGGCAATCAGGCGCGCCTGGACCGGGATCAGGCGCACCACCGTCGCCGTCACTCCGGACAGGCGGCGTTTCAGGTTGGGAGCGACCACAAGCGGCGCTTCAGTCATGGCGGGCCTCGGGCGTCAGGAAGTACAGCAGGAACCCGACCACCAGCGGGACCAGGAAGAACAGCCACAGCATAGCGAAGGCTTGGGCCGGAGGGTAGGCCGCCTCGGCTGCGCCATAGACGGGACGCGAGGCGAACTGCATGATGCCCACCCCGCCGATCGAGAACATGTTCAGAAACGTCACCCCCCGCCCCACCAGATGAGGTGGCAGAAATGACCGGCCATGCGCCATCAGCAGCGGATAGGCCGAACCGAAAAAGCCCAGGATCACCAGAAGCAGCGTGATGATCCCCAAGGGCAGGGCGGGCTGCAGCCACATGATCGACAGGACGGTGATCATCATGCCGGAAAAGACCATGACGGCGCGACGCGGGCCGCCCATCATCCGGGCGGCCGGACCCACGGCAAAGCTGCCCGTGACCATGGCCAGCCCCATGGCCAGCGTCACCTGCCCGATCTGTGTCGCATCTGCGCCGTGAACCTGTTCCAGCCACGGGGCGGCCCACAGTCCGCGGATCGCTGCCGTTACCGCATAGTTGACAGCAAACAGCGGCAGTATGAACCAAAGCGTGCGCAGGCGCAGGATCTGGCCCACAGAGCCTTGGGGATGATCATGGCCCAGCCGTGCAGGGTCGCGAACCTGCGAAAGGACAAGCCAGGCCACGAGCAGCGTCACGGCGGCCAAACCCCAGAGCGTCGGCCTCCACCCGGCAGACTGGATCACCCAGACCAGGGGAGAGGCCCCAAGTATATTGCCCAGCGAGCCAAAGCCCACCAGAACCCCGGCCAAGGTGCCAAAGGCCGCGGGTGGGTATTCGCGTGCAAAGATATAGTAAGGCCCCATCAGCGCAGGCGAGCAGCCGATACCGAGAAGGGTCATGGCGACGTGCAGGTGCCAGGGCGCCGAGGCCATTGCAAAGACCACCGCTCCTCCCCCTCCGCCCAATGCCAGCAGCCAGGCCACCGTGCGGCGCGGACCGTGCCGGTCAAGGGCCGCACCCACGGGCATCTGCATTATGGCAAATCCGATGAACCAAAGACCCGAAGACAAGGCAAGATCGCCCGGACTGGCACCAAGCTGGCTTTCCAGCACGGGTGACAGAACGGCCAGAAAGGCACGATAAAACTGACTGAGCACATAGCCCAGCACCAGGCTGACAAGTCCGGCCGAAAATCGCGGCATGTGATCCTCCGTTCCCCCGGGCACGCTGGGCCAACGACACGAAAGCTGCAAGACGTGCAAAGGGAGGAACGGGACCGGTCATGCCGCCCTGGGCCGGAGGGACACCTACTGAGCGGGTGCATCCTCCGCGGGAGCAGTTCCCGGCGTTTCCGCTTGGGGGGCCGGGGCGGCGACCGTGGGCGTCACGGCCTGTGCGCTGCCGCCCATCTCTTCCAGGCGGGTGATCAGTTCACGGGCCTGCGGACCCAGCCGGTCGCAATTGGACGGGTCGTCCAGCAGGCTGAAGGCGGGGCGGAAATACTCGCGGTCATAGGCGACGGGATCGATGCCCAGTCGTTGGGTCAGTGCATCGGTTGTACCGTTGATCAACTGCCATTCCGGGTCGCTGACTTCGTATGCGGGGCAGTTGGAGGTGATCACGTTCATCTGCGCCAGCTCGCGCGTCAGATCCTGCGCCTCGGCCTCGGACAGGGTCGACACATCAGGCAGTGGCACGACAAGCCGGTCACCCGGCACGCCGTCGGTGGCCTGATCCGGCGCGGTCTGAGCCCAGCCTGCGGGCGCCAGCAGCGTTCCTGCAGCGGCCAGTGCGATCATCATGACATTCCAGCTTTTCATCGCTTGCCTCATCCATCAGTCGGGCCACAGTCTGGGTCGCGCGCAGGCAAGGCGCAAGGCAAACTGCCGTGAGCATGCGACTGGGTCCTGTGCTTGACCCCGAGGCAGGCCGCGTCTAACCCGAAGACGCGCCGCACCTTGCCCCATTGCCGCGCCTGAAGGAGGGATCATGTCCGACCGCTATTCGCTTCTCATCCTGCCCGGCGACGGGATCGGCCCCGAAGTCATGGCCGAAGTCGTCAAGGTCATCGACTGGTTCCAGACGAACCGCGGCATGACCTTTGACGTCACCCATGACCTTGTCGGCGGTGCCGCATTCGACCAGCACGGCGTGCCCCTGGCGGACGAAACGATGGCCAAGGCGCAAACGGTGGACGCCGTTCTGCTGGGCGCCGTCGGTGGTCCGAAATACGATGCGCTCGATTTCAGCCTGAAGCCCGAGCGCGGTCTCCTGCGCCTGCGCAAGGAGATGGACCTGTTCGCCAACCTGCGCCCGGCACAGTGCTTTGACGCATTGGCCGACTTCAGCAGCCTCAAGCGCGAGGTCGTGGCCGGGCTGGACATCCTGATCGTGCGCGAACTGACCAGCGGCGTTTATTTCGGCGAGCCGCGCGGCATCCATTCCGACGACAACAACCCCCACAACGAAGGGGGGCGCGTCGGCATCAACACCCAGCGTTATACCAGCGGAGAGATCCGGCGCGTGGCCCGTTCCGCCTTTGAGCTGGCGCAGAAGCGCGGCAACAGGGTCTGCTCGATGGAAAAGGCCAATGTCATGGAGTCGGGCGTCCTGTGGCGCGAAGAGGTGCAGTGGGTCCATGACAACGAATACCCGGATGTGGAACTGTCGCACATGTATGCCGACAACGGCGCGATGCAGTTGGTGCGTGCGCCTCGCCAGTTCGACGTGATCGTGACGGACAACCTGTTTGGCGACATCCTGTCCGACGCAGCGGCCATGCTGACAGGTTCGCTTGGCATGCTGCCCTCGGCCAGTCTTGGTGCGCCGATGGAAAACGGGCGCCCCAAGGCATTGTATGAGCCCGTTCATGGTTCGGCCCCCGACATCGCCGGGCAGGGTAAGGCCAACCCCATCGCCTGCATCCTGAGCTTTGCGATGGCGCTGCGCTATTCCTTCGGTGAAGCGCAGGCGGCCGATGCGCTGGAGGCCGCGGTCGAGCGCGTGCTGGCCCACGGAGTCCGGACTGCCGATCTGATGGGTCCCGAGGGCGGTACCCCTGTCAGCACCGCAGAAATGGGTGACCGGATCATCGCTGCCCTGTCGGAGGCCTGATTGGCGCTGCCCGGCAATGTCAGGGGGGCCCTGCTGCAGTTGGCGGCAATGGGCCTTTATGCGACGCATGACGTCGTGATCAAGACGCTGGGCGCGACCTATCCGGCGCTGCAGATCCTGTTCTTTGCCTCGCTGCTGTCCTTTCCGCTGGTTTCGATCGTGCTGATGCGCGATCCGCAACCCGGAACGCTGCGGCCGACCAACATGGCTTGGGTCATCCTGCGGATGTTTTGCGCGGTGGTGGCGGGAATGGCTGGCTTCTACGCCTTCTCGAACCTGCCTCTGACGCAGGTTTATGCCATTCTTTTCACAACGCCGCTGCTGATCACCATCTTGTCCATCCCCATGCTGGGGGAACGGGTGGGCCTGCACCGCTGGGCTGCAGTGGTCGTCGGGCTGTCGGGTGTGCTGATCGTGTTGCGGCCGGGCGGGCAGGATCTGCAGTGGGGTCATGCGGCTGCAATGGCGGGTGCCGTGGCCAGTGCGATGGGCGCGCTTATCATCCGCCGGCTGGGCCGCCGAGAGCGGCCCATGGTTCTGATCATGTGGCCGATGCTGGGCAACTTCTTTGCCACGGGTGCGGCCTTGTCCCTCGCCTATCAGCCAATGGCGTTGCACCATCTGGCTATGACCGGCATCATTGCGGGTTTGGGACTGCTGGGAGGCTTTTTGGTCATCATGGCCTATCGCGCCGGCGAAGCGGCCATTGTGGCGCCCATGCAATATTCGCAGATCCTTTGGGCCACAGCCTACGGATGGTTCCTGTTCGGTGAGGCACCGGATTCGTCCACGATGATCGGGGCCAGTGTGATCATAGGATCGGGAATCTATATTGTCTGGCGTGAAAGCCGCGGAGTTTCGGCCAATCGCCCCGCCACCACTGCACGTCTGCGCGCCGAGACAATCACTGCGCCGAAATCAACAGTGCTGCAAAGATTGTGGCCATTGCGCCGTTAAAGAGGGCTTGCAATCGGACCGTCGCCGCGCTACCTACCCGTCCTACGGTCGGAGCGTAGCGCAGCCTGGTAGCGCACCTGCTTCGGGAGCAGGGGGTCGGAGGTTCGAATCCTCTCACTCCGACCA
>NZ_JBKGUN010000077.1:0-3395 GCF_046462195.1 Paracoccus sp. (in: a-proteobacteria) | reverse complement strand
GCATCCCGCCCGCGCCGCGCGGCATGCCGCAGATCGAGGTGACCTTCGACATCGACGCCAACGGCATCGTGTCGGTCAGTGCCAAGGACAAGGGCACGGGCAAGGAGCAGAACATCACCATCCAGGCTTCGGGCGGCTTGACCGACGAAGACATCGAACGGATGGTGAGGGACGCCGAACAGAACGCCGAAGCCGACAAGGGCCGCCGTGAACTGGTGGAAGCCCGCAACCAGGCCGAAAGCCTGATCCATTCGACCAAGAAGTCGCTGGACGAGCATGGTGACAAGGTTGACAGCTCGACCGTCGAGGCGATCGAACTGGCCGTGGGGGCGCTTGAGGAAGCACTCAAGTCCGATGACGCCGGCAAGATCCGCTCGGGCATCCAGAACGTGATGGATGCATCGATGCGCCTGGGCGAGGCCATCTACAAGGCGCAGTCGGGTGGCGACGATGCGGGCCGCGACACGGGCGATGCGCCGCGTGACGTGGACGACGACATTGTCGACGCGGACTTCGAAGACTTGGGCGACGACAAGAAGCGCGGCTGATTGCGGCCGCTTCCCTGAAAGGGCCGGCCTGCCGAACGGTGCGGGCCGGCCTGTTTTTTGGGGCAGCTGAATGGGACGACACATGGGCAAGCGTTGCTATTACGAGGTGCTCGGGGTCACCCGAGGGGCCTCGACCGACGAAATCAAGAAAGCGTATCGCAGCAAGGCCAAGGAGCTGCACCCCGACCGCAATCAGGACGACACGACCGCCGAAGCGCGCTTCAAGGAGGTCAACGAAGCCTATGATTGCCTGAAGGACGACCAGAAGAAGGCGGCCTATGACCGCTTTGGTCATGCAGCCTTCGAAGGTGGCGGCGGCTTTGGGGGCGCACGAGGCGGCGCGGGCGGTCATCCCGGCGACTTCGGGGCAGCCTTCGCGGATGTCTTCGAGGACCTGTTCGGCGACATGATGGGCCGACGTGGTGCCGGTGGCGGCGGGCGGTCCCGTGCGCAACGCGGGCAGGATCTTCGCTATAACCTACGGGTGTCGCTGGAAGAGGCCTATGCCGGCGCACAAAAGCCGATCACGGTGCGGGCCTCGGTTGCCTGCGAGGAATGCAGCGGTACCGGTGCCGAGGGTGCGACCCAACCCGCGGCCTGTCCGACCTGCGCGGGCATGGGAAAGGTCCGCGCCCAGCAGGGCTTCTTTACCGTGGAACGGACCTGCCCCACTTGTGGCGGCGCCGGTCAGATCGTCAAGAATCCGTGCAAGGCCTGCCAAGGCGCCGGCCGCACCGAGCATGACCGCAGCCTGTCGGTGAACATCCCTGCCGGCGTCGAAACGGGCACCCGCATCCGTCTGGCGGGCGAAGGCGAGGCCGGCCTGCGTGGCGGTCCTGCAGGGGATCTTTACATCTTCATCGAGGTGCAGGAACACGCCATCTTCCTGCGTGACGGCAAGGTTCTGGCCTGTCAGGTTCCGGTCAGCATGGCGACAGCCGCACTGGGCGGAGAGGTCGAGGTCCCGACGATCGATGGCGGGCGGGCGCGCGTCAAGGTTCCGGCCGGCAGCCAGACGGGCCGCCAGATGCGCCTGCGCGGCAAGGGCATGCCGCCGTTGCGTCATGGACCGGGTGCGGGTGGCGATTTCGGCGACATGCTGATCGAGCTGACGGTCGAAACTCCCGTCAACCTGACGGCACGTCAGCGGGAGCTGTTGCGGGAGTTCGAGGCCGTGAAGGCCGACAACAGCCCGCAGTCGGACAGCTTTTTCGACAAGGTCAAAAGTTTCTGGGACGGCATGACGCGTTAAGCGGATTTAACGCTTTGTTTACGGGTTCGGGACCATCCTACGGGCATGGACCCGAATCGTGCCTTTGGCGAAATGCCCTTGCCTCTTTTCGCCCCGGCCGCGGATGATGTCGCGGCCGAGGCCTTGGCCGCCACGCAACGGCCCCATCGATCCGCCCCCTCCTATCTGGCCGATCACAGGGGCCGCCTGCGCGACCGTTTCCTGCAGGGCGGTGCCACGGCCATGCCGGATTACGAACTGCTGGAACTGGTGCTGTTTCGAGCGATCCCCCGGCAGGACGTCAAGCCCCTGGCGCGCCGCCTGATCGAAACCTTTGGCGACTTCAATCGCGTGCTGACTGCCGCGCCAAGCCGCCTGCAGGCGGTCGATGGGGTCGGTCCCGCTGTTGTGACCGAACTGAAGATCGTGGAAGCCGCCGCGCAACGTATGGCGCGGGCGCGCGTCCTGCACCGCCCTGTCCTGACCGGCTGGCAGGCGCTGCTGGATTATTGTCACACCGCGATGGCTCACCGCGAGATCGAGCAATTCCGGATCCTTTACCTGGATCGCAAGAATGTCCTGATCGCGGACGAGGAACAGGCCCGCGGCACCGTTGACCATGTTCCTGTCTATCCGCGAGAGATCATTCGTCGCGCGCTGGAACTGAACGCTTCTGCGTTGATTCTGGTCCACAACCACCCGTCTGGTGATCCCACACCATCGGATTCCGACATCGCCATGACCGCACGCATCGCCAATGCGGCCGACAGCATGGGCATCACGATCCACGACCACCTGATCATCGGCAAGTCGCGCGAGTTGAGCTTTCGCTCGGAAGGGCTGCTCTAGGGCGATTTCCCCGATCCTTGCCGCCGCCCGTTGATGATGGCGCAAACGCGTTGCGCGATTCAGACAACTGCGGCGAATTGCTTCGGCGCGGCCGGGGTTATGATCTGGACTGACGGGAAATTGACAGCTAGAACCGCCCCCGCGAAGGCTGCGTTCGGACGCGGCCCGGAATGTCGTATCGGCCTGACTTTCGGCCTGAATTGGAGTATGACCCGTGTCCCACGCAGATGACCACGTAGGCACCCGGAGGGATTTCCTCTACTATGCCACGGCGGGCGCAGGCACGGTGGCCGCCGGGGCCGCCGCCTGGACGCTTGTGAATCAGATGAACCCTTCGGCCGATGTGCAGGCGCTGGCCTCTATCCAAGTCGACATCAGCGGCGTCGCGCCCGGATCGCAGATCACCGTGCTGTTCCTGGGCAAGCCCGTGTTCATCCGCCGCCGCACCCCCGAGGAGATCGAGGCAGGCCGCGCGGTCGAGATCAGCGAGTTGACCGACCCGCTGTCACAGAACCCCAACCTTCCCGATGGCCAGCCGGCCACCGACCAGAACCGCACGCTGGACGAGGCAGGCGAGTGGCTGGTCCAGATCGGCGTCTGCACGCATCTGGGCTGCGTGCCCATCGGCGACGGCGCTGGCGATTTCGGCGGCTGGTTCTGCCCCTGCCACGGCAGCCATTACGACACGGCCGGTCGCATCCGTCGGGGGCCCGCACCCCAGAACATGCACATTCCCGTGGCGTCGTTCGTGAACGACACCACCATCC
>NZ_JBKGUN010000076.1:0-23895 GCF_046462195.1 Paracoccus sp. (in: a-proteobacteria) | reverse complement strand
GAAGAATGGAAGATGGTGGTCGAAACCAAGAAGATCATCGACCCGTCGATCAAGGTCACCGCGACCTGCGTGCGTGTCCCGGTCTTTGTCGGCCATTCGGAATCGATCAACATCGAGTTCGAGGATTTCCTGGACGAGGACGAGGCCCGCGACATCCTGCGCGAAGCCCCCGGTATCCTGGTCGTCGACAAGCGCGAGCCTGGGGGCTATACCACGCCCGTCGAATGCGTCGGTGATTTCGCCACCTTCATCAGCCGCATCCGCCAGGACGGCACGGTGGAGAACGGCTTGAACCTGTGGTGCGTCAGCGACAACCTGCGCAAGGGTGCGGCGCTGAATGCAGTGCAGATCGCGGAACTGCTGGGCAACCGCGTCCTGAAAAAAGGCTGACAGGATTGTTCAGCTGGATCACCAGTCTTCTGGAGGGCGGCGGGGCTTGGGCCATCGCCGCCCTGATGCTGCTTGAAAACGTCTTTCCGCCCATCCCGTCCGAACTGATCATGCCGCTGGCGGGGTTCAATGCCGCCCAAGGGGGAACGCCCCTTTGGCTGGCCATTCTGGCCGGGGGTATCGGCTCGACGCTGGGTGCATGGTTCTGGTACGCGCTTGGCCGTGCCTATGGCCCCGAACGCCTTCACACGCTGGTCGCACGCCACGGCCGCTGGCTGACGCTGACCCCTTCCGAACTGACGCGGGCCCAAGGCTGGTTCGAGCGCCATGGCGCCGCGGCGGTCTTCTTCGGCCGCTTCCTGCCCACGATCCGGACCCTGATCTCGGTCCCGGCGGGTTTGGCACGCATGTCCACCGGGCTGTTCCTGCTCTTCACGGCCATCGGCAGCCTCATCTGGTCAGGCGCTCTGGCTCTGGCGGGTTACCTGCTTCAGGGTGGTTATCACGCCGTGGCCGACTGGCTGGACCCGGTTTCGACCGCCATCGTGGTGGCGATCGTGGGCTTCTACCTGTGGCGCGTCATTCGCTGGCGCGCGGACGCCTGAGGCGTCAGACCGACACCCATTGCCGGCCACCATCCTCGGCCTGCAGCAGCGTTCCTTCGCTGATGTCATGCAGCAGCCCGTGCAATGACAGCTCGCCCGCCTCGACGGCGGCGCGCACGAAAGGAAAGGTCAGCAGGTTCTCGACAGAAACAAGCACCGCCTCGCGCTCCAGCGCATCGACCTGATCCTCGGCCGGCAGATCCTTCACGCGATCATATCCCGGGCGCAGGATGTCCATCCAGCGTCCCACGAAACTGGTCTTTTCCTCCAGTTCGGGGGCGGCACCCGAACACATCGCGTGGCATCCCGCGACACCTCCACAGCGGGTATGACCCACCACGATCAGATGCGTGACCTTCAGCGCCGTCACCGCATATTCGACGGCAGCCGAGGTGCCGTGCTGCAACCCGTCGGGGGCATAGGCCGGCACAAGATTGGCGATGTTGCGATGAATGAAGAATTCGCCCGAATCGGCGCCAAAGATGCTGGTCACGTGAACCCGGCTGTCGCAACACGAGATGACCATGGCACGGGGCCGTTGCCCTTCTGTGGCCAGCCTGCGGAACCATGCACGGTTCTCGTTATAGGCGGTCGCCTTCCAGCCGTGAAAGCGCTTGATCAGGTATTGCGGCAACGGAGACAGGTCATGCATCTGGAACCTCGTTTTCATTCCGGGTTGATAAGCCGGGTTTGAAACAAATTCGAGAGGTTTCTGCGCGCCGGATCAAGGCTTTCTTCACCGCTTGCGGCGATGGTCTGCCCATGCGGGGACAGCACCCTTCGGAGATGCGCATGGCACAGATTTCGGCTTTGGCCTTTTCGGAGGCGGTACGCGTCGACAGCCGACGCGTGGCGGAGATCGTCGGCGAACTCGGTGAAACCGCAGCTCAGCACGTCATCGGCCTTGCCCTCGAACAACTGGCTTCGACCCTGACGCAGATCGAGGCAGCGCTGGAGGGCGGCAACCATGCCAGTGCGGTTGCACAGGCCGAGCGTTTGTCACAGCTGGCTTGGCAGATCGGCCTGCTGTCCCTCGCAGGGGTGGCGATGGACCTGGGCAGCATCATTGAACGCGGCGATCATGCAGCACTGGCGGCCATCCGGTCGCGCCTTTCCCGGGTCGGCAACCTGTCATTGACCGCGATCTGGGATCGCACCGCCTTGGCGTAAGGGACCTGCCGGGCTTGCAGGTGCGGCCGCAGCCTGTAGGCTGAACCCCGATCTGCCAAGGAAGACCCCATGACGCCCGAATTCGCTCCTGCTTCTGACACTGCCCTGCCGCTGTGGCTCGTGTGGTCCGGCGAGGATCTGCCGCCCCAAGCCGGCACTTGGCCGGAAGCGACCGGCTTTTCGGGAAAACTCGGCCAGATCTGCCTGCTGCCTGACGGATCAGGCGCCCTCCAAGGCGCGATCATGGGCCTTGGCGAAAGACATCAGATGGCACGGGAACGCTTTTCCCTGGCCAGAGCCCATGCGCTGCCGAAAGGCGATTGGCGACTGGCGACGCTGCCGGAGGGGCTTGATCCCGAACAACTGGCTTTGGGCTGGCTGTTGGGCCAATACCGCTTCACCCGCTACAAGGGCGGGCCCACTCAGGGGCCGCGCCTCGTCTGCCCTGAGGGTGTCGATGCCGGCCAACTGCTGGCCGTCGCGGGCGGAGAATTCCTGACCCGCGACCTGATCAATACGCCAGCCAGCGACATGGGCCCCGACAAGCTGGAGGCCGCCGCCCGGGCCTTGGCCGATGACATCAGGGCCCGGGTCGAAGTGATCGTTGGCGACGAACTGTTGAAGCGGAACTTTCCCCTGATCCATGCCGTGGGCCGTGCCGCCGCGGCCGATCCGCGCCTGATCGACATCCGTCTTGGCACCCAGGGGCCCCTGCTGACGCTGGTCGGCAAGGGCGTTTGCTTTGACACGGGCGGGCTGAACCTCAAGCCCGGCGCGTCGATGGGATTGATGAAAAAGGACATGGGCGGTGCAGCCACCGTTCTTGGCCTTCTGAAGATGCTGGCAGCGACCGGGGTCGCCGGACGGATGCGCCTGCGCGTGCTGATCCCGGCGGTGGAAAACAGCGTGGCGGGCAATGCCTTTCGCCCGGGCGACGTGCTGTGCAGCCGCAAGGGTCCGACGGTCGAGGTGAACAACACCGATGCCGAGGGACGTCTGGTTCTGGCCGATGCGATGGCCTATGCAGCCGAGGAAGCCCCCGACCTGATGATTTCCCTGGCGACGTTGACTGGCGCGGCGCGGGTGGCGCTGGGGCCGGATCTGCCGCCGCTGTACTGCGATGATGACGCCACCGCGACCGCCTTGCAGCAGGCAGGGATGCAGGTGGGCGATCCGGTCTGGCGGATGCCGTTCTGGGATGCGTACGAGCCGATGATCGAGCCCTCCATTGCCGATCTGGACAACGCGCCCTCGGGCGGGATGGCCGGATCGATCACTGCCGCACTATTCCTGCGCCGCTTTGCCGAAGGGGCGGGCCGTTACGCGCATCTGGACATCTATGGCTGGCAGCCGAGCACGGCGCCGGGACGTCCCAAGGGCGGCGTGGGTCAGGGCGCGCGTGCCATCCTGGCGGCGCTGCCGCAGATCCTGGCGTGATCATGGACCGCCGCCTCACCCCCGCCACCGATCGCGTGGCCTTGGAAACCCTGCGCGGCAAGCTGGAACGGCCCTCCTGGACAAAGGGCCGACCTGCCCGCCTTGTTGTTCCTCTGGCCGATCTGCTGGCGGCACCCGCTGGCCGCCGCGACCGACAGGTCAATTTCGGAGCCGATCTCACGGTTGTCGAAGAACGGGACGGGATGGCCTTC
This sequence comes from Paracoccus sp. (in: a-proteobacteria), assembly GCF_046462195.1. GTDB lineage: Bacteria > Pseudomonadota > Alphaproteobacteria > Rhodobacterales > Rhodobacteraceae > Paracoccus. The sequence goes on along the minus strand of NZ_JBKGUN010000076.1, from coordinate 20,081 downwards.
GTGCAGGCTGCACTGGACGGTTACTGCGGCTGGCTTTCTGCGGCCGCGCTGACATTCGATCTGCCGGCACTGACCCATCGCGTCACGGCACCGGCGACCCATGTCTATCCTGCACCCGACTTCAAGCAGATCGAGGTGATGGCGCTGTCACTCGGCGCGCACCTGTCGGTCGATGAAGTGGAGCAGGGTTTTGCACGCCTCGTCACTGGGGGCTATGTGCCTTTGCAGCATATCGGGGGCAGCCCTGCCAAGGATCCCGTCGTGGTGGCCGAAAGCCTGCTGGGCACCCCCTATCTGTGGGGCGGGAACAGCCGGGCGGGCATTGACTGTTCAGGACTGGTCCAGGCGGCGCTGACAGCCTGCGGGATCTCCTGCCCCGGCGACAGCGACCTGCAGAAAGACCGTTTTCCAGTAACGGACGCGATCCGGCGCGGAGACCTGCTGTTCTGGCCGGGTCATGTCGCCATGGCCGTTTCCGAGGATCGGATGATCCATGCCACAGCGTGGACCATGACGGTCATTCATGAGCCGATCCGCGATGCCATGTCCCGGATCGACGCAGCCGGCCAAGGGCCGTTCCATGGCGCCCGCCGTCCCCGCACCTGATTGGCACCCTACAGGTTGAAGACCCGCTCGGGCTGAACCATGCCGCCTTGGTAGCGGCCGATGCAGACCGGCCCCTGCATGTCCGAGACCCAGACCAATTCGCCCCATTCCGCGCCACTGGTCACCTCTCCGGGATTGCCATTGCGGATGCGGGTCGCCCCTTCGGGCGTCGCACGCAGCATCGGCAGGTCGGTCAGCCCGGTTTCCAGCGGCAGGATCTGGCTGTCCAGCCAGTCCTGCGCCTCGCGGTCGATGCGTTCGAAAGCAACCCCATCCTCGACATCGAAGGGTCCCGACCAGGTGCGGCGCAGATGGGCGACATGGCCCAAACAGTTCAGGGCGCGGCCCAGATCGCGGGCGATGGAGCGCACATACCCGCCCTTGCCGCAAACCATTTCCAGCCGTGCGTGATCGGCACCGGCTTCCAGCAGCTTCAGGCTCTCGACCCATAACGGGCGAGCGGCCAGCTCCATCTCGACCCCTTCACGAGCTAGGTCATAAGCGCGCTCACCCTCGACCTTTACGGCCGAAAAGGCTGGCGGAACCTGCATGATCTCGCCTCGAAAGGCGGACAGCGCCGCCTCGATATCCGCCTCGGCCGGTCGGGCCTCGGCCTGCCGCACCACCTCTCCCGAGGCATCGTCGGTCGTGGTTTCGGCACCCCAGTTGACGGTGAAGTCATAGCATTTCAGCGCATCGGTCACGATGGGAACGGTCTTTGTCGCCTCGCCCAGCGCCACCGCCAGCACGCCCGTGGCGTCCGGGTCCAGCGTTCCCGCATGGCCGGCCTTCTTGGCGTCCAGCGCCCATCGCACCTTGGCCACGACCGCGGTCGAGTTGACCCCTGCGGGCTTGTCCACGATCAGCCAGCCGCTGATGTCCCGGCCTTTCTTGCGCGCCATGCGTGCCTCCTGAAACTCAAGAAACGGGGCATAGTCCCGCGCCTGCAAAGGGTCAACCGCGCCTTATTCGGCCGTGCCCACCAATCCGATGATCGGCCCCATGCTGCGTCCGAAATCGGCGCGGTTCACCTGAGGTGCATAAAGCCGCGAGATTGACCCGTCGAAATACAGCGCCTCGCGAACCCCCAGCGCGTCCCGGAAGAAGCGGCCGAATTCGTAAAAGGTCACCGGGCGGTTCGAAATGGCAAACCACGCTGTCTGCCCGTCCGGGGAAACGCCCACGCCGTTGCGGATATAGCGGCTGGTCGAATCCATCAGAAAGCGCGGATGCAGTTCCCCGTCGATGACCAGCATCGGCCCCGACTGGGTCGCCAGACGGCAATCGGGCCGATTCGCGGCAAAGTTGCGGCTTTCGATCACCTGAAAGGGCTGATCCCCGCCTGTGCAGAAGACGCCGTTGGGCAGCATGCCAAAATTGTCCTGGCTGCCACCTGTCACGATGGGCGACATTTCGACCCCGTCCACCACCAGCAGGCCCACGGCGCGATAATCGGAATGGAACATGCCCGCGTTCATGGCAAAGGCCAACGCCTCGCCCGGCTCCAGCGTTCGTCTCACGTTGTTGAAGTTGCGCAACGGGGTGCCGTCCGGCCCGTCCTGCCACAACCGTAACGCGGGTTCCTGTGCCGCAGAAACCTCGCACAGGACATAGCCCTGCCCGTCATGGTCCACACGCGCGCAGGTGGCCGCGCCCGAGGGAAGCGCCAGCGCGACCAACATCCCGAACGCCACCGCCAGGCGGCGCGGCAGGTCAGCGGTCATCGTCGGTCTCGTCCCCGTCGTCGGCAGCCTCGACATCGCGGCGGACGCGCTCGTCCGCGAACAGGCGGCGCGTGTCGTCCATCATGTCAAAGGTTTCATCCAGCTGGAACTTCAGCTGGGGCGCGTATTTAAGCGTCAGCCCCTTGGAGATCAGGTGCCGCAATTCGGGCGCGTTGCGGCGCAGGGCAGCCAGCGCCTCGTCGGCCTCCCGCCCGCCCAGCGGCAGCACAAAGGCTGTTGCCACCTTCAGGTCGTTCGAGGTGCGGACCTCGCCCACCGTGATGGAATGCCGGTTCAGGTCTGGGTCATGCACGTCTCCGCGCGCAAGCACGTCAGAGAGGGTGCGGCGGATCAGTTCGCCCACCCGCAGCTGTCGCTGCGACGGGCCTCTGCCTTGGGTGAAACGGTTCTGTGCCATGGTGCCCGATGTAGGGGGTCGCGGGGCCCGCCGCAACGGGATATGACAAGGCGGCAGCCAACAGGGGTGGAAGATGAGCGATTTGCAGAACACCGATCAGCCGCAATGTCCGGGAATCGTGGTGACCGGCGCTTCGGGGCGCATGGGGCAGATGCTGATCCGCCTGATCCTTGACCATCCCCAGGTGCGGCTGGTGGGCGCGCTGGAACGGTCCGGCCATGATTGGCTCGGCCGCGACGTGGGCACCGCCATGGGCGGCGCACCGGCCGGCGTGACGGTCACCGATGACGCGGTCACGGCCATTGCGCAGGCCCAAGCGGTGATCGACTTTACCACCCCCGCCGCCACCGTCGTCTTTGCCGAACTGACGGCTCAGGCGCGCGCGGTCCATGTCATCGGCACCACCGGTCTCGAGCCTGCGCATCTAGACGCGTTGAAGGCCGCTGCCCGCCATGCACCCATCATCCGGGCGGGCAACATGTCCTTGGGCGTGAACCTGCTGGTCGGCCTGACCCGCAAGGTCGCCGCCGCCCTTGGCACCGATTGGGACATCGAGGTGGTCGAGGCCCATCACCGCCACAAGGTCGATGCCCCTTCGGGCACCGCGCTGATGCTGGGCGAGGCTGCAGCCCAAGGGCGGGGCGCATCGCTTGAGGACCTGCGCGTGCCGGCGCGCGAGGGGATCACCGGCGCCCGGACTCCCGGCAGCATCGGCTTTGCCGCGATCCGTGGCGGCGATGTGGTGGGCGAACATGACGTGATCTTTGCCGCCGAGGGCGAGCGGATTGTCCTGCGTCATATGGCCACGGACCGTGCCATCTTTGCACGAGGGGCGATCCGGGCCGCCATCTGGGGTCAGGACAAGGGGCCCGGCCAATACGACATGCACGACGTTCTGGGTCTCTGACGCTTCAGGGCCGGATGGAACAGCACCCGGACAGCATCCGGGGCGTCTGGCCCTGCAGCACCAGATGCGCCCGCAGCCCGAACAGCCGGTCGGACATGCCATCCGAACAGATCTGGGGGACGGCGGTCAGGGTGGCTTCCCGGGCAACGACAGCGCGGGTCGGATCGCGGAATATGCCGGTGCCCAACACCGCCTGAACCGGGCGGGCATCCTTGGGCCGGTCCGGCTCACTCAACATCAGGTTGCCGTCCCTTGCAACTGCGGACCAGAAGGGCTCGGTCCCGAAGCAATGAAAGCCGGCGGGCAGTGCCCCTTCCTCCCAAACATCGACCCGATAATCGAGGTAACGCCCCGACACCCAGCCCGACTGGCCCTCCGTGTTGACCCGCGCCCAGCCCCGCCGCTCTTCAACCACCTCGATCCGGCGGGCGTCGGGAGCAAGGGTGCCGATGATCGGCGCAGCCGCATCGGGCTCGGCGCGGATGTTCAGCACGTCATCGGGGGCCACCCGGACCACGTCGAACAACGTGGGCAGGATGTATTCCTGCGTGGCGGCGGCCGGTCCGGCCAAGGCAAGGGTCAGGGCGAAGGCGGTGCGCAGCATGGTTCCTCCGGATGGTCGTCCATCAGACTTAGCGCAGGCCGCAACGTCCTGCATCACACGCTTTCGCAACCGGTTCCCCCCGCCTCGCGAAGCCGCTAGAACAGCGTCATGAGCACGCGCCTGATCGCCGACGAGACCCTGACCGCTGCCTTGGCCCGGATGCTGGCCGCTGATCTGCGGCCCGGCCGCACTGTGCTGCTGGAAGGGCCGGTGGGCGCGGGAAAGACGCATTTTGCCCGCGCCTTCATCCGCGCCAGACAGGGTGATGCGGCCGAGGACGTGCCCAGCCCGACCTTTACCCTCGTCCAGACCTATGACGATCCCATGGGAACCGAGATTTGGCATGCGGACCTTTACCGCCTTACCGATTCGTCCGAATTGCATGAACTGGGGCTGGAGGAGGCGATGACCGATGCCATCTGCCTGATCGAATGGCCAGACCGGCTGGAGGCCCAGCCCGAAGGCGCGCTGGTCGTCACCCTGACCCCTTGCCCGGACCCGGAGTTGCGCCAGATCGTGCTGGGTTTTCCCGGCGCGGATCGAGTGGCAGCGCGCGCGGCCTTTGTTGCGCAGGCCGGCTGGGGGGATGTGCGGGTCCTGCCCTTGGCGGGGGACGCCTCGGCCCGACGCTATTTCCGGCTGAAAGGGCCGCAGGGCCATGCGGTCCTGATGGACGATCCCGGCGGCAGCATGGGGGCCTTTCTCGCGATGACGCGATGGCTGGGAGACCGGGGCTTTGGTGCGCCCGCGCTGCTGGCGCAGGACGAGGCACAGGGGCTGGCGCTGGTGGAGGATCTGGGCGACGATCTGCTGGCCCGCGTGCTGGAAGACGACCCGACCATGGCCCCCGTGGCCTATGACCGCATCGTCGACTTGCTGGCCGATCTGCACCGTCACCCAATTCCGGATTTCGTGCCGGCGCTGGACGGGGCGGCGCTGGCCGATCAGGTCGGGTTGTTCGCCCTTTATCCGCAGGCGCTGGGGCAGGACGCGCCGGACATTGGCCCGCTCATCGCGGCTCTGCACCGCGAATGGGCTAAGGATACGCCGCTTGTCACCGCCTTGCGCGACTTCCATGCCGAGAACCTGATCTGGCGCGGCGCGGCCCCCTTGGGTCTTGTCGATTATCAGGATGCGGTGACCGCACATCCGGCCTATGACCTGGTTTCGGCGCTGCAGGACGCCCGCCGGGACGTGGACCCCGCGCTGGAAGAGGCCGCGATCCACCGTTATCTGACGGTAACAGGGCTGGATGCAGGGCGTTACAGGGCCGCCTATGCCCTGTTGGGGGCACAACGGAACCTGCGGATCATGGGCATCTTCACCCGCTTGTGCATCCGTGATGGCAAGCCGCGCTATCTGGACTTCATGCCGCGCGTTTGGGGTCATTTGCAGCGCGACCTTGCCCATCCGGCATTGGCCCCACTGGCGCAGGTTCTATTGGATATTTCTTCCCCTGAGGCCGACACGCTTGAAAGGATCCGCTCCCGATGCGCCCGCCCCTGATGATCTTTGCCGCGGGCCTGGGCACCCGGATGCGGCCCCTGACCGACCAGCGCCCCAAGCCCCTGATCGAGGTTGCGGGCCGCACCCTGCTGGACCGCGCGCTGGATCTGGGGCGTCAGGCACAGGCCGGCCCAATCGTCGTCAACACGCATTATCTGGGCACCCAGATCGAGCGTCATCTGGATCGACAGGACGTTGCGATCAGCCGCGAAGCCGGGCAGATCCTCGACACCGGGGGCGGATTGCGGCAGGCGCTGCCCTTGCTGGGGAACAGCCCGGTGATGACGCTGAACCCTGACGTGGTCTGGAGCGGGCCGAACGTGCTAGGCGCTCTGCAGGCGGCTTGGGACGGCAGGCGCATGGACGCGCTGCTGGCGCTTGTGCCGCTGGACCGGGCGACGGCGCGTCAAGGTGCCGGGGATTTCCATCTGGATGGAGACGGATTGCTGACCCGGCAGGGCGATTTCGTTTATGCCGGGGCGCAGATCATCCGCACGGACCGTTTGGCCGACATTCCCGACCGGGTGTTTTCCCTCAATCGCCTGTGGGATCTGCTGATCGCAGATGGCCGCGCCTTTGGCATGGTCCATTCCGGCGGCTGGTGCGATGTCGGCTATCCGGCTGCCATTCCGTTGGCCGAGGCGATGCTGGATGCCTGAGATGCATGGCCTTTACGCCCTGCCCCCCGGGGTCGATTTTGCCGATGCCTTCGTGCAGGGCCTGCTGGCCCGCATGGCCGATCGCCCGCCTGAGGCCTTGGCCCGCGTGACCGTGCTGACCAATGCCGCCACCACGATGACCGCCCTGCGCACCGCCTTTGATCAGGCAGGACCCTTGCTGCTGCCGCGCCTGGGCTCGATCACGGCCATCGATCCGGGGCCTCTCCTCATGCCCGATCCGCCGGTGGCACCCTTGGCCCGGGAACTGCAGCTGGGTCGCCTGATCGCGCGGTTGCTGCGGCTGCGCCCCGAACTGGGGGGCGGACATTCGACCCCGGCCTTGGCGCGGTCGCTGTCTCAGCTGATGGCCGAGATGCAGACCGAAGGCCGCGATCTGGCCGCGCTCGAGGGCATCGACACCGGCGACCATGCCCGGCACTGGCAGAATGCGCTGGCCTTTCTGCGCATCGCTGCCGATTTCCATCTGTCGGATGCGACCCAGGACCGCCCTGCCCGCCAGCGCGCCGCCGCCGAGGCAGCGATCGCCGACTGGGCGCAGGGCCTGAACCTGCCCTCCGATCCGATCATTGTCGTGGGTTCGACCGGTTCGCATGGCGCGACGCGGCTTTACATGGAGGCAGTGGCCGCACTGCCCAATGGCGCGGTCGTTCTGCCCGGCTTTGACTTCGATCAGCCGGACACGGTCTGGGACAGTCTTGGCGACACGGCCGACGATCATCCGCAATCGCGCTTTGCCCCGCTGATCCGGGCTGCAGGTTATCCCCGGCGCTGGTCCGACGCCCGCTCCCCGTCCGAGGCGCGCAACCGCCTGATATCGCTGGCGCTGCGCCCAGCACCAGTCACGGACCAGTGGATCGCCGAAGGTCCATCATTGCCCGATCTGGTGCCCGCCACCGAGGGACTGACCCTGATAGAGGCCGACCAGCCGGGGGCCGAGGCCGAGGCCATTGCCATGGTCATGCGCGACGCCGCCGAACGGCAAGATTCGATCACGCTGATCGCCGCCGACAGCGGATTGATCCGGCGCGTCACGGCGGCGCTGGACCGCTGGCACATTCGCCCCGACGACAGTGCCGGCCGACCCCTGCCGCTGACCGCCCCGGGCCTGTTCCTGCGTCAGGTCGGCGCACTGTTCGGCCAGGCACTGACCATCGACCGGCTGATGATCCTGCTGAAACATCCGCTGACGGCCACAGGGTCGGAACGGGTGGGTCGCAACGACATCCTGCGCCAGACCCGCGACCTGGAGCTGCGGCTGCGCAGGCATGGCCCGGCCTTTCCTGATGCCGCGACGCTGGCCGACTGGGCAACCAAGGGCGATGAAACCCGCAAGATCTGGGCGGAATGGCTGTCGGGCATGCTGGCGCGCATCACGCCCCTGGCTCAGGATCGGGCGCCCCGGCCCCTGCCGGACCGGCTGGCCGATCTGGTCGCACTGGCCGAGGCCTTGGCCGCAGGACCCGGAGGGGACCCTGAAAGATCGGAATTGTGGCAGGACAAGGCCGGGCAGATGGCGCGGGCAGTGCTGGACCATCTGGCCGAACACGCCCATCACGGACCCGACATCGGTCCAGCCGACCTGTGTTCGCTGCTGATCGGCGAATTGCAGCAAAAGGCCGTGCGCGAGGATGTCGCCAGCTATCACAGCCTGCGGATTCGCGGCCCGCGGGAAGCCCGCCTTTATGGGCATGGGACCCTGATCCTGTCGGGCCTCAACGAAGGCGGCTGGCCCCAGCCGCTGACCCCCGATCCCTGGCTGTCGCGGCAGATGCGGATGGCCGCCGGCCTGCCGCTGCCGGAACGGCAGATCGGACTGGCCGCCCATGACTTTCAGCAGGGAGTAGCGGCCGACCGGGTCATCCTGACACGCGCCCGCCGCGATGCCGAGGCCGAGACGATCCCGTCGCGCTGGCTGAACCGCCTGATGAACCTGATGAGCGGCCTGCCCGACCGGAACGGCCCGCAGGCGCTGGCCGAGGTGCGCGCACGCGGCGCCCACTGGCTGGCCTTGGCCGAAGCCGTTGCGCGTCCACCGGCGCCCGTCGCGCCCGCACGTCGTCCTTCGCCCGTTCCGCCCGGGCCGCCCTTTGCCGAACTGCCGGTCACGGATGTGTCGCTGCTGATCCGCGACCCTTATGCGGTTTATGCCAAGCGGGTGCTGGGCCTGCGCCCGCTGCCTTCGCTGCGGCCACAGCCGGATGCGACCCTGCGCGGGCAGACGCTGCATGCCATTGTCGAGGCCCTGGTCAGATCCCGCCCGGCACCCGACACGCCGCCCGAGGTGCTGCGTGCCACATTCCTGTCGCTAACGGCGCAGGTTCTGGCCCGCGAGGTTCCCTGGCCCACCGCCCGCGCCTTCTGGGCCGCACGCATCGAGGCGATTGCCGATCGGATCGTCGCGGACGAACTGGCCCGTCTGGCCGAGGGTGCGCCCATGGTCATCGAGAACCGCGGCCGCGTGTCCCTGCCCGGCATGGACTTCACTCTGACAGCCAAGCCCGACCGAATCGATCTTTTGCAGGACGGGCGCGTGACGGTTTACGACTACAAGTCCGGCACGCCCCCCACGGATGCCCAGATCCGTCATTTCGACAAGCAGCTGATGCTGGAGGCCGCAATGGCCCGGCGGGGCGGTTTCGATGCGTTGGGGCCGGTGGACGTTGCCGCGATCCGCTATATCCAGCTGGGTGGCGAAGGGCGGACCGTGGACCGCGAGCATGACGACATGATCGAGGGGCAGACTTGGGACGGCTTTGTCCAGCTGGTCGCGGCCTATCTGAGAGGCGGCACGGGCTTTACCTCGATGCGCGCGCCGGAACGCACGTCCTATGCGGGCGATTATGACCATCTGGCACGCTATGGGGAATGGGCGCTGACCGATCGGGCCGCCCCGGACAAGGTGGGCGATCATGGATGAAGCCACGCTGAACCAGATCGCCGCAGCCGATCCCGCGCGATCGACATGGCTGACGGCCAACGCGGGTTCGGGCAAGACGCGCGTGCTGACCGACCGCGTGGCGCGACTGCTGCTGGCGGGCACCCCGCCCGAGCGTATCCTGTGCCTGACCTATACCAAGGCCGCCGCGACCGAGATGCAGAACCGCTTGCTGCAACGGCTGGGGCAATGGGCCATGCTGCCCGAGGATCCGCTGCGCGCGGAACTGGCGCAACTGGGCGAAGTGGGCCAGCCCGATCTGGCCAATGCCCGCCGCCTGTTTGCCCGGGCGATCGAAACGCCGGGCGGGCTGAAGGTTCAGACCATCCACAGCTTCTGCGCAGCCCTGTTGCGGCGCTTTCCACTGGAAGCGGGTGTGCCCATGGGCTTTGCGGAACTGGATGACCGCAGCGCCCAGGCCCTGCGTGCGGATATTCTGGAAGACATGGCCGAAGCGGGCGATCCGGTCATCCGCGACCTGACGCGCCTGCATTCGGGTGACAATCTGGACAGCTTCCTGGCCAGCCTGTCCGAGGCCGATTTCGCAACGCCGCCCGACCCGTCCGTTATCTGGACGGCGCTGGACCTGCCCGCAGGCCTTCACACGGAAACCCTGCTGGCGCAGGTCTTCATGGGAACCGAGGGTGATCTGTGCGATGCGCTGATCCCGCTTTTGCGCGCGGGCAAGGCCACGGACGCCAAGCTGGCCGAGGTGCTGGCGCAGGGCCGCTGGAGGGCGCCTGCCATGGCGGATCTGTGGCGCCTGTGCGGCTGCCTGCTTTACGGCGCCACGGCCAAGACGCCCTTCGGGGCCAAGCTGGGCAAGATCCCGACCAAGGATCTGGCCACGGGCCCTTGCGCGTCCTTCATGGCCGAGCTGGAGGCCTTGATGGAGCGGGTCGAACTGGCCCGTCCGCAGGCTTTGGCACTGGCGGCTGCGGAACGGACGCTGGCATTGCATCGCTTTGGCCATGCCTTCACGCAGCGGATGGCGCAGGCCAAGGCGCTCCACGGCTGGCTGGATTTCGACGACCTGATCCGACGCACTGCCCGGTTGCTCGAAGAATCCAGCATGGCGCAATGGGTGCTATGGCGGCTGGACGGCGGGATCGACCACATTCTGGTGGACGAGGCGCAGGACACGAGCCCGGAGCAATGGCGCGTGATCCGCCGCCTGACGGATGAATTCACCAGTGGTGCGGGTTCGCATGACCGGTCACGCACCTTGTTCGTGGTCGGTGATCCGAAACAGTCGATCTATTCCTTTCAGGGCGCCGACATTGCCGTCTTCGAAGAAATGCGCGACCGTTTCGACCAGGATTTTCAGGCGGTGCAGCAACCGATGCAGCGGCGCGGGCTGGCGCACAGCTTCCGGTCCTCGCCCGCGATCCTGCGAATGGTGGATGCGGTCTTTCAGGATCGCGCGGCCGAAGGCTTGGGCGATCCTCCGCGCCATGTCGCCTTCCGGGGCGCCCTGCCCGGGCGCGTGGACATCTGGCCGCCCCTGCCCAAGCCCGAGGCTCCCGAACGTCCGGACTGGACGCAGCCCGTCGATGCGCCCGCCGAGAATGATGCCGATACCGTGCTGTCCCGTGCCATCGCGCACCAGATCCGCGCCATGCTGGGCAACCCTATCCGGGACGCCAAGTCCGGCCAGACGCGCCCCATCGGGGCAGGCGACATCCAGATCCTGGTGCAACGCCGCAGCGACCTGTTCCAAACCCTGATCGCCGAGCTGAAATCCGCGGGCCTTCCCGTCGCGGGCGCCGATCGCCTGAAGCTGGCGGCCGAACTGGCCGTGCGCGACATCACGGCGACTCTCTCGGTGCTGGCCACGCCCGAGGACGACCTTTGTCTGGCCGCCGCTCTGCGTTCGCCCTTGTTCAGTCTGTCCGAGGACGATCTTTATCGTCTGGCTGCCGCCCGCGAGGGCGAATTCCTGTGGTCAAGGCTGCGCCATTCGCATCACCGCGCAGTGTGGGACATCTTTTACGATCTTGCGCAGCATGCCGATTTTCTGCGGCCGCACGACCTGATCGCGCGCCTGCTGACCCGTCACGGCGGGCGTGCCGCCCTGCTGGCCCGCCTTGGGCCCGAGGCCGAGGACGGGATTGACGAACTGCTGTCGCAATCCCTGGCCTATGAACAGGTCGAGACGCCGTCGCTGACAGGGTTCCTGGTCTGGTTGCAAGGGGATGAGGTTCAGGTCAAGCGCCAGCTGCCAAGCGGTTCCGGAGGGCTGATCCGGGTGATGACGGTGCATGGCTCCAAGGGGCTGGAAAGCCCGGTGGTGATCCTGCCTGAAACACAGAAGCGGCGTCCTTCGAACGGGCAACGCGTGGTAAGGGTCGAGGGAATGCCCGTCTGGAAGGGCGCCAGCGCCGATCGCTGCGATGCGGTGGCACTGGCCCATGGCGAATGGGAGCGGCGCCAGGACGAGGAGCGGCGGCGCCTGCTGTACGTCGCGATGACGCGGGCTGAAAGCTGGCTGATCGTGGCGGCTGCAGGCGATACGGGCGACACGCTGGACAGCTGGCACTCGATGATCGCAGATGGGGCCGGGCGCAGCGGCCTGAACCAGAGCACGCTGGATGTACCGGATATAGGCCAAGGCTTGCGGCTTTTTTTCGGGGAATGGCCCGCGCAGGCCGTGACACCTGACGCTCCTGCACCGGACCTGATCACGCCGCCCGACTGGGCATTGCGTCCGGCACCGCCTGCGCCCGATTTTGCCGTTCCCCTGACCGCCAGCGGCCTGGGCGGGACCAAGGTCGTCGGCTCTCCGTCCGAGGGCGACAGGGAGGCCGCGATGCTGCGCGGCACGCGCCTGCATCTGCTGCTGGAACATCTGCCCGCCCATGCACCCGACGACTGGCCGCGCATCGCCCGCGCCCTGCTGGCCGGGGCCGAGGGCGGCCTGCCCGATGCGGCCGAGTTGGCGGACCTGCTGTCGGAAACAACCGCCGTCCTGACCGCGCCCGCCCTGTCCGAGGTGATGCAGCCCGATCCGGAGGCGCAGATCCTGTCCGAGGTGGCGTTGACGGCGCCCCTGCCGCCCTTGGGCGTGCTGAACGGAATCATCGACCGGCTGATCGTGACGGCTGATGAAGTCATGGCCGTGGACTACAAGACCAACGCGGACGTTCCCGCAGCGCCCGAGGAGGTTCCCTTGGGCATTTTGCGCCAGATGGCAGCCTATCGCACGGCCCTGCGCGGGATCTGGCCCGATCGGGCGGTGCGGACGGCGGTCCTGTGGACGGCGTCGCGCAGCCTCATGGCCTTGCCCGATTCCCTGCTGGACCGCGTCATGGACGAGCTTCTTCCACCCTCTTGACCCGAGGGCCCCTCGCCCATAGCTGTTCAATGAACCCCGATTGCCGGTCCGCCGGCCCCCGCGACAAGAAGGAGCCCATCCATGGCAACCGTGCATGTGAATGACGCCGAATTCGACGCCCAGGTGCGTCAGGCCGACACCCCCGTGATCGTCGATTTCTGGGCCGAATGGTGCGGCCCCTGCAAGCAGATCGGCCCCGCGCTCGAAGAGCTGTCTGACGAATATGCCGGCAAGATCAAGATCGTGAAGGTCAACGTGGACGAGAACCCCGAACAGGCGGCTGCCTTGGGCGTGCGCGGCATCCCTGCGCTGTTCATGTTCAAGGGTGGCGAAGTCATCTCGAACCGCATGGGTGCGGCTCCCAAGGCGGCGTTGAAAAGCTGGATCGACGAATCCGTCTGATCCCCGGCAATTGACGAAAAGGCGGTGGTCCTTCAGACGGGCCAGCCGCCTTTTTTCATGGCGGCCAGCAGGCGCTGGTCGGCATCGGGGGCCATCATGTCCAGGCTGGTGCGGCGCAGGAACCAGTCGAGGAAACGATCGCCCGGAGGCGCATGAACAGCCGCCCCCTCCAGCGCCACCCTTGCCCCGACCTGCGCGACATTCAACGTCACATGATGAAAGTCGCTTTGTGCGAACAGCACGACCGGCTTGCCCAGGATCAGCGCATCAAAGCCGACCGCGCTGTTTTGCGTGACCACAAAGGCGCAGTCTCGCAGACGTGCCATCGTGTCGCCCCCAATAGTCAGGTTCGAAAAGCGGTCCGACAGGCGCATCAGCGCAGCCCGGTCCTTGTCGTCATAGCTTTCCTTGGGGTGCAGCGTCGCGATGCAGGGTCGCCCGGTTTCCGCAACCTGGCGGATCATCTGGACAGGGCTGGCGGCCTGAAAGCTGCGCCGCTTGCGCAGATGCCCTTGCAACGGGATCAGCACGTGATCGCCCCGGACGGGCGGGGGGCCCGGCAGGACACGGTCGCGCAGGCGTTGGGCAAATTTTCGCGCCGCATCAGCCTCGATGCGATCCGGGTCAAAGGATGCGCGGGCGATGGGCCAACGCCAGCGTTCAGCCACCTGTTCAAGCCGCCAATAGGGATAATGATAAGCGCGGCGGAAGGTCAGCGCGCGATCATGGGTTGGACGCTCCATGTGGAAAAGCGCATGGCCCGGCCGATCCGGCGCCAAGGCCCGCGCCTCCTCCCCCGAGGGCTGGATCCGGATCCGCCACCCGCGAGGCTCCAGCACGGCGCAAACGCGGTTCACAAAGCCGGACTTGCCCGCCAGTGCCGTCTGCAGGATCGGAGGGTGCAGATAGACGTTCAGCAGCAGATCATCGCTCATCTCTGGCACGCTAGGGCGGGTGGGGCGGCTTTTCAACGGGTTGCAAGGCGGGCAAGGCGCCCATATCTGCTGGCGCAACACACAAGGAACGGAGCGCCCCCGATGGCAGAGGACAAATTTCCCGGCTGGCATGGCACCACGATCATGGCCGTGCGTCGTGGCGGCAAGGTGGTCGTGGCCGGCGATGGCCAGGTCAGCGTCGGCCAGACGGTGATGAAGGGCACGGCGCGCAAGGTGCGGCGCCTGACGCCCGGCGGACGCGATGTGGTCGTGGGTTTTGCCGGATCGACCGCCGACGCCTTCACCCTGCTGGAACGGCTGGAAAAGAAGCTCGAGGCCGCCCCCGGGCAGTTGCAGCGTGCCTGCGTCGAACTGGCCAAGGATTGGCGCATGGACAAGTACCTGCGCAACCTGGAAGCCATGCTGATCGTGACCGACGGAACCGACCTGCTGATCGTGACCGGAGCAGGCGACGTGCTGGAGCCCGAGCATGACGTCGCGGCCATCGGCTCGGGCGGAAATTTCGCGCTGGCGGCAGCACGGGGCCTGTTGGAAACCGATCTGGATGCCGAACAGATCGCGCGCAAGGCGATGGCGATCGCCGCAGACATCTGCGTTTACACCAACGGCCGTCTGACGGTCGAAACATTGGGCTGAGCGGCAGGGCCGGGGTCCCATCCCCGGCCCCTCGGGATATTTCACACAAAAGACGGGCGAGCGGTGCAATGCGCCGGGCCCAAGACTGGAGAGATCTGATGACCGACCTCACACCCCGCGAAATCGTGTCCGAACTGGACCGGTTCATCATCGGGCAGAACGATGCCAAGCGTGCCGTTGCCGTGGCCTTGCGCAACCGCTGGCGCCGCAAGCAGCTGGGCGACGACCTGCGCGACGAGGTTTATCCCAAGAACATCCTGATGATTGGGCCGACGGGTGTCGGCAAGACCGAGATTAGCCGCCGGTTGGCCAAGCTGGCGCATGCGCCCTTTATCAAGGTCGAGGCCACGAAGTTCACCGAGGTCGGCTATGTCGGCCGGGATGTTGAACAGATCATCCGTGATCTGACCGACGCCGCCATGACGGACACTCGCGAACGCATGCGCGAGGACGTCAAGGCCCGCGCCCACAAGGCCGCCGAAGAGCGCGTGATCGAAGCCCTTGCCGGTGAAAACGCACGGGAGGGCACCCGACAGATGTTTCGCGACAAGCTGAAGCGCGGCGAACTGGACGATACTGTGATCGAGCTGGAGGTGCAGGACAACTCGAACCCCTTGGGCGGGATGGAGATGCCTGGCCAGCCGGGGCAGCCCTTGGGCGGAATGATGGACCTGTCCGGGCTGATGAAGGCCTTTGGCGGGCGCCGGGTGCGACGTAAGGTCACCGTCTCCGAAAGCTATGAACTGCTGATCGCGGAAGAGGCAGACAAGCTGCTGGATGATGACGCCGTCAAGGCGGCGGCGCTGGAGGCGGTTCAGGAGAATGGCATCGTCTTCATCGACGAGATCGACAAGGTCTGCGCCCGGACGGAAGCGCGTGGTGCCGATGTCAGCCGTGAAGGCGTGCAGCGCGACCTGTTGCCGCTGATCGAGGGAACGACCGTCAGCACCAAGTACGGCGCGGTCAGGACCGATCACATCCTGTTCATCGCCTCCGGGGCGTTTCATGTGGCTAAGCCCAGCGACCTGTTGCCCGAACTTCAGGGCCGCCTGCCCATCCGGGTCGAATTGCGCGCCCTGACCGAGAACGACTTTGTCCGCATCCTGACGGAAACCGACAATGCGTTGACGCGGCAATATTCGGCGCTGATGGCCACGGAAGGGGTGACGGTGTCCTTTGCCCAGGACGGGATCGCGGCACTGGCGCGCATTGCCGCCGAGGTGAATGGGGCAGTCGAGAACATCGGCGCGCGGCGGCTTTATACCGTGATCGAGCGCGTTTTCGAGGATCTGTCCTTTAACGCGCCCGACCAGAACGGCCAGAACGTCACCGTCGATGCCGCCTTTGTCGAGCAACATCTGGGTGACCTGTCACGCTCGACCGACCTGTCGCGCTATGTCCTGTAAGGGAACCGCGGGCTGGCAGCGGGTGTTGCCTGCCTGAACCTGCAAAAGGACGGATCACATGGGTTGGCTATTCAGCATCATCATCTTTGTACTGGATGTGTGGGCAATCGCCTCGATCATCAATACGAACGCGACCAACAAGACCAAGATCCTGTGGATCCTGCTGATCATCATCCTGCCGCTGCTGGGCCTGATCATCTGGTATTTCGCAGGACCGAAAGCCAACTACCGGCGCTGAGACGCTACAGTTCAAAGAACGCGTGTCCCCGGGGCGCGCGTTTTCATTTGAAGCGCCGCAGATAGACGTAATAGGCCCCCTCGCCCCCGTGCCGGTAATGGGCGGCGGTGACCTGCTGCACGACTGCCGACAGGGGCGGGCTGTGCAGCCAGTGCGGGACTTGGTGGCGCAGCGCGCCGGGGCGCGTGGGCAGCGGGCCGTGGTCCCCCCGCCCCTTGCCGGTGATGACCAGCACCAGCCGCAATCCCGCCGCATGACAAGACAGGATAAAATGCCAAAGCTCGGGCTGGGCGGCGGTCAGCGTCATGCCGTGCAGGTCCAGCCGCGCCTCGGGACGTAGCTTCCCTTGGTTCATCTTGCGATGGGTCTTGGCATCCATGCGAAGGTCCGCGCTTGCCAGACGTTCGGCC
Organism: Paracoccus sp. (in: a-proteobacteria); assembly: GCF_046462195.1. Taxonomy (GTDB): domain Bacteria; phylum Pseudomonadota; class Alphaproteobacteria; order Rhodobacterales; family Rhodobacteraceae; genus Paracoccus. Next base: position 3,319 of record NZ_JBKGUN010000076.1, on the reverse strand, counting down.
GGGCTGGACGGGCGAGCCAAGACAGGAGGCACGGCACCTGCCGCCTGACCCACGCGAAATTGTGGCAGGGGGACGGGCGCCGCAGACAAAGGCGCCGCCTTTGGGGGCGGCGTCTTGGTGGAATGTGTCGCTTCGGTTGTCAGCGTCTTCTGCGACGGGTGCAGAGGAGAGGCTGTGCGGGCAACGCGTGACCACAGATCGCGGTCTTCTGGCGTCAGGCCCTTTCGACGGCGCATCAGCCCGTCGCGACGAGCTGCCAGTTCGGATCGTCCTGGCCCATCTGGCGGGCAAAGGTCCAGACATCCTTCTGCTTGCGAGAGGCCTTCGGATCCCCTTCCACGACGTTGCCTGCGGCATCGCGGGTCACGGCGATCAGTTCCCCGACAAAGCGGACGGAGATTTCCGCCGTGCCGGTCACCGGATCGCACTCCGCACCTGCCAGGGCGGTGTCACGGGTTCCAAGGTATTGGGCGCTGACGGTATAGCCATTGGCCGTCCGCTGATCGATCACGGACTGGAAAGCCTCCGCCACAGGCTCGGACAGGAAGCTGCGCACTTCCGTCAGATCACCCTGTTCAAAGGCCATCAGGATCATCTCGTAGGCCTGACGTGACCCGCCCAGAAAATCGCGCACGCCAAAAGACGGCTCGGCCTGCTTCATGGCAGCCAAGGCAGCGGCAGTGGGCGATCCGGCTTCAGTATGGTCCGCGATGTCGTGATCGATTTCATCGGCCGTTCCTTCGATGACCTCAAAGCGGGCGGAGGGACGGGCCGGCTGATCGACCTGTGGCGGTTCGAAGCCATCGCGCGTTCCCAGCACGTTTCTCAGGCGCAGGATCAGGAAGATCGCAATCCCGGCAAGGACAAGCAACTGGAGAAGCGGGTTGGACATTCAGGCAACCTCTGGTCAAAATCGTGTCGTTGGTTTCAGGCTGTTCAGTCATTATGTAGGGACTGGCTTGGCGCAAGTCCAGTTTCGCACCAGCAGGAAGGGGAAAACACATGCGGCTGTTCTGGCTGTTCCTGATCGTTCCGATCATCGAGATCGCGCTGTTCATCCAGGTAGGGGGGCTGATCGGCCTGTGGCCCACGCTGGCCATCGTGGTGCTGACGGCCGTGGCGGGAACGGCACTGATGCGCAGCCAGGGGGCGCAGGCCTGGATTGCCGTACAGCGCAGCTTCAGAGAAATGCGTGATCCCACGCGGCCCCTGGCCCATGGCGCAATGATCCTGATGGCCGGGATGCTGCTGCTGACGCCGGGCTTCTTTACCGACGCGGCGGGGCTTCTGCTGCTGATTCCGAAGGTGCGTGACGCGGTGATGCGTCAGGTCGGCAAACGCATGACCGTGACGCATCTGGGCATGGGTGCTGCGACGATGCGCCGCGACCCGCACCGCCCCCCTTATGACGATGGCGTCATCGACGGCGACTTTGTCGTATCGGAGAACGAGGGACCCGGTCGACCCCCTGTCGATCTGCCGCCCGAACTGGATGAGCCCGCCCCGCCGCGGTCCGGCCGTGGATCCGGCTGGACGCGGCATTGAGGGCGGACGGACGGCCTGCTACAAGCGGCCCCAAGTCCGAACAGCAGAGGTAGGATCATGTCTGACGAGACCATCGCGAACGGCAACGGCGCCGCCCCGCAGACCCCGCAACCGCAGCTGCGCATGCAGATCCTGGCGCAGTTCATCCGCGACCTGTCATTCGAGAATGCCGTTGCCCAGAAAGGTGCCCCCACTGGCGAGGTTCAACCCGAGATCACCGTGCAGGTCAGCTTGGACGCCCGCAAGCGTGGCAGTGACAACCAGTACGAGGTGATCACCAAGTATCGTGTCACGTCGACCAACAAGGGCGATGGCAGCACGCTGTTTCTTGCCGAACTGGATTACGGTGGAGTTTTCCAGATCGACGGCGTGCCGCAGGACCAGCTGCACCCCTTCCTAATGATCGAATGCCCACGGATGCTGTTCCCCTTTGTGCGGCGCATCATTTCCGACATGACGCGCGATGGCGGCTTTCCCGCCTTCAATATGGATCCGGTCGACTTCGTGGCGTTGTACCGTCAGGAACTGGCGCGGCGTGCGCAGCAGGCTCCGGCCCAGCAGGCGCCCGCCGACCAGAAGCTGTCGTAAGGTCGCCTCGTGGCGTCCCCGCCGCCGCGTGCCTGGCAGCGGATGCTGTCGGGCCGCAGGCTGGACCTGCTGGACCCGACGCCCCTCGACATCGAGATCGGGGACATTGCCCATGGTCTGGCTTTCGTGGCGCGCTGGAACGGCCAGACCCAAGGGGATTGGCCCTATTCAGTCGCCGAACATTCGCTGTTGGTGGAGCAGATCCACGCGCGGCTGAACCCGGACACCGAGCCCCGGTGGCGGCTGGCGGCCTTGCTGCATGACGCGCCTGAATATGTGATCGGCGACATGATCTCGCCCGTCAAGGCAGCGCTTGGACCGGAATACAGGGCGATGGACGAGCGGCTGACCTCGGCCATTCATCTCCGCTTCGGCTTGCCGGCGGTGCTGCCACTTCCGGTCAAGCGCCGGATCAAGGCCGCCGACCGTATCTCGGCCCGGCTGGAGGCGACAACCATCGCGGGCTTCACGGAAACCGAGGCTAAACGGCTGTTCCCAATCCCTGCCGACCATCTGTTGCCTGACCTGTCAATTACCCTGCGCCCGCCTTCGGAAACCCGTCAGGCGTTTATTTACCAGTTCAAGGCGCTGATGGATATAATCGACGGAACAGTATAAAGACATGATAAAGGGGCCCTCAAGGCCCCCTTTATCATACTGGATAAACGCGTCAGATCGCCAAATCGTCCATCGACTTGCCTTGATCCAGTTGCTCCTGCACCCAACGGGGCTTGCGCCCCCGTCCGGTCCAAGTCTTGGATGGATCGTCCGGGTTCGCGAATTTCGCTGACACTGATCCGCCGCGACGGGTCTTGGCGCCGGTCAGTTCGGAGAGGTTGAATCCATGCTCGCGCGCGGCGCTTTCCAAGGCGGCCAGCGCCTCGCGGCGCTTGCGGTCCTCATAGGTATTGATGGCGCGATCCAGTTTGGTCCGCAGATCGCGCAGTTCCTTGAGAGACATAGTGTCGATATCGATGTTCATTATTCCGCTTTTCTTTCGAGAAAGATTATGGGCAGGTTATATCCCATTCCTGTTCAATCTCAATAGATCAACGGGGACCTCTTTTCGCAAGGATCCGCTGCAGCGTTCGACGATGCATATGCAAACGCCGCGCGGTTTCGCTGACATTTCGCTCGCATTGCTCATAAACACGCTGAATATGTTCCCATCTGACACGGTCGGCCG
>NZ_JBKGUN010000075.1:0-9332 GCF_046462195.1 Paracoccus sp. (in: a-proteobacteria) | reverse complement strand
CGACTACCAGCGCGTGTTTCCGTTCCTCGGCCGGATCGGCCAAGCACGCCCCCGTTCTCCTGACCCGCCGGCTGGTGGACCTGGAGGCTTTCGACATTCTCAGTCGCTGCGTCGGGTCCTATCTCAACCCACTCAGATCGATGAGCTGACCTCACAGGGCGGAAATGGAGCGAGCCTTTCACCCCGCAGTGGATCGGCGCAGGAGACCAAGGCTTGGAGGAACAGCAGAGAACTCGGCAGTCAGGTTCGCGTTGAACCTGAGCCGCCACGTTTGGGCCCAAAGGCTGGAACGGCAGTCTGCGGAACCGGAGTGGCACGGTTTCCTTTGGGCCGTTCTAGGCCATTCTCTGCCGGTGGCCGAGGCCGGCCCTATGACCTTGACCTGAGGCAAATTGACAAAGGGATCATGGCGTCAGGACTGCCTCGGCTTCGATCTCGACCCGGTAGGGGCCGATCAGTCGGGCGACTTGCAAGAGAGTGTTGGCCGGCGGATAGTTTCCGAAGAAGCGCCCGTGAGCGATGGAAACCGCCTTGCAGTCGTCAGCGTCGGTCAAGTAGACACGAGTGCGCACCACGTGCTCGGGGCCGGCGCCATGGGCGCGCAGAGCGGCTCCAATCTTGTCGAGAATGTAGGTTGTTTGTGCACCAGCATTGCCGGGCGCTACCGGGTGATCGTTGCCGTGGGTTGCCGTGGTGCCGGACACAAGAATGCGGCCCCCCACCCTGATCGCGCGGCAATAGCCGGCAAGCGGCTCCCACTTGGAGCCGGTGAAAACCCTGGCGCGGTCGGGCAGGGCGGCATCAGCCACGGAGGGATGCAACGGGAGGATCGCGTTTAGATGATGCGACAGGTCGCCAGAGGCCGTCAGGAACGGCGGCTTGCGGTACTCGTCGCCGCAGTCGCCGGGCACCATTGTCATCCGCGAAAACACTGCATTCAGTCTGGCGTGATCATCGGCATCAAGGGCGAAGTCGAAGATGCGCAGGTTGTCGGCGCGATGCTCGGCCTCGGTGATCCGGGCGCCGATGATGGTCGCCGCAACAGAGGGCGTGTCCAGAACCCAGCGGGAGGCGACATTTGACAGCGACACGCCGTGCTTCTGCCCTATTTCGTGCACCGCGGAGAGCAGTTCCTGGAACAGCTCCCAGCCACCGGCTGCGTCGATGAATCGCTTGTACTTCATGCGCGACCAGTCCGGGATCTCGACCGGTTCGGGCTGGCCCCGCCACCTTTCCGAGATGAAGCCGCCGCAAAGGGTGCCGTAGGCCAGCAGCCTGACCCCGGTCCGCCTGCACAGCACAGTCAGCGCACCGGCGGCCCGGCGGTCGACGATCGAGAAGCTCACCTGGTTCGAGACGATCCCGATTCCCTCGGCCAGCGCGACATCGAGGTGGGCGGCATCAAAGTTGGTCACCCCGATGGCCCCGATCAGACCCTCGGCCCTCAGCGCCTCGATCTCGCGCAGCGCGTCCAGCCAACGAGGGTCTTCGAAGCTCCACCAATGGAATTGCAGCAGGTCGATACGCTTGGTGCGCAGCCGGTCCAGTCGATCCTGGATGCCGGCGCGGACGATTTCGGCTGTCATGGGGCCAGGTTCCGGGCACCACTTGGTGAAGGCAGTAACGCGCGACATGCCGGGACGGGCGGTCAGCTCTCCCGTGATCACCTCTGCCGATCCGTAGTGGTCGGCCATGTCGAAGCTGTCGAAACCCGCATTGGCGTATGCCTCGAGCCGATCGGCGGCCTGGACAGGGTCGAGAGTGGTGCCACCCTTCTCGAGGTCGGCCACCTGCCAGAGCCCGCAAACGAGCCGCGCGATGTTCAGGCCTGGCGCGAGATCGGTGCGCGGCAGGACGGGGAAGGGGCCGGTCTGCAGGGGCGTGTCAGGCATTTGTCTTGGTTCCTTGGGATATCTTGGGAGCGGTCGGGGCGATAGGTCGCCTCAGTGTGCCAGCTTCGCCCAGAATGCCCCGCGGGCGCAGCAGCAGCACGACACATAGGGCGATACCGATCATCACGATCTGCAGCGAGGCGGCGCGCGCTTGCTGGTCAGTCGGGAAGAGCGAACTGATGGCCGAGCCGGATATGGCCCAGATCGCCCAGACCAAGACCGCACCGAGGATCGCACCTCGCATGTTGCCTGAGCCACCGACGATCAGCATTGTCCAAACCTGGAAGGTCAGGATCGGCAGATAGTTGTCGGGAGCAATGAAACCGATGAAATGACCCTGCGCCGCGCCGCCTATTCCCATTACGAAGCCACCGATGGCAAAGGCCTGAAGCCGGTAGGTGACAGGGTTCTTACCAAGCGCCCGGGCCGCCGTCTCGTCCTCTCGCAGTGCCCGCAGGACACGACCCCAAGGCGAGCGGACCAGATGCTCCAGCACGACATAGCAGACAAGAACGGTGAAGATCATCACCACGAGGTTCGCCAATGAGAAGAGGTCGGTATTCCCCTGCAGCGACCCGAACGGGCGAGGGATGAACCCGATGCCGAAGGGACCGCCTGTCATTGCCTCGAGATTCAAGACTGTCAGTTGGATGACCACTGCCGCGCCGAAAGTGGCGATCGCCAGGTAGTCGGACCGCAGCCGCAATGTCAGGGCGCCAATGACAAGACACAGCAGTCCCGCACCGAGCCCTCCGCCTAGCCACCCTACCAGTATCGGCAGATCAAACCCGCCGATGCGACCCTCGATCGGCGGCGTCGTTAGGACTGCCGAGACATAGGCGCCTACGGCGACGAACCCTGCTACGCCGACGTTGAAGAGGCCAGTCTGACCCCATTGGAGGTTTAGGCCGAGGCAAATGACCGCATATGTCAGCGACATGGTCAGGAAGAACGCAGCATAGGACAGCAAGTCGATCATGCTGAGGCCTTTCCGAAAATGCCCTGCGGGCGCAGCAGCAGGACCGCGACGAGGATGACGAACGAAACCGCCGCTCGCCATTCCGCGCCGATGAATTGTACTGTCAGCGCCTCGGCTAGCCCGACAACAAGCCCGGCCAGCATCGCCCCAGGAACCGATCCGATGCCGCCGAGGATCGCTGCGGCAAAGAGCGGAAGCAGCAGGTCATGGCCCATGGTCGGACGGATCTGCACCACGATGCCGGACATGATCCCGGCCACCGCGGCCAGCGCCGCCCCAAGGATCCAGACCATGCGAATGACAGCGCGGGTATCGATCCCTACCAGCGCCGCCAGTTGCGGATCTTCTGACACTGCGCGCATTGACCGGCCCGCGGCGGTGCGGGTCAAGAGCAGGTGGACCAGCAGAACCAGAGCCGCACCAAGCGCAACGACCAGCATCTGGTCGGGCGTGGCGCGCAGGCCCGGCAGGATCTCGCGTCCGATCTGCAGTGCAGTCGAAAAATACCGGGGACTGGAGGTGTAAAGAAATTCCAGAGCGTTGCGCAGCGCCAGCGCCGCACCGAAGGATGCCATGACAAGGATGATCGTCACTGCGCCTGAGCGGCGCAGCCGCCCGAAGAGCAGCCCGTCCACGGCCAGAGACAGCACCGCCGTCAAGATGATCGATCCGCCCATGGCGATCGGAACGGACCACCCGAACGAGAACGGACCCAGAGGCGTCCCCAGCCCCGGCAGCAACGCCCCAAGCGCACCGCTGATCGTGAGCGCAAGGTATGCCCCCCAACTCAGTAGCTCGCCATGGCTGAAGTTGGCGAAGCGCAGGATCGAATAGGTCAGGGTGACGCCGATTGCGCCGAGCCCGATGATAGCCCCGTTCACGAGCCCGTCCATGATCGGTTGCAACATCATGCCAGCGCCTCCTTGCGATGGCTGCCGAGGTAGAGTTCGGCTACAACGGGGTCGTCGGCCAGCGTGGCTGAGGGCGCATCATGGGCGACCCGCCCCTCGACGAGGATCACGCCGCGGCTGGCGACCTGAAGACCCGCGCGCACGTTTTGTTCGACCAGAACAATAGTGATCCCCATACCGTTGATCTCGCGCAGGCGGTCGAAGACATTCGACACCATCAGTGGCGAGAGGCCTGCGGAGGGTTCGTCGAGGATCAGGACCTGCGGGTCGACGATCAGCGCGCGCGCTACTGCAAGCATCTGCCGCTGCCCGCCCGAGAGGCTGCCCGCGCGGGTGTTTGCGCGACCTGCAAGGTCGGGAAACGTCTCCATCATGGCGCTGATGCGGTCGGAACGCTGGCGTTTCGGCAGGATCTGCGCGGCCAGCTGCAGGTTCTCGCGGATTGTCATCTGGGTGAAGAGGTTCTCGGTCTGCGGGACGAAAGCCAAGCCGTGCCTCAGGCGCAGATGCGCGGGCACGGCGGAGATATCAAGGCCGCGCAGCCTGATCGAGCCTCCGTGCACCGGGACCAGCCCCGCCACGGTCTTCACGAGCGTCGACTTGCCTGCACCGTTTGGACCAAGCAGCACGACGAACTCGCCATTGCCCACCGTCAGGTCGACATCCTTCAAGATCGACAGGTCCGGTTGATAACCCGCCGACAGACCGCTGATGCGGATCACGTCATTCATGCGGCATCTCCGAGATAGGCGCGAACGACCTCCGGATCGCGGATTACCGCATCAGGCGTACCTTGGGCCAGTTCGCGCCCAAGCGCCATGACCACCACTCGGGAACAGAGCCGCGCCATCATGTCCATGTTGTGCTCGATCAGCAGGATCGCGACACCCTGCGCGTTGAGGTCTGCGATCCGCCTCATGATCTGCTCCAGAAGAGAAGGGTTCACTCCGGCCGCGGGTTCGTCGAGCAAGATCACTTTGGGATCGGCCATCAAGATCCTCGCCAGCTCCAGAAGCTTGCGCTGCCCTCCGGACAGGACGCTGGCGGGCTGGTCGATCAGGTGAGTCAGCAGCAGGAAGTCGATAATATGGCGCGCCTTTTCCGTGGCGCGAGCCTCATCCCTGCGCGAGGTGCCAATCCGGAAAGCCGCGCCGAAGACGGTCTCGCCACTCTGTTTCTGCGCACCGCAGAGGACGTTCTCCAGCACGGTCATCTGCGGGAAGGGCCGGGGGATCTGAAAAGTCCGGCCCAGCCCGCGGCCAAGGCGCTTCTCTGCGCCCTCAGCGGTCACATCGGCACCCATGACCTCGATCCGCCCGGCGGACGGAGACAAGGATCCGGCAAGCATGTTGAACATCGTCGTCTTGCCGGCGCCATTCGGCCCTATCAGCCCTAGAAGCTCTCCTGCGGCGAGCGAGAGTGACATGTTATCGACCGCACGCATTCCTTGGAAACTGCGACAAAGACCATGGGCCGCGAGGACCGCGCCGTGCGTCGTATCCATTGCATCATCCCTGTATCTGCCGCAGTCAGTCTTCCGCCGGCATTTCATATCTTTGATCAAAGATTATTGACATGAAAGGGCAATGCAAGCAGAAATATTGGGCACCGACGAGACGGGATGTTTGATGGGTGGCGCCCTGACAGATGATGTAATGGTTCCGGGACTGCGTCGGGTCGGACGTGCTTCATTGCAGCAGCGGGTCTATGACGAACTGACAAAGTCGTTGATGCACGGTGCCTTTGCCGCTGGACAGGTTCTTCGGATGCAGGCGGTTGCCGATACATTGGGTGTATCAGTGATGCCTGTGCGGGAGGCACTGGGCAGGCTGGTGACCGAACGTGCGCTGGAAGTGATGCCGAACCGCTCCACGCGCGTACCGCTGATTACGGAAGCTCGGCTTGATGACCTTGCCCGGGCGCGATGCTTGATCGAGGGCGAGCTGGTGCGCATTGCCGTGCCGCAGATGGATGTAGATAAGCTGGAACTGCTGCGCCATCAGACTGAAGCCTGCGAGGCCGCCTTTGCAAGGTTGGACGAGGAACATGCCACCGAGACCTCCGTCCTGAACCACGATTTCCACTTCACCATCTACCGCGCCGCCGGGTCCGAGGTGCTGTTGCCGATCGTGCGCAGCCTGTGGATGCAGTCCAGCCCTTGCGTGCGCGCTTCGGCGATCATCTATGGGCGCAACCCTTCGCTGACCGCGGTGCATCACCACTGGGCGCTGATCGATGCGCTCGAAGCGCGTGATGCTGAGGCCGCGGTGGCTGCTCTCCATTCCGATATCACGCAGTCCTTCGACCTGATCCGCACCGACATGAGAAAGGCCAGAGATGAATGACGACAGCTTCGAACTCTGGGACCTGAAGGTTGAGGTGACGGTGCCGGAAGGCGGCGCGATCTATTGCAATGCCAAAGCCGGCGACTGGTTCGAGTTGCGCGGCGAGATGCTCCATCTGCCGCCGGGGCAAGGCTTCTCGATCTACTCCCTGGCCGCAGTCTTGCCCCTGCTGGCGGCAAAGCAGCGCGACACCCATCTCAACGACTGGATGAGCACCGACGCCGAGGTGGCCTGTCCTGATCCCAACTGCTCGACCCGGTTCCGGATCACCCGAACCGGCAGGCGTCGGTTCAGCCACGCGGAGACCACTGCCGTTCCCCTGCCAAAGGAGACCTGACATGACCCTGCCGCGTACCACTCTGGCCCCCGGCTACGAGATTTCCTGCGTGATCCGCGGCGGCTGGCAGCTGGCCGGCGGGCATGGCCAGATCGACCGCGCCGAGGCGGTCAGGGACTTGATCGCCGCCGCCGAAGCTGGGATCACCACCTTCGACTGCGCCGACATCTATACCGGTGTCGAGGAGATCATCGGCAACTTCCGCTCGGAATATGCCAGCTGCTATGGTGCCGAGGCTCTATCGCACATCCGTGTTCACACGAAATGCGTGCCGGACCTCGACAAGCTGGACCGGCTGACCCGGCCGATGCTGCATGAGACCGTGGCCCGTTCGGCCAAGCGCCTAGGGGTCGAGCAGCTTGATCTGGTGCAATTCCACTGGTGGGATTACGCGCAGGGCGACTGGCTGCAGGCCGCGATCTGGCTGAAGGAGTTTCAGGACGAAGGGCTGATCAACCTTCTGTCCGGAACCAACTTCAATACTGATCACGTGGCGGCCATGTTCAATGCGGGCGTCCGGTTGTCTACGCTTCAGACCCAGTATTCGCTGCTCGACCGTCGCCCAGAAAAGCGGATGGCCGCACTGGCGGACAGGGAGGGAATGCAGTTTCTCTGCTACGGCACGGTTGCTGGCGGCTTCTTGTCCGACAGGTGGCTGGGCCGGCCCCATCCGCAGGGCAAGATGGAAAACCGCTCGCTGACGAAATACCTGCTGATCATCGAGGACATCGGCGGCTGGAACCTCTTTCAGGCTCTGCTCGAGACCCTGCGGAGCATTGCAGATACCCATGGCTGCGACATTGCGACTGTCGCCTCTGCCGCGGTGCTGACCCGTCCGCAGGTCGCGGGAGTCATCGTCGGCGCGCGCAATCGCAGCCATTTGGCAGCGAACCTTCAGGTCGGCAAGATTGTCCTGACGGAGGCAGAGATGGCAGCGATCGATGCTGTTCTGGCTCATGCCTGCCAACTGGACGGCGATGTCTATGAACTGGAACGCGACCGCAACGGGCGGCACGGATCGATCATGAAGTACAATCTCAACAAAGAAGAGGCCTGAGCCTCCAAACTTGCCCGCACCGGGCTTTTCCCAACAGGAGCACACTGGAATGAAAAAGCTTTTCCTTGCTTCCGCGGCCTGTGCCGTCCTGGCGACCGGGGCTGCGGCCCAGGACTGCTCGGTCAAGGTTGGCATGGTCATGGAGCTGACCGGCCCTGCCGGCGTCTATGGCCAGGCTGGGACGAAGGCCGTGGACATGGCCTTCCGTGACATCAACGAAGCCGGAGGCATTCTGGGCTGCAAGGTTACCTCCGACACCCGTGACAGCCAAAGCCAAGGCAACGTTGCTGTCGATCAGGCCACGCAGCTTGTCAACATCGGCAAGGTCCCGGTGCTGATCGGGGGCATCATCTCGTCGGTCTCGATCCCGATCCTGACATCTGTGACCGGACCCGCCGGTGTGGTTCAGGTGTCACCTGCCTCTTCCTCGCCGACGCTTACTCAGCTTGGGCAAGAGGGCAAGACCGGCGGCTATTTCTTCCGAACCATCACGTCAGACGCCCTGCAGGGCACCGCAGCGGCGCAATACGCCATCAACCAAGGTATGAAGAAGCTGGCGATCATACATGTCAACAACGACTTTGGCGTCAACATGATGCGCGAGTTCACGAAGGCATATGAGGCTTTGGGCGGAGAAATAACATCTGCCACCCCATACAATGAGAAGCAGGCAAATTACACTTCTGAGGCGACCGCTGCACTGAAGGGGGATCCAGAGAGCCTTTATTTGATCTCCTACCCGGTGGATGGCGCGACCATTGCGCGGGCTTGGATCTCTTCTGGCGGACCACAGAGCTTCCTGCTGAACGACGGGATGAATTCCTCAGACTTCATTACCGCGGTCGGCGCACAATATCTTGACGGAGCCTACGGGACGTCATCGGGAACGTCAGAAACAGCATCGACGACATACTTCTACGACAACTTTGCCAATTTTTCCGGTGGCATTGCGCCCGATGCGCCGGCCGCTGATCGGTCCTATGATGCAGGTGCCATTGTCGCACTGGCAATCGCTCAAGCCGGCGAAGCCTCGCCGGAGGCCATCCGCAATGCTATCCCGCAGGTCACAGGCACCGAGGGTGAGCCCATCCATGCGGGACCCGAGGAATTCAAGAAGGCGCTCGACCTGATCAAGGCCGGCGAGAAGATCCGCTATGAAGGCGTGATTGGACCAGTGGTCTTCGACCAGTACGGCGACATCACCGGACCCTTCCGCCTGTGGAAGATCACCGGCGGCGAGCTGGAGACCACCGGCACGATGTCACCCGAAGAGGTCGCCGAGGTGAAGCAAGTTATCACAAACTGAATTGCTGCAGGCTTCACGCCCAATCCGGGATATTGGGAATGGAGCCTGCTCGCGCAGGAGCGATTGATGATCCAGTATGCCGTGACCAAACCACATGGATTGCGGCGACTTGTATGTCTGAGCAGATAACCGGCACACTGACGCGCGCCTTGCCCACAGGCCCCGGCGAAACGTGGCCGGCAAACTTCAGAGGCCTCCCGCTGGACCCGATCAAGATCGAACTGGCTTAAGAGCAGAACTCACGAATACCAGGTCTGCCGATCAAACCAGAGAACATTGAGGCTACAAGCTAAGCTTGGGGAAGCGTCAAACGAAAACCGCGACATGATCTACTTGAAGGCAAAGTGGTTCTTGTCACTGCGCCTCCGCGGCCAAAGTTGGTAGCACTGTTCTGTCCAGCAATGTCGCCCCCGGCGGCTGGTATTTTACGCTATCTCGGCTGGTAAGGACTGAAGATTGCTCGGTTCCCTGCATGGGGCAGGGCGGGGCGGCACAAGATGCCGAT
>NZ_JBKGUN010000074.1:0-16327 GCF_046462195.1 Paracoccus sp. (in: a-proteobacteria) | reverse complement strand
AGTTGAAGCTGCCGGGCATGGCTACCAATTTCTATCGCACCCAGGTCGCCAACCACCTGCTGATCGGGATCCGCGCCATGGAAAAGCTGCGCGACATGCCGCTGGAGCGAATCCATTCCCGGAAACTGCGGTCGTTCAGCGAGACGGCATTTCTCTGAGTGGCAGCAGCACGCCAGCGGACGCGGGTTTTCGCGCTTGGGGCGAAAAAGGCTTGATCTGCCCGGAAAAACCGTGTGTAGCAGGCGATATGCCGCAAAAGGCGCAATTTGTGGGCCCGGTGGAACAGGGCAAGAGGAGACAGACCATGGCTACGGCTTCTGCAAAACCGATGACCAAGACCCAGCTGGTGGCGACCCTCGCTGAAGAGATGGGTGCGGACAAGAAATCGGCTTCGGCCGCTCTGGATGCGATCGTGGCGATCGTCACGCGCGAGGTTGCTGGCGGTGGCGCCGTGACCTTGCCGGGGATTGGCAAGATCGCTTGCCGTGCCCGTCCCGAGCGTCAGGTCCGCAATCCGCAGACGCAGGAAATGATGACCAAACCTGCCGACAAGCAGGTCAAGGTCACGATCGCGAAGGCGCTGAAGGACAGCGTCAACAGCTGATTCCGCGCTGCTGCGCAAGGATGCAAAGGGTCGTGCCGGTGGCACGGCCCTTTTTCTTTGGGCTTCACGCCGAAAGACCGCTCTGCTAGCCGTTTTGCATGACCTGCATGACCTGCATGAAAGAGGCACTTCATGGACATTCGCGCACTCCTGATGGGCCTCGGCTTTGCCGTGATGTGGGCCTCGGCCTTTACCTCGACCCGGATGATCGTGACCGAGGCGCCGCCTCTGCTGTCCCTGGCCCTGCGCTTTGCCCTGTCGGGCAGTGTCGGCATCGCCGTGGCGCTGGCCATGGGGCAGACGTGGCGGGGGCTGACGCGGGCGCAGTGGCGGGCCGTGATCGTGCTGGGCTTGTGCCAGAATGCGCTCTACCTGGGGCTGAACTGGATGGCGATGCAGTGGATCGAGGCGGGCCTCGCCTCGATCATTGCGGCCACGATGCCGCTGATGGTGGCCTTCCTCGGATGGACGCTGATGGGGGAGAGGCTGCGTCCCATGGGCGTGGCAGGGCTGCTGCTGGGGGTGACAGGGGTGGCGATCATCATGGGCGCACGCTTGCAGGGCGGCAGCGACCTGACGGGCATTGCCATGTGCTTTGCCGCCGCGCTTGCCCTGGCCGTCGCGACGCTGACCGTTCGGGGCGCCAGTTCCGGCGGCAACGTGATGATGGTGGTCGGGTTGCAGATGCTGGTCGGCGCCCTGACGCTGGGCCTGATCGCCCCTTGGTTCGAGACGTGGGAGGTCGCCTATACCCCGCGTCTGGTCTGGGCGTTTCTTTACACTGTCCTTGTGCCGGGGCTGCTGGCAACCTGGGTCTGGTTCCTGCTGGTGGGACGGATCGGTGCCGTTCGTGCGGCCACGTTCCATTTCCTGACCCCGTTTTTCGGCGTGGCAACAGCGGCGTTGTTCCTGGGCGAGGCGCTGGGCGCAGGTGACGTTCTGGGTGTCGCCATCATCATGGTGGGCATCCTCGCTGTCCAGCTGTCCAAGGCCCCGCCTGTCAGGCGTCCCCCGCCCCCTTGAAGGGCCGTGGATCCCGAACGGCCTGCACGGCGTTTTCCTGATAATCTTCGCGGTAACCCGGAGCGACTGCCACGTTGATTTTCATGAAATGTTCGCCATCTTGGATTCATGCGCGCTGATCAGATTCTTCACCCGACCAAGGCCGGACTTTACTGTCCTCCCGGTGATTTTTTCATTGATCCGGTTCAGCCCGTTCCCCGTGCGTTGATTACCCATGGCCACGGGGATCACGCCCGTGCGGGACATGGCGCCGTTCTAGCCACCCAGCAGACGCTGGACATCATGGCCATCCGCTATGGAGAGGATTTCACCCACTCCCGGCAAGTGGCTGATGGACAGGTCCGCGTGGGGGATGTCACCGTCAGTTTTCATCCGGCAGGCCATATTCTGGGTTCGGCACAGATTGCGGTTCAGCCCGGGAATGGCCCCCGGATTGTTGTTTCGGGTGACTATTGTCGCGCCCCCAATCCCGTTTGTGCACCCTACGAACCTGTGCCATGTGATATCTTCGTGACCGAGGCGACCTTTGGCCTACCCGTTTTTCGGCATCCCGACCCGTTGTCGGAAATGGCGCGCCTGATCGCCAGCATGGCCGAGTTCCCCGAGCGCCAGCACCTGATCGGCGCTTATGCCCTGGGCAAGGCGCAGCGCGTCATTGTCTTGGCACGTCTGGCCGGCATTGACGGACCCATCGCCATCCATGGGGCGCTGCAGCGATTGTGCGATTTTCACGTGGAACAGGGAATCGATTTGGGACCCCTCGTTCCGGCGACGGCCAAGACCGTGAACGCGCAATTGATCATCGCGCCGCCTTCGGCCTTTGCCAGCGCCTGGGTCCAGCGCTTTCGGGATCCGGTAATCGGCTTTGCCTCGGGATGGATGACGGTTCGCGCGCGTGCGCGTCAGCGGGCGGTCGAGTTGCCCCTGGTCATCAGCGACCATGTCGATTGGCCGCAGGTCACGCAGACGATCCGCGAACTGGCCCCCGAGGAGGTCTGGATCACCCATGGGACGGAAGACGGGCTGATGCGCTGGTGCGAGCTGGAGGGCATCCCGTCGCGCCCCTTGCGGCTGGTGGGCTATGAGGACGAGCCCGAATGAAGGCTTTTGCGCATCTTCTGGAACGTCTGGCCTTTACCGCCGCCCGCAATGCCAAGCTGCGCCTGTTGCGCCATTATTTCGAGGCGACAGGTGATCCCGATCGGGGCTATGCCTTGGCCGCGTTGACCGGTGATCTGAAGCTGCGGGCGGTGACGCCAAGCCTCTTGCGCGGGCTGATGGCCGAACGGGTCGACGAACAGCTGTTTGCCATGTCCTATGATTTCGTGGGCGACCTGGCGGAAACCATTGCGCTGCTGTGGGAGACTGACCGGGATGAGGACGTGCCCCTGCACCAAGCCGTGGCCCTGTTGTCGGACACCGGCAAGGCTGGCCTGCCCAGGGCCATCGCGGGGATGCTGGACCGCCTTGGTCCGTCGCAGCGGTTGGCCTTTCTGAAGCTGGCCACCGGCAATCTGCGCGTCGGCCTGTCCGCCCGCATGGCCCGCATGGCTCTGGCCGAGATGGGGGCGCCCGAGGTCAAGGATCTGGAAGAGATCTGGCACGGGCTGACGCCACCTTACCTGCCGCTGTTTGCCTGGATCGCAGGCGGGGAGCGCCCGGAACATGCCGCCCGTGCGCCCTTTCGCCCCGTCATGCTGTCCACGCCGGTTGATCTGGATCAGCTGCGGGCTTTCGATCCGGGTGATTATACCGCCGAATGGAAATGGGACGGTATCCGGGTGCAGGCGATCAATGATGGCGGCACACGGCGGCTTTACAGCCGCACGGGCGAAGATGTCGGCGCGGCATTTCCCGACCTGCTGGAGTCGTTGAACTTTGACGGAGCGGTTGACGGGGAACTGCTGGTCCGCCGGGGACCGGAAGTGGCACCTTTCGGCGACCTGCAAAAGCGACTGGGCCGCAAGGTTGTCGGGCGTGCCATGCTGGACAGCCACCCGGCCGGTATGCGTGTTTATGACATCATGATCTGGCAAGGACGCGACCTGCGCGACCTGCCGCACCAGGAGCGTCGTGCCATTCTGGAAGCGGCCGATTTCGGCAGCGACCGGATCGATGTTTCTCCCTTGTTGCCGTTCAGGACCTGGGACGATCTGGCGGCCTTGCGCGCCGATCCCCCCAGCATCGTCATCGAGGGGGTGATGATCAAGCACCGTGACAGTTCTTATGTGGGCGGGCGCCCGCGGGGACCGTGGTTCAAGTGGAAACGCGATCCGATGGTGGTGGATGCGGTGATGCTTTATGCACAGCGCGGGCATGGCAAGCGATCGGGCTTTTACAGCGATTTCACCTTTGGCCTCTGGGATGAGGGACAGCTGGTACCTGTCGGCAAGGCTTATTTCGGCTTCACGGATGAAGAACTGCGTGAACTGGACCGGTTCGTGCGAAACAACACGACCGAGCGTTTTGGCCCTGTTCGCGCCGTCAGCCCCCAACTGGTTCTGGAGGTCGCGTTCGAGGGGCTGAACGCCTCACCTCGCCACAAGTCAGGCGTGGCGATGCGTTTCCCACGGATCAGCCGCATCCGGTGGGACAAACCCGCGAACGAGGCCGACCATCTTGAAGCGCTGAAGGCGATGATCCCGTGACCCTGCCGCCCGTGTTTCAGGATTGGTTCGCCCGGCAGGGCTGGCAGCCGCATCCCCACCAGCTGGCCCTGCTGGAGGCGCGGCAGGACAGTCTGCTGATCGCGCCCACGGGGGGCGGCAAGACCCTTGCCGGGTTCCTGCCTTCGCTGGTCGACCTGCAGGCGCCCTTCAAGGGGATGCATACCCTCTATGTCTCGCCACTCAAGGCCCTGACGGCGGATATCGCGCGCAATCTGGCGCGTCCGGTGGCGGAACTGGGACTGGATGTCAGGATCGAGGATCGCACCGGCGACACGCGCGCCAGCCAGCGGGCCCGCCAGCGGGTCGATCCGCCCGATATCCTGCTGACGACCCCGGAATCCTTGGCGCTGATGCTGTCCTATGAACAGGCACCCTTGATCTTTGGCAGCCTGCGGCGCGTGGTCCTGGATGAATTGCATGCCTTGGCGGAAAACAAGCGCGGCGATCAGCTGATGCTCTGCCTGGCCCGGCTGCGGGCCTTGGCCCCAGACCTGATCGTGACGGGCCTTTCAGCAACGGTCGAGGAGCCGTCCCGGCTGGCCGACTTCATGGGAGGGGCGCGGATCATCCATGCCGATCCCGGCCCCGATCCCGACATCGCCATGCTGCCCACAGGACGGTCTGCTCCCTGGGCGGGCGGGGGCGGTCATTACGCCGTTCCCGACGTGCTGGCCGAAATTGCGCGCGCCACGACGACGATCATCTTCATGAACACGCGCGCCCAGGCCGAGTTGTTCTTTCAAGCCCTTTGGGCCGAGAACGAAGACAACCTGCCCATCGGCCTGCACCACGGCAGCCTGGCACGGGAGGCGCGGCAGCGGGTCGAGGCGGCAATGGCCGCAGGCGAATTGCGGGCGGTGGTGGCAACGGGCAGCCTGGATCTGGGGATCGACTGGGGGGCGGTTGATCTGGTCATTCAGGTGGGCGCCCCCAAGAACGTCAAGCGTCTGGTCCAGCGCATCGGGCGGGCGAACCACCGCTATAATGCCCCTAGCAAGGCACGAATCGTAGCGGCGAACCGCTTCGAGGTGATCGAATGCATCGCCGCTCTCGACGCGGTGCGCGAACGGGATCTGGACGGGGATCCGCGCGGTCCCGGACCTTTGGACGTGCTCTGCCAGCACATCCTGCTGACGGCCTGTGCCGGACCTTTCGATGCAGAAGCGCTGTATCATGAGGTAAGGAACGCCGGTCCCTATGCAACGTTGTCGCGGGATGATTTCGATGCCTGCCTGGATTTCGCGGCGACAGGAGGTTATGCCCTTCGCGCCTATGACCGATGGCAGCGGTTGATGCAGCGTGACGGTCTGTGGCGGTTGCGCGATCCCCGCGCCGCACGAGATCTGCGCATGAACATTGGCACCATTGTCGAACCGGAGTCGCTGAAGGTCCGCTTTCGCGGGCGGGGCGGGGCCTTGCTGGGCGAAGTTGAAGAAGGTTTTGCCGCCTCGCTCGAGCCGGGCGATACCTTTCTGATCGG
This sequence comes from Paracoccus sp. (in: a-proteobacteria), assembly GCF_046462195.1. GTDB lineage: Bacteria > Pseudomonadota > Alphaproteobacteria > Rhodobacterales > Rhodobacteraceae > Paracoccus. Next base: position 10,551 of record NZ_JBKGUN010000074.1, on the reverse strand, counting down.
CGGCCAGACCGTACGCTATGATGCCTTGCGGGAAATGGTCGTGGAGGTCACGAAACAGCCCGCCAAGGAACCCAAGATCGCGCTGTATTCCGGGCTGAAACTGGCGACGTCGACCCAGCTCTCGCACCGGGTGCAGGCGTTGATCGGGGATCCGGCCCGGCACGGCGCCCTGCCACCCGATACGCGCGACTGGCTGGCCCTGCAGGCGCGCCTCAGCACCTTGCCTGCTGCGGGAACGCTGGTCTGCGAAACGTTCCCGCGCAATGGTCGCTGGCATTTCTCGCTGTTCGGTTTTGCCGGGCGCAACGCGATGCAGACGCTTGGCCTGCTGTTGACGCGCACGATGGAGGTGGCAGGGCTTGGACCCTTGGGCTTCATCGCGACGGATTATGCTCTGCTGATCTGGTCCCTGGATGCAGTCAACGACCCTGTGCCTTTGCTGGACCGGACAGCCCTTCGTGAAGGGCTGGGGGACTGGCTGGGCAGCAATGCGGTGATGAAGCGCAGTTTCCGCAATGTCGCGACGATCGGGGGGCTGATCCAGCGCAACCTGCCGGGAAGCCGCAAGTCGGGCAGGCAGGCGACGTTTTCCAGCGACATCCTGTACGACACGCTGCGCAGGTATGACCCGGGTCACCTGATGTTGCGGATCACCGCAGACGAAGCGCGGCGGGGGCTTGTGGATTTTGACCGAATCGAGGAAATGCTGGACCGCTCGGACCGACTGGAGCACCGGATGCTGGATCGCGTCTCGCCCTTGGCAGCGCCATTGCTGCTGGAATACGGGCGCGTTCCCATTGCCGGCCACGGGATCGAGCGTCTGGCCGAGGCGGAAGCGGCGGCCCTGATGGCAGAGGCAGGATTGACGTGACAGCCTATTCCTTCGAGTTTGACGGTCGGCGGCTGGAGGCGCGGGCTTCGGGCGCGTTGTTCTGGCCTGCGCAACGCTGGCTGATCGTGGCCGATCTGCATCTGGGCAAGTCCGAGCGGATGGCCAGGCGCGGGGGCGCCCTACTGCCCCCTTACGAAACCGAAGCGACGCTGGACCGGCTGGCAGCCGAGATTGCCGCTACCGATCCTGCTGTTGTGGTCAGCCTTGGCGACGGTTTTGACGACGATGCGGCGGGCCGGGCCCTGCCTGACAAGATCTGCGCCCGCATCAGCACCTTGGCGGAGGGGCGTCGCTGGATCTGGGTGACGGGCAATCACGACCCTGGTGCCATTTGTCCCCGTCTGCCTGGCGACACTGCCGAGGAGGTGCGTGAAGGGTTGTTGTTGCGCCACGAAGCAGATGAAGGACCGGATATTTCCGGGCATTTTCATCCCTGCATTCGTCTGGCCGGGCGTCGTTTGCGCTGCTTTCTGACAGGCCCGCAGCATCTGATCCTGCCGGCTTTTGGAACTTACACCGGAGGATTGGATGTCGGCGATCCGGTTCTTAAGGCGCTTGTCCCTCAGGGGGTTGCGCTCGCTTGCGGGTCACGTCCCATTCCGGTGCCTGTAGGCCAGAGCCCGGGATCTCGCCGGTCCGCCCGATTTCCCGCATAAGAAAAGCCAGCCTTCCCCAGCTGACCTTTTTTCGGTCTTGCGACGCGGTCAGAACTTGAAGTTCACGCCGATGGCAATGTTGCTGTGTTTGGGGGTGACACGGGTGGAACCTTCGCCAACTGCCAAAGGCGTCCTGATGTCTGTCGAGTCATACTCGTGATGGCTGTACTGGCCGAATGCGGAGATCCGCTGATTGATGGCCCGTTCGACACCAAGACCTATGACATAACCGGTTGCACCGAAATCTTCGGAGCTTGCGCTGGTCACCACTGACCCGGGCGCGGTGCCGGTTGTCTCGAAGGAATAGTTGAACTCGCCTCGGCTGATGCCTGCGATGCCATAAACCAGGGTCGCAGGATTGACCAGATACCCGGTTTTCATGGTCAGGTTGACAAGATAGCGGATCTCGTTCGAGACGGTGGTGTCGTAGTCAAAGCCGTCGAGGAAAAAGCTTCCGCTTTCGCTGTCATCGACAGAGCCCCCTTCGATCGAAAGGCTGGGACCAAAGACCCAGTTGTTGCGCTGCCAGCGGTATCCGGCATGAACGGCTCCGGTCACGCCCCCGATCTTGACGTTGACGATATCCGTCGCACGTCCCAGCAGTCCGTCATCGTCGGAGGCTTGCAGACCGACCTCGTCATTGCTGCCAAAGGAATAGCCAAGGGAGGCCCCTGCATATGCGCCCTGCCAAGGCATGACAGGGGCAATGGCAGAAACTGGGGCCGGAGCGGCCTCGATGATCGGCACGACGGCGCCACCGGCCGATGCTGCGCCGGCGCCGCTGATCATGATGGCAGTGACACCTGCCGACGACAGGGCGAATCTGAGGGACATGGCGCACTCCTGAATCTGAAGGCCACAGAAGATGACGTAGCCAAGCTGCTGATGAATTCGCGGCAAGTAAGCCAGATTACATTTGTTTAATCAAATGAAACGAGCGCGCCTTGTCTGCATCTTCGAACTGGCAGGATCTTCGTGATCTATGTGCAACAGTGGCCGTGACAGAGATCAGGTGTCCAGGTTCTCCACATTGAGTGCGTTCTGCTGGATAAACTCGCGCCGCGGCTCGACCACATCACCCATCAGCTTGGTGAACAGGTCCTCGGCTTCGGCCACATCTTCGATACGAACCTGCAACATGGTGCGCGCCACCGGGTCCAACGTGGTTTCCCACAGTTGTTCGGGGTTCATCTCTCCCAGACCCTTGTATCGCTGCAATGACAGTCCTTTCTCGCCTTCGAGGAAGATGGCCTGCAGCAGTCCCAGAGGGCCATGGATCGGCTGGTCACGGTCCTTGCGGATCAGGCGCGCGGGCCTGCCATAGATGTCCTGAAGCGACTGGGTCATCTCGCCCAGACGGCGGCTTTCGCCGCTGCGCAGCATCTGCCCATCCAAGGTCCGGTTTTCCTCGACCCCACGAAGTGTACGAGAAAGACGGATACCGGCGTCCTGCGTGGGACGCCCCTGCCAGCCGCGCTCGTATTCTTCGGCAATAAGATCCAGGCGGGTGGCAATGTCGGACGCCACGCCTTGTGCATCCTGATCAATCCGCCCCGACACCAGGGCCCCCGCAATGGCGGCCTGTTCGGTGATATGCGGCGGGTAATGGGTTGGGTAGGCGCGCAGGATACGGCGTGCCGTCCGGGCCTCCTCGACCACGCGTGCCAGATCGTTGCCGGTGATCTCCTCACCCGACGACAGCCTCAACGCCGCGCCCTCTACACCTTGCTGGATCAGGTATTCCTCCAGCGCGGCTTCGTTCTTGAGATAAACCTCGGACCGACCGCGGCCCACCTTGTAAAGGGGAGGCTGCGCAATATAAAGATGCCCCGCCTCGATCAGGTCCGGCATCTGCCGAAAGAAGAAGGTCAGCAGCAGCGTCCTGATATGTGCACCGTCCACATCGGCGTCCGTCATGATGACGATCTTGTGGTAGCGCAGTTTCTTGAGGCTGAACTCATCCCGCCCGATCCCCGTGCCAAGGGCGGTGATCAACGTTCCGATCTGGTCGCTGCCCAGCATCCTGTCGAAACGCGCCCGTTCCACATTCAGGATCTTGCCGCGCAGGGGCAGGACGGCCTGGTTCTGCCGCGACCGACCTTGCTTGGCCGAGCCGCCGGCCGAGTCACCCTCGACTATGAAGAGCTCGGACAGCGCAGGGTCCTTTTCCTGACAGTCCGCCAGCTTGCCCGGAAGGGAGGCCACATCCATCGCGGTCTTGCGGCGCGTCAGCTCGCGCGCGCGGCGGGCCGCTTCTCGTGCCAGCGCCGCTTCGATGATCTTGCCGACGATCTGGCGGGCTTCTGTCGGGTTTTCCTCGAACCATTCGGCCAGCTTTTCACCGACCAGCCCCTCGACTGCCGGGCGAACCTCGCTGCTGACCAGCTTGTCCTTGGTCTGACTCGAGAATTTGGGATCGGGAACCTTGACCGACAGCACGCAGGTCAGCCCTTCGCGTGCGTCATCCCCGGTGAATTCAACCTTTTCCTTTTTGGCGATTCCGCTGTCCTGTGCATATTTTCCGATGACCCGGGTCAGGGCGCCGCGAAAGCCCGCCATATGGGTGCCGCCATCGCGCTGCGGGATGTTGTTGGTGAAAGGCAGCACCGTTTCGTGATAGCTGTCGTTCCACCACATCGCCACTTCGACGCCGATGCCGTTCTTTTCCCCGGTGATGAAGATCGGCTGCGGCATGACCGAGGTCTTGGATCGGTCGAGGTACTTCACGAACTCCCGCACGCCGCCTTCATAGAACAGCTCGGTCTTCTGCACCTCGGCGTGACGCTCATCTTCAAGGATGATGCGGACACCGCTGTTCAGGAAGGCCAGTTCGCGCAGCCGGTTCTCGAGCGTCTTGAAGCTGTAGTCCAGGTTGCTGAACGTGCCTTCGGGATGATTGATCTTGGTTGAAGCCATGAAGCGCACCTCGGTGCCCTTCTGGCCGGGGGCGTCGCCGACCACGCGAAGGTGCTCGACCGTGTCGCCGTGTTCGAAACGGACGTAGTATTCCTTGTCGTTGCGCCAGATGCGCAGTTCGAGCCAATCCGACAGCGCATTCACGACCGAAACGCCCACGCCGTGCAGGCCGCCCGATACCTTGTAGCTGTTCTGGTCGAATTTTCCGCCCGCGTGCAACTGGGTCATGATGACCTCGGCCGCGCTGACGCCTTCGGACTGGTGCATGTCGACCGGAATGCCGCGCCCGTTGTCGCGCACGCTGACGCTGCTGTCCGCGTGGATCTTGACCTGCACGAAGTCGGCATGACCTGCCAATGCCTCGTCGATACCGTTGTCCACGACCTCGTAAACCATGTGATGCAGGCCGGACCCGTCATCGGTGTCGCCGATATACATTCCGGGGCGTTTGCGCACCGCCTCCAACCCCTTGAGAACCTTGATGGAATCAGCGCCATATTCGGCAGGTTGGGATACGGTGTCGGTCATGCGTCAAGCTTCCTGTTCGTGCTGTGTGAATATAGGCATTCCGACCGGCAAAGTCACGGCTTTCACCATGTTTTTCAGCGATTCTAGTGGTTTTTCCCAAGCCTACTGGACAGGGCAGGGAGGTCGGGATCAGGGGCAGGGAAACAACAGTTCACTCTACTTCGTTTGCCACGGATCCGTTGTCGGTTCTGGTGACCGCCAAGCGCCGGGCGCGGGAACCGAACGCTTCGAACAGTTCCGGCCCCGTGCCCGTCAACAGGCTTTGCGCAGGAAGAGCCGTGATGCGGTCATACAGCGCCGCACGACGGTCGGCATCCAGATGGGCCGCCACCTCGTCCAACAGCAGCAGCACGGGCTCATCGGACAGCGCACGGGCATTGGCCAGCATCAGCGACAGCAACAGCGCCTTCTGTTCTCCGGTCGAGGATTGGGCGGCAGGCATGTCATGCGGGCCCCAGAGGGCCCCCAGATCCGCGCGATGGGGTCCGGTCAAAGTACGCCCCGCAGCCAGATCGCGCGAACGCATCATGGCCATGCGCGCGGCGATGCTGTCAGCATCCGGGTCGTCGGCCTGTCCCTCGCCCGGCAGCAGGGTCAAACGGGCGGACGGAAAATCCTCACCGCCCTCCTGTGCCGCCATGATGGCGGCCATTGCATCCTGCCGATTGCGGGTCAGTGCGGCACCAGCCTCGGCCATCTGCCCCTCCAAGGCGCGATACCACCCCGGATCGGCCACCTGGTCACGCAAAAGGCGGTTGCGCTCGCGCATCGCCTTTTCATAAGCAAGCGCCATATCGGCATGGTCCGGCATAAGGCTCAGCGTCACGCGATCCAGAAAGCGCCGCCTCACCTCCGGGGCATCCGACCACAGGCGATCCATGGCAGGCACCAGCCAGATCACCCGGACCAATCGAGCCAGTGCCGTTTGCGGAACCGGCTTGTCGTCGATGATGACGGTGCGGGCCAGAGCGGGCAGGGCGGCTGTCTCGACCTCGTGGCCGGTCAGCCGGGCCCGGATGCGCCAGCCTGCGTCCTTGCCTTGCCGCGCCTGTTCCGGAGCAGCAGCGGCGCGGAGCCCGCGCCCCGGGGCCAGCATGGACACCGCTTCGAGGATGTTCGTCTTGCCGGAACCATTCGGCCCAAAGATCGCCAACGGCCGCGCGTCCAGCCCAAGCTCCAGCACGGGCCAAGACCGGAACTGCGCAAGCCGCAGCTGTTGCAGTGTCACACGCGCATCGGCATGACGACATAAACCGCGCTTTGGTCGCTTCCTTCGCGAATCAAGGCGGCGTCGCCCGAGCCGTTGAACAGAAAGACCGCGTTGTCGCGATCCACCTGGCTGGCAATTTCCTGAAGGTACTTGGCGTTGAAGCCGATTTCCAATGGTTCGTCACCATAGGCCACGATCAGCTCTTCCTCGGCCGCGCCCGCATCCGGGGCGTTGACGGACAAGACCAGACGATCGGCGTCCAGCGCCAGCTTGACGGCACGCGATCGCTCGCTGCTGACGGTGGCGACACGATCCACAGCCCGAGCAAAATCGCTGGCGTCCACTTCGAGCTTGCGGGTGTTGTTGACCGGGATGACGCGGCTGTAGTCCGGGAAGGTTCCGTCGATGACCTTCGATGTCAGCGTGATTGTTGGCGTCGCGAAACGCACCTTGGTTTCGCTGACCGAAACGGCAATCTCGGCTTCGTCGTCATCGAGCAGCTTGCGCAGTTCGCCCACGGTCTTGCGCGGCACGATCACACCCGGCATGTCCTCTGCACCGGCAGGCAAGGGGGCATCGATACGCGCCAGCCGATGACCATCCGTCGCGACGCAGCGCAGGACGGGTCCGTCCTCGGACTGGGCGACATGCATATAGACACCGTTCAGGTAATAGCGCGTTTCCTCGGTCGAAATCGCGAATTTCGACTTGTCGAACAGCCGTCTCAGCACCCCGGCGGGGGCTTGGAAGTTCGCACTGTATTCGCTGGAGGCCATGACTGGAAAATCGCTGCGGGGCAGGGTGGCCAGGTTGAAGCTGGAACGTCCGGCCTGCACCGACAGCCGGCCCGATTCGTCGTCGCTGGCCAACTGGACCAGAGAGCCGTCGGGCAGCTTGCGCGCGATCTCGTTCAGCATGACGGCGCTGACGGTGGTGGCGCCCGGACGTTCCACCTGGGCCATCGCGCTGTCCACGACCTCGGTATCGAGATCGGTGGCACGGAAGCTGACCCCATCGGGTGTCGCCTCGATCAGCACATTGGCCAGGATCGGGATGGTGTTTCGGCGCTCGACCACGGATTGCGCCTGGGACACGGCCTTGACCAGAACGGCGCGTTCGATCGAGAATTTCATCAGCTTCCCCTGTCACATCGGCCCATCGGCCCGTTCGTCGGACCTGATGTGTAACCGCCCGCGCCAGCGGTCACAAGATTTTCGTGTTCAGGCCTCCAGCATGCGCTTGAGCACGGCGATATCCTCGACCATGGCGCTGTCATCGGCCAGAAGTTCCTCGATCTTGCGAACGCCATGCATGATCGTGGTGTGGTCGCGCCCGCCAAAGCGGCGGCCGATCTCGGGGAGGCTGCGGCTGGTCAGTTGCTTGGACAGATACATGGCGATCTGGCGCGGGCGGGCCACGTTGCGGGCGCGCTTGGGGCCCATCATGTCGGCCAGACGGATGTTGTAGTGCTCGGCCACCTTGCGCTGGATGTCGTCGATGTTGATCTTGCGGTCATTGGTGCGAAGGATGTCGGCCAGACATTCCTGCGCCACCTCCAGCGTAATCTCGCGGCGCAACAGGCTGGCATGCGCGAACAGGCGCTGCAGCGCACCCTCCAGCACGCGGACGTTGGTGGTGATGCGATGGGCCAGGAATTCCAGAACTCCGGCCCCGATCTCCAGGTCGGGCTGCTGGGCGCGGAAGACCTCGGTCTTGGACTGCAGGATGCCGAGGCGCAGTTCGTAGGTGGTCGGGTGCAAGTCCACGATCAGACCGCAGGACAGGCGCGACTTGATGCGCTCCTCCAAGCCCTTGATCTCGGCCGGAGCGCGGTCGGCGGAAATGACGATCTGCTTGCCCTGATCGACCAGCGCGTTGAATGTGTGGAAGAATTCTTCCTGGGTACTATCCTTGCCGGCGATGAACTGGACGTCATCGACCATCAGCATGTTCACGTTCCGGAACATCCCCTTGAAGTCCATGATCGTGCTTTCACGCAGGGCCTGCACGAAACGGTACATGAATTGTTCGGCCGACAGGTACAGGACCTGTGCGGACGGATGGCGGGCCTGATAATCATGCGCGATCGCGTGCATCAGGTGCGTCTTGCCCAGACCCACGCCGCCATAAAGGAACAACGGGTTGAAGCCGACAGGACCGCCCTCGGCCACACGGCGCGCGGCGGCATGGGCCAGTTCGTTCGGTTTGCCGACAACGAAATTCCCAAAAACATAACGCGGGTCCAAGGGCGCCCCCAGATCTGCGCGGGGGGCCATACGGGTGGTGGGCGCCTCGGTGACAACGCCACCAACCGTTGCGGTCGCTTGGGCCGTGGGACGAACGGCCGCATGGCCGATCTCGAAACGCAGGCGCTCGACGGGCGCGCCGGCGCGATTCAGCACCGCCATGATGTCATTGGCAAAATGCCGGCTGACCCAGTCCGAGATGAAGCGCGTGGGACTGGCAAAAAGCGCGGCCCCTTCGTCGATCCCGGTCAGGCGAAGCGGCTTGATCCAGTGATTGTAGTTGTTCGGCCCGACGCTTCTTTCAAGCTCGGCGCATGCCTGACCCCAGATCCTGTCCATCATAAGCCTCGTTTTCCCGTGCCTGTCCCCAATCCCCGCCGGACAATCCGACGGGACAGAACGCGCATCGCCCGGGTGGGTGACAACAGAAACAGAAAGGCCCTGCGACCGAATCGAGGTCGCATGGTGGCTCCAGCCATTTCCATTCACAGACACAGACCCCGCAGCAGCCAGTGGCAGCCGACTGCCGAGAATCCGAAGGCGAAAGACAGTGTCCCATCCTTGCCCGGCCGTTTTTCCGAACCGACCGCAAGATCGGTACAGAGGTCCGGCCCGTCCCCCAAGGCGACGTGAATCGCAAGGATGAAACTAGACCCTCGCAGCGGACATCCGCAATCGAACTATGCGCTTGACAGCAGCTTGTCCCAATCGAATCTGCGAGCCCATTGACTCAATTGCGTATTTTCAAACCGCGTTGTTTTTGCAACAGAAATCTGGTTATTGCAGTTGCAGAAACAAAAATCGGGCGCGCAGCAAAGGCTGGCACCCGATCCTTGGAATCGTAATATTCCTGCATGTTTCACAGGGAAACGGACCCTGCGAAAAGCGGCCTTACTGGGCCGAAAGTGCCTGCACGCGGGCAGCCAGACGCGAGACTTTCCGCGATGCAGTATTCTTGTGCACCACACCCTTGGTCACGCCACGCATCAGTTCGGGCTGGGCGTTCTTCAGGGCTTCTTGGGCTGCCTGGGCATTGCCCGAAGCAATCGCCTCTTCGACCTTGCGCAGATAGGTACGGATACGCGAGCGGCGAGCCTTGTTGACATCGGTGCGACGCTCGATCTGGCGGGCGCGTTTCTTGGACTGGGGCGTATTGGCCATGGGTCGAATCCTATCAGGTCAGTTGCATTTCATTCACGCAAAAGACCCATGACGCCGTTCTGATCCCAGAACGGACATGATTCTTGCCAAAGCGGGCCCACGCGCATGTAAGCGTGGGCCTATAGGACAGGATCGCGGAAAAGAAAAGCCTTTTCCGTCACCCTCATCAGCGGTCGCGGAACTGGGCTTCGCGCTTTTCCAGAAAGGCGGCCATCCCCTCCTTCTGGTCCTCGGTCGCGAAAAGGGCATGAAAGGCCCGCCGTTCGAACAGAAGCCCTTCACGTAGCGTTGTTTCATATGCGCGGTTCACGGTCTCCTTGACGGTCTTGGCCGTGATGCGGGATTTTTCGGCAATCTTGCGGGCTGCCGTCATGGCTTCCGGAATCAACTTTGTCGTGGGAACGACGCGGCTGACAAGGCCCGAACGCTCGGCCTCGGCCGCATCCATGAAGCGGCCGGTCAGGTTCATGTCCATGGCCTTGGATTTTCCGACGAAGCGGGTCAGGCGCTGCGTGCCGCCAATGCCCGCAACGACGCCCAGGTTGATCTCGGGCTGACCGAACTTGGCGTTTTCGGCGCAGATGATGAAGTCGCAAACCATCGCCAGCTCGCATCCTCCGCCCAGGGCATAGCCGCTGACGGCCGCAATGATCGGCTTGCGGACACGCGTGATGGCCTCGATCTGGGCGCCGAAGAGGTCCTCCTCGTAAACCTCGACATAGGACTTGGTGGACATCTCCTTGATGTCGGCACCGGCGGCAAAGGCCTTTTCGCTGCCGGTCAGCACGATGCACCGCACCTTGTCGTTGCGGTCGGCATCGGCCAGGGCGGTAGACAGCTCGTCCAGAAGCGTGGCGTTCAGCGCGTTGAGCGCTTCGGGACGGTTCAGCCGGATCAGGGCGACCTCGTCCTCGATCTCCACGATGATGGTTTCGTAAGCCA
>NZ_JBKGUN010000073.1:0-7399 GCF_046462195.1 Paracoccus sp. (in: a-proteobacteria) | reverse complement strand
CCCAGAAAAAAGCGATCCTGTCTCTGACCTCCTTCACCAGCCTGTTAAGGACATCAACCAAATGCTGCATATCGGCTCTAACGCGTTTGGCACCGCAAGATCGATCGTTTGATCCGATTCCATAGAAAAAGCCTGACCGCACCGCAACAATGCGTCTGCAGCAACGTTGCCCAAACTCTGCCGGCCCTATGCTGACCAGTTACTCGCATCTCCCTCACGCGCTCAGGCTGTTGAGTTGATCTTGAGCAATCGGTGATCCATCTTGTTGTTCTTCAAATTTGCCATGTGCGCCTGATGCGCCGGCACCTCAAGAAGCGTTCAGTATGCTTCGCCGGCAACGCTGGTGCCGCTCAAGATCCATGATGCCGGTCTTCATGTCTGCGATCGGAACCGGACAATCCTGTTCCCAATGAAACATGCTTCATGTTTCGCGCCGCCTGATGATGACGGGCCTGTGAAACCCTCTCTTGCCCGTCCAGGCAGACGCTTCGAAGGTCATTCAGCAAGCGCATTGTGTCGCGGTGCACATCCCGGCAAAGGGTACGGAGTCGCTTGGCCTCGTCACACAACATGACGCCATCTGCTGCCGGATCAGCAAGCAGGTCTCGTGCGCGATCACTTGGCGAACGGCTTCGGCTGCGGAAACCTCGGCTACGGCTTGGTTCGTGCATGTGCTGATGCGCACATGTTTCAACCGGAATGGCTTCCCTGCCGTGAGGTGTTCGGCAGCCAGATCACGGATGCCGGCTCGCGCCTCGGCATGAGCGGTCGCGAGATCGGAAAAGTCCGAACCTTCCGGATCTTCGATCGTTCTGCCGTCATAGACCAGGTGGAAGAAAAGCTTCTGCATTGGCCTTACCGCTCATCGGCCGCCTGAACTGGGCAGAAAATGGATTGTTCCACCAGCCTTGGAACGGTCGGGTTCTGCTCCGCTGCTGCCCAACAACCTGACATATTCGGCTTCCGGGACGCCATAAGCGCCTCCGGCTTCTTCTTCGAGTCCCTCGCGATCGAGGATGGTGACAGCTCCGCGCTTGGCGCGGATCAGCCCTTTTCCTTCCAGAATTTGCGTCGCCACGGTTACACCAGCGCGGCGCGTTCCCAGCATGAACGACATGAACTCGTGTGTCAGGTTCAGCAGATCTCCCTCGACCCGGTCGTGACACATCAAAAGCCAGCGGGCGAGACGCTCTTCCAGACTGTTATGCTTGTTCGACAGGGCTGTCTGGGTCGTCTGGATCAGCGTTGCCTGGACGAACAGCAGAAGGTGTTGATGCAGGCTGGGGCTTTGTGTCACCAGCGCACCCAGTTGTTCAGTGCTGATCTTCAGGGCGTGACCAGGTATCTGAACAAGAAGTTCGTTCGGTGTGCTGTCGGTTCCCAGCAGGATCGACGTGCCTGACATGCCCTCACGGCCGAAAAGGCCCGCCTCGATCCGGTGCGTCTTCTTTCCCCCGGTCACGATGATCGAGGTCACGCCCGAGACGGGAAAAACGATGTGGGTGATGGGCTGCCCCGGCTGTTCCAGGGTCGCCCCTTGTTCAAGCGTGACCACGGACAGATGCGGCTGGAGAAGGGCTTGGTCGCCGGAGGAAAGGGTCGAGATGAGATGATTGCGCCCATCCGGGCGAGGCAGCCGTTTCGGCATGACGCTTTCTCTTGTCTTGGGGCAAGAGCACGGCGCGCAACTGTCTCTCAGTCGGTCATGCCCTGAAAATACGGTGACCGATATGTTCAGCGTATCATGGTGAAGCCGGACAATCCGGATTAAATGGTGTCAGATTGCGTACCAAGGGCGCCTTTCCGGCGGCGCCTGCCTTGGATGGAGTAATCAGAACAGCTTGATGCATCCAGCAAACCGCCCCCGCTAGCCGCTGTTCAAACGTGACGGCCTCTGGTCATCTGTCGGAAAACACTCGCTCACGGCTTCGGCCACCGACACCTTGGCAAGGATCTTTCCTGCTGCATCGCCGATAGAAATGTCTATTGGGTCAAACAACCGGTCGGTTGCCAGATAATCTGCCGCAAGCTCGCGGATGATGGCCCGGGCTTCGATCCGGGCCGCTTCAAGATCGGCGCAGTCCGATCCCTCCGGATCCATGACGGTGTCCAGAAGGTAGTCCACGTGGAAAAAGAACTTCTGCATGACAATATCCTCTGCAAACCACGCGAACAGGCGACGCAGAGTGTTGTTCCTGTCCGGAAGCGTACCAAACCCGCCCTTTTGCAGGATATTCGGGGAACATCATCCAGATGCGTCTGTTTGGGCCAAAGGCACGCCCTGTGCTGCTACTCCAGGACCAAAGGATACCGATGCCACGCCAGATCGAATTTTCCGGCTCTGCCGCTGATTGCGCCCTTCTTCTGGAACATGTTCAGGAACAGGAGGGCGTGGCCCGCATCCTTCTTCAACGAGGCGTGGCGCAGCGGCCTGAAGGCGACGTCGTGACCATCGAAGCCGCCAATCAGGCCAGCGAGGATATTCTCAACATCCTCAGTGACCTCGGGCTGCTCCATTCCGGTGCCGTTTCCATCTCGGAACCAAACGCCACCGTCTGCGCCGACGCTGCCGGCACGATCAACGAAGAAGGCAACGACGCCATCTGGGAGGAAATCGGCGCGATGATGCGACAGGATACGAATCCGTCGTTCAACTTCCTGGCCCTTATGGCATTGTCAGGCGCAGTGGCCGTCTTCGGGATCGTGTCGGACACGATCCATGTCGTTGTGGGCGCCATGCTGATCGCACCCGGCTTCGAGCCGCTGCTGCGCATTGTCTTCGGCTTGGGAGGGGATCGACACAGCGCCCGCTCCGGGGTCTGGAGCACGGTGTTGGGCTATGCCGCATTGGCGGGGGCGGCGGCCATCGCCACGCCGGTTGCCTTGTCATTTGCCGATGTCAGCCAAGCGGAACTGGCGCAAAGATATTGGGCCAACTACTGGTCCAGCATCAAGCCGGACGGTGTGGCAACATCCGCGCTTGCGGGCGTGGCCGGAGGCATTATCGTGTCTTCCCGCCTCAAGGTGCTTGCAACAGGCGTCATGGTGGCGCTGGCGCTCATTCCCAGCATGGCATTGGTGGGGATGGGACTGGCAACAGGGAACGGTACGCTGCTGCTGGGCGCAGCCGGCCGATGGGCCGTGGAGGCTGGCTGCGTGATCTTTGGTGGCGGCGCAGTCATATTAGCCAAACGCCGGCGTCACCGGCGAAAGCAGCTCCCGCCTGCCTCCTTGTCGTCAGATTGATCTTTCCCATGTGTGCCGGAAACCTGAATGCCAATGCAGCGTGTGGCTGCAATGGCCTTCCGGAAAATCAGACTTCCTCCAAAACCTTCAGGAGTTGACTGACCTGATAACCGGGCTGCATGTCCGGCCGCTGAGAAAATTGCAACGCAGCTGCCGAAAAACGGGCGTATTCGGCAGGGTCGTCCCAGAGGCGACGCACCGACGCGACCCAATCTGCAACAGGGGCATCAATATCGAGCGTCAGCCCACCGGAACCGATGGCCTCCGGCAGTCCGCCCTGCCGCGACCCGATGACTGGAATGCCGCTGTAATGGGCTTCGGTGGCAACCCTTCCCCAAGCCTCTTCCCAAAGGCTTGGCGCCAGCAGGATGCGGGCCTTTCCGTAGACGGTCTTCATGTCGGATGTCCGGGGCTGCAAGGTTACATTGGGCAACCCGGTCAAGCGCTGGTCCAAAGTCGCGCGAAGCTCCGCATCGATCCCCCAGCTTTCCACGAAGGTGAAGGGAATGTCCGGGCACTCCGCTGCGACAGCAAGGGCGATCTCCAATCCCTTGACGGGATAAGGATTGATGAAGGTGACATTGGTCCGGGTAGAGGCAGTCCGATAAAGATCAGGGTTCACAAGCGGGGGAATAACCGTAGAGGTAATGCCGAACGCCTCACGGTGCCGGTCGGCAGTGAATTGCGAATTTGCAACGAACAGCGCGCGTGACAGCTCTGCCGGAGAACCTTCCAGTTCATCGAACTCGACATTCCGGAAATAAAGCACGACGGGAACACCATGCGCCTCCAAGCTTTTGGCAATGGGGACCGTGTTTCCGTTCTGCACAACCGCAACATCCGGGCGGAACTTGCGAACCACTTCGGTGGCGTCAGTCGGGTCCCATGCTCGATAAACCAGATGACCGGGCAATGTATCGCGTGAAAAGCGTGTGCGGCCGATGCGGCGCTTGATCCGCGAAGACATCTCGGTCCAGCCGCCCCCGGACAAACGGCACATGACTGCCACCACATGGCCTTGCGCGCGAAGCTCCTCAACGAGTTGCCGAGTGCTGGACTGCGCCCCGCCCGAGCGTTGGGGAAGGTAGGGATCGCCAATGGTGAACAGAATTCGCATTCTAGTTCCGGCCTTCTTCATGTGTAGCAGCAAGAATATCCACGATCTGGTCGATCTGCCGCTCCGACTTCATCTCGTTCCGCTCCGAGTGGCGCAGCGCCGCTTCGGAGACCGCCTGATAATGCGCCTCGTCCGACCAGAGTCTCCGCAGGGCCGCGGACCATTCCTCGATGGGGGCATCCAGCGACAGAATGCTTCCCCCCGGACCGATGGCCTCTGGAAGGCCGCCACGGTCGCTCCCCACCACCGGAATGCCACTCAGATGCGCTTCGGCGGCCACGCGGCCAAAAGCCTCTTCCCAACGGCTGGGGGCCAGAAGGATCCGCGCCTCTCCATAAACCGATTGCATATCTGAAGTGGGCGGACGGACTGTAAGGTTATCCAGGCGGGCAACGTGCGTTTGCAGTCTGTCCTCATCTTCGGCTGACAGGCTCCAGGCCTTGACGAAGACGAAGGGGATCTCGGGGCAGGCTTCCGCCACCTTCAGGGCAATGTCGACACCCTTGTGAGGGTGGGGGTTGATGAACGTGACATTCTGCCGGGACGATCGGGTGCGGTAGCGATCCGCGTCCACCATCGGATAGATGATCTGGGCGGAAACGCCGTCGGATTGCGCGAACCTTTCTGCCGTAAAGCGGGAATTGGCAATGAACGAAATGCCGTTCAACTCGCTCAGGCTGCCGCCGAGGTCATCCGTTTCGACGTTGTGCAGGTAGATGACGGTCGGGATCGCCGTTCCCGTCATGGCCTTGGCCATCTCGACCGGAAAACCCGACTGGAACATGGCTACGTCGGCCTTAAAGTTTTGGGCAACATCGGCTATGATTTCCGAGGCCCACCAAGCCCGATACACGGGATAGCCCAGATGGTCATCGCGCACCCACCGCCGACGGCGCAGCTTCAACTCAAGGCGTCGGCGCAAACCGAACCAGCCATTGCCCATCAACCCGCCCACCACGCAGACATCATGCCCCCTCTGGCGCAGGGCCAGAGCCAATTCATGGGTGCTGGACTGGGCACCTCCCAAAAGCTGAGGCAGATAGGGATGGGCGCTCCCGATGAGAATCCTCATAAACACTCCATGCTGATCAACTCCTGAGGGACAGGGCTTTCATAGGGGAAATACGGCAGTAATAGGCGGAGGTCCGGAAAGGCCACTACTCAGCCAGTAGCTTGTCCCGCATTTCAAGGCTGCCCGCATCTTATGATCGATATGGCGGGCGTCCGGCCGACAGGCGCAGCACCTCGGCCTGCGAGGCAAGCATCAGGGCAGCAGTAATGCCAAGCACGCCGAATTTGTTCCGCATGCCGATCTTCGTCCTGACCATCCAACTCGCTTGGCCTTTGGCTTCGTGAACCATCCGCCAAAGGGTCTTCGGGACCCCGGCTTCGGACATACCGTCCATCCGCCACCGCCCCCCGATCACCCGGCGCCGCTTGCGGATCAGTTCGCTTAGGGTAGCCCGGGTAGGGTGGCCGACGATCATCTCGGGAACATGAATGACCTTGTGTCCCGCCATGACCATCCGGCGTGAACATTCGCTGTCGCCTCCGGACAGCAGATCGGAATCAAAGCCGCCAATCGCCCGCAGATCGTCGCGTCGGCACAGCCAGTTCGCTGTCACGCAATAGCCATGCTCGGCGTTATAGCGCTGATTGAAGGCGGTCAGTTCTTCGTAGCAGGCGGCAACTGGCCGAGCGCCTTCCTCGCGGAAAAGCACGATGTCTCCGGCATAAACCCCTGCATCTGGCCGGCGCTCCACAATGGCAAGGGCTTGCTCCACCCAATCGGGGGCAGGCACGCAGTCGCCGTCGGTGAACAACACGTATTTTCCACGCGCCACCGCCAGTCCCCGGTTGCGGGACCGGTACGAACTGGGGATCGGCTCGGACAGCAAGGTGACGAAATCGAAACTCCGCACCGCATCCGCCGTGCCGTCGGTCGATCCGTTATTCACGACGATCACCTCGAAGCGATCACGGCTGACGGTTTGCGCTGCAATCGCTTCAAGCGTTTGTACGATGCGCCGCTCACCGTTCCAGACGGGAATGATGATGCTGATGACAGGATCATTTTTCTGCATCGGACATACCTTCTGCTTGGCCGGATCAGGACTTGGACTGCGGGCGAACCAGATTCTTTAGGGTCTGATATCTGCTATCCCCTAAGACATTGCGTGCCATGACCTTCCAGTGATCACCTGTGCTGCGAGTGCGCTGTTTCAGGCGGTTTGGAAGATTGCGCATCTTCTGCCGGACAGCGGCAGAGGATAGCGGGTCGGGCAGGTGGATCTGATGCGTTTCCACGCAAAGGACCGGCTTGCCGGATTGGCGTGCAATGATCTCGGCCTGCCGCTCCTCGCTTTCGATGAACAAGGTGCTTTCAGCCTTGCGATAAAATTCGGCCTTGAAGCTTCCATGCACCCCTTGGCGCCGGCGCTCTTCGGCACTGGGCAGGTCCAGCATGATCAGTTCGCCATATTCGACCCCTTGGCTCTTCAGCCAAGCCTCGGTCAGATCACGATATTTCTCAAGCCGGCTTGTTACCAGCCAACCGATCTTGCGCGAGGTTGTGTGCAGGGGAACCGCTTCGTTCAGGAAGCGGCGATAAGCCTCGCCATCGTCATTCTGCTGCTTGGTCGGGTCAAGGCACAGCACGCCGTCGATATCGACGCAGGCTTGCTCCAGCACGATGTGATGCATGAAGTTCCACTGGAAGATACGAGGATTGGTGACCTGCTCAAAGATCACGTCGACATCGGGATGGGTAGCCTCCAACCCGTAAATGGCGGCAAAGAGGATCTCCCCCCCAACGCCTGCCTCCGCAATCCGTGAGCGGGCACGGCGCATTGCATCACCGCTCTTGATGCTGTCGTCCAGAACCAGGATGCGGCGCATGTCCCCCAAGCCGCGGTCCAGTCGTTGCGTGCGTTTGGTCGAAGTGCCGGAGGAATAGACCCGCCCTTCCAGAAAAGAGTCCAGATCGGTCAGCGGAATGTTCGAAACCAAGCTCAGCAGATTGGCCGCCAGAAGCCC
>NZ_JBKGUN010000072.1:0-10918 GCF_046462195.1 Paracoccus sp. (in: a-proteobacteria) | reverse complement strand
ACGTTGTCAAAGCTCAGCAAGACAATGAACAAAGGCCTCCCGATGACACCTAAGGTTCCCCTAACTTCCAGTTAGAAGCCCTCGTAACAGCCCCGCTCGCTTCAGCGTTTTGGACCCAAGCCAGAAACATATCAGTTTTTATGCTGGAGAGCAGGTGACCACGCCGTCTTTAGACGTCATGGGAGCTGCAACCTGGTGCCGGTGAAGGGACTCGAACCCCCGACCCCATCATTACGAATGACGTGCTCTACCAGCTGAGCTACACCGGCATCAGGTTGTGACGGGGCGGATAACAGTTTCGCCGGGCGGGGGGAAGAGGGCGCAGACGATTTTTTCGCAACGCCCCCTTCTTCTGTCACGCCGAGGTCAGCGCTGGGCCTTGGTTTCGGTCCATTCTGCCTCATTCGACGGTTCCACGTCAGGACGAACCATCAACGGCTCGGCAGCCGCGCGCTTGTCGTGCTCCGGCTGTGCAAGTGCCTCAGGCTCCGTAGCGGCCGGGGCGGTTGCCGGTTCGACCTCCAGAACAGGATCGGAATGAAGATCGGGGACCTGCGCCGGCTCGGCCTTGGGCTGCGAGGCTCGGGGTGCCACAGGCTCGGTCACCGTGATGGATGGTGCGTCGAGATCGCGGTAATCGCTTTCGCGCGGCACCATGCCCGGGGCAACGACAGGCACCTCCCTGCGACGGACAGGCTTGCTTTCGGGTTCGGCCGGACCGGGGGGATGCGGCTGCACCGGCTCGGACAGGTCGGGCACGGTTTCGTCACGATCGGTCTTGGGCGTTCCCACCAGCAGCGGCAGCATCTCGGCCCCGGTGGACGAGGTTGAGGCAGTGCTGCGTGATCCTTCCGGTTCGCGCCAAGTCAGCGTGTCAAAGCCACCGCAGCTGTCGCAAACGGGCGACCAAGCATGCATGATGTTATGGCACTTGTCACACACCCATTGCGGCCCACGCGAGGCGGTCAGCGCACGGGTCAGCCAGCCGCGCACGACGCTGTCATCTGCGCCTTCGCCACGTTCCACGGCTGCCATGATCGACAACGTGCGCACGGTCGGATGCTTTTCGGCCAGATCGCCAAGGGCACGGCGGGCGCCTGGAAAGTCTTCGGCCGCCAGTAACAGTTCCGCCCGCAGCAGGCGCGTTTCCTCGTGTTCGGGATTCTTGCGCATCAGTGCATCAAAACGGCGCAAACGCGCCGTGGGCGATTCGTCCGGCACGATTTCGGCGTAAGCCGCGGCAACATCGGGATGCGGCCGGACCGACCAGGTCTTTTCAAGAATGCGGGAAGCGTTCCGAAAGTCCTTTTGCGCAACATAGCTGCGCGCGGCCAGCACCGCGGCCGGAATTAGATCGGGCGAGGCCTTGGCCGCAGAAATGGCAGCTTCGCGCGCACTGATCGAATTGCCGTGCGCCAGAACCTCGCTGGCCTCCTGCAGGGCCAGAACGGCCTCACGGCGCAGTGCCACGTCCTTGGGCAACGCGCCTTGCGTGCGCTTGTCCTTCAGCGTCTGGCGCGCACCCTTCCAGTCGTGCTCGCGGGTTTGCAGTTCCAGCAGGGTGTCCTGGACCTCCTGGTGGCGCGGTTTGAGGGCATAAGCCTTCTGGGCCAGCAGCATTGCCTTGTGCGTGTCACCTTCGGCCAGCTTTTGGCGCATCAGACCCCGGATGCCGACAAAACGCGTACGGTCGTCGTCCAGCAGGTCGCGGTAAACGGCGATTGCCTTTTGCCGGTCACCTGCCGTTTCGGCCGCTTGGGCGGCCAGAAGATTGGTCAGGTGCGGCTGGTTCAGGTACTTGGCCGCCTTGTTGGCCTTGTCCTGTGCAAGCTTGCCTTCACCCGATGCGACAGCCAGCATTCCCTCGCCCAGCGCGTCATAACCCTTGCGCTCGCGCGAGCGCGCGAAGTGACGGTTGATGGCGGTTTCATCCCCGGCAAGAAAGCGCAGAAAGGCGACAAGCACCCCCAGGATCTTGAACACCACCCAAGCCAGAACCATCAGGATCAGCAGCGCCAGCAGCGCCTTGAGAGGCGTCAGCGCATATTCCATGCCGCCATACTGGATGCGCAGCACTTGTCCCGTTTCGGACAGTTGCACGGCCCCCAGCGCCAGCGCCAGGACGACCGCAAAGAAGAACAGGATTTTCAGCAGAGACAGCAGCATCTGGCGGTCCTCAATTCGGGTTCGAGGACAGTTCGGACAAAGCCGACTGTGCCTGACGATAGGCGGTTGCGCGGGTCAGCCAGTCGGCCATCAGGGGCGCCTCACGCGCGACTTCGGGCAAGGCCTCGAGTTCTGTCACGGCCGCATCGATGCGACCGGCCGAAACTTCGGCGTCTGCACGCGACAGGATGGCATCGGGATCGTCGCCTTCGCGCGCTTCGACCGAACGGGCGCCGGTTTGCGCACGCAGGAAATTCGTCACCAGATTGCTTTCGCCGCTGGCGCTTGATTCGCGCAAGCTGGCCCGCAACGCGCCGCGGGAGGCTTCGGGAAAGTCGGTCTGCAATTCGGACAGGCTGGAAACCTCGGCCGTCAGCGCCTCGGGCGTCTGCAAGCCGGCCCCTTCCAGCGTTTCGCGGGCTTCCTCGGGCGTTACGCCTCGGTCCAGAGCCGCCTGAAGGTTGGCGATGGCGGCAACCGCCTCGGCCCGCCGGGTGCTTTCGGCGGCAGCATCCTGCAGTTCCTGCGCCTCGGTGCGGGCAGCGTCCAGTTGCTGCTGTGCCTCGGCGGCAGCCGATTCGATTTGCTGCTGCAAGTTCGTGGCTGCCTGGGGATCAAAGGCCGGACGGGCCGCCAGTTCCTCGATCCGGGCCTGCTGCTCCTCCAGCCGCTGCTGCAGGGCCGCGATGTCCTCCTGATTTTGTGGCGCCGCGGACTCTTCCAGACGAGCTTCGACCGCCTCGACCCGCTGGGCAAGGCCATCATCTGCCGCATCGGCCGGTTGCGCAGCCAGTTCCTCGGCCACGGTGCGGCGGGCGGCCTCTTCGGCGGCGGCGATGACCGCAGCCTGATCGGTTGCCGGGCCAGCGGATTCTGCGGCCGTCACCGGACGCCATTCCGGCGGCAGGTGCGGCAGGGCATAGATTGTCGCTGCTGCACCCAGACCCGCAGCCACCGCGCCGCCCAGTGCCATCGGCCAGAAGCCCGAGCGTCGCGCAGGTGCAGCAGGCTTGGCCATGCTGCCACCCGCATGGGCCGATGAGGACGAGGCTGCTGCAGACCCGCTTCGCGGCTTGTCCGCCAATGGTGCAGCGGTGTCAGCGGCTCCGGCTGCCGCGCCTTCTGTTCCCTTGCCGGCCTTGCGTTCCGCTGCCGGCAGGCCCTTGTTTCCTTCGCCCACGAGGGTCGAGGGGATGGGCGAAATCTCTCCGGGTTGGCCCGCCTGCGCAGGCTTGCCTTCGCCGACCTCCGCCGATCCGATCACGCCGGGCGCCGCAGGCGACTTGCGCGTCGAATCACCTGCTGCCGCAGCACTGGCCGTCTTGGCGGCCGTTCCCCCGGCCTTGGTCTTGTCTGGTTGTTTCACGTCTTGTCCCCGTCTCGGTGCCATGCCGGCAACTCGCGCATGCAGGCAGCCTAATCAGCGAAGGCTGCGCGCTCAACCCGCCGTCTTCAGCTTTGTTCCGCTTCGGCAATTTGGGCAATTGCCCTGTGCATGGCCTGCACCGAAGGTTCGGCGGCCACGATTTCGCGCGCGCAAGGGGCATTCCAAGCGGCACGGGCAGCCTCACTGATGGCGGCCAGCCACAGCGGCGCCTGCGCCTGCCCCGCCTGCGCAGACAGCAGCCGTGCCGACCGGGGTGAAAAGACCGGCACCACGACCGGTGCCTTTTCCGCCAGCAGGGCCTGCGCCGTCGCGGTCAGGGGCTGGGGCAATTGATCATAAACCACCACTCCCGGCACCGGCAGCCGATGTGCGACATGTTGCCCCTGCGGATGAAGCAGCGGAACGGGCGAGGCGGCAATCAGCGGCAGAAGGCTTTCGGCGAAACCGTTGCCCTGCATCACGGCATATCCTGCCTCGTGCGCCGCCTGGGCCGTGCGCCCGCCCACGCACAGAGCAGGGCGTCCCCGTCCCGGACCGGCCGGACCTACGGCATGGGCCGATGTGAAGACCAGTCCCTGCGCCCGCTCCAGCACAGACCTGTCATGGTCCACCGGCACGATACGCAGAACGGGCGAGATGATGACAGGCCAACCGGGAAAGGACGCAGCCAGACGGAGCGAATCCTCTTCGGGTCGGGTCAGCAGCAGCGTGGGTTGGGAACCGGTCGGCATTGGCAACATCTTCCGCGGGTGCTAGGCCCTCAAGGCGTAAGGGCCACTCAGGCTCTGGGCAAGAGCATGGACGATCTGATCTTTCTGGGCATCGAGAGCAGCTGCGACGACACGGCCGCCGCCGTGGTGACCGCAGATCGCCGCATCCTGTCCAGCGTGGTCAGCAGCCAGACAGATCTGCATGCCGATTTCGGCGGCGTCGTTCCGGAAATCGCCGCGCGCGCGCATGCCGAACGCCTGGACCTGGCGGTCGAACAAGCGCTGTCCGAGGCCGGGCTCGGCCTCGATGCGCTGTCGGGCGTGGCCGTGACGGCGGGGCCGGGACTGATCGGCGGCGTGATGGCCGGCGTCATGTGCGCCAAGGGCATCGCGGCCGGGACCGGCCTGCCGCTGGTCGGCGTGAACCATCTGGCCGGCCACGCGCTGACGCCCCGCCTGACCGACGGGATCGCGTTTCCCTATCTGATGCTGCTGGTCTCGGGCGGACATTGCCAGTTCCTGCGTGTCGACGATCCCGAGGATTTCACCCGCCTGGGCGGCACCATCGATGATGCACCGGGCGAAGCCTTTGACAAGATCGCCAAGCTGCTGGCGCTGCGCCAGCCGGGCGGTCCTTCGGTCGAGGCCGAGGCCCAAGCGGGCGATCCTGCACGGTTTCCCCTGCCCCGCCCGCTGTTGGACCGCCCCGGCTGCGACATGTCGTTTTCCGGCCTCAAGACCGCTGCCCTGCGCCAGCGCGATCGGCTGATCGCCGACCATGGCGGTCTGCGGGAACAGGATCGCCGCGACCTATGCGCCGCCTTCCAAGCCGCCGTGGCCGAGGTTCTGGCCGAAAAGGCCCGCCGCGCCCTAGCCCTCAGCCCTGTCCGGGTGCTGACCGTGGCCGGCGGCGTGGCGGCGAACCGCCCCATTCGCGCCGCGCTGGAACAAGTGGCCGCAGCGGCCGGCGTGCGCTTCCTGGCCCCACCCCTGCGGCTTTGCACGGATAACGGCGCGATGATCGCTTGGGCCGGGATCGAGCGGTTCCGGCTGGGCCATCGCGACGGGATGGATCTGGCCGCCCGTCCGCGTTGGCCTCTGGACAGCCGGGCCGCGCCCATGCTGGGCAGCGGCAAGAAGGGGGCCAAGGCATGATCACCGTTCTGGGTGCTGGCGCCTTTGGCACCGCGCTGGCCATGGCCCTGAGTGCCAAGGGGACGGTGACGCTGTGGGGTCGCCGGGTCGATTGGCAGAGCGAAAACCCGCGCCTGCCGGGCGTCACCCTGCCCCCGGCCCTGCAGGTCACGCAGGATCTGGACGATGCGCTGGAGGCTTCCACGATCCTGCTGGCATTGCCGGCTCAGGCGCTGGGTGCCTTTCTGGACGAGCACGGGCCCCGCCTTAGGGACAGGCGGCTGGTCAGCACGGCCAAGGGCATCGACCTGACACATCTGACGGGCCCTTCCATGCTGATCGCCAAGGCCTGTCCGAACGCCATTGTGGCGGTTCTGACCGGTCCCTCGTTCGCGGCCGATATCGCGCGGGGCCTTCCCACGGCGCTGACGCTGGCTTGTGCCGATGCTGACGCGGGCGAGGCCCTGCAGCAGACGCTGTCAACGCCGGTGCTGCGGCTTTACCGCACCACCGACGTTGCAGGTGCCGAACTGGGCGGTGCCTTGAAGAACGTGATCGCCATTGCCGCCGGCGCCGTAATTGGCGCGGGGCTGGGGGACAGCGCCCGGGCCGCCATCATCACCCGCGGCTTTGCCGAGATGACACGCCTGGCTCTGCACCTGGGCGCGCGCCCTGAAACGCTGACAGGTCTTTCGGGCCTGGGAGATCTGACGCTGACCTGCACCTCGGCCGGCTCTCGCAATTTTCGCTTTGGTCATGCACTTGGCGCGGGCGAAACCTTTGACACATCCACAACGGTCGAGGGTGCGGCCACCGCCCGCGCGCTGGCGCGGATGGCGGATCGTGACGGGTTGGACCTGCCCATTGCCACCATGGTGGCCCGACTTGCCGAAGGTGCCGTTTCCGTGGAAAAGGCCATGGACCACCTGCTGAGACGTCCCTTGAAGGAGGAATGATGCCCCTGTTCGCCGTGATCTGCCGAGACAAGCCCGGCGCCCTGCAGACCCGCCTCGACACCCGCGACGCGCATCTTGCCCATATCCGGGACAGCGGCATCGTCGCCATGGCTGGCCCCCTGATCGAGGAAGGCGAGATGCGCGGCTCCCTCGTGATCCTGGACGCCACCGACATGGATGCGGCACGCGCCTGGGCCGATGCCGACCCCTACAAGGCGGCGGGCCTTTTTGCCTCCACCGAAATCGTCGAATGGAAAAAGGTGATCGGCTGATGGCCTACTGGCTTTTCAAGTCGGAGCCCGATGTCTTTGGCTGGGACGATCTCGTGGCCAAGGGCGACAAGGGCGAGGAATGGGACGGCGTGCGCAATTATCAGGCGCGCAACATGATGCGGGCAATGAAGACGGGGGACCTGGGCCTTTTCTATCATTCCAACATCGGGAAGGAGGCGGTCGGCATCTGCGAGGTCATCGCCGAAGCCCATCCCGACAGCACATCGGGCGACGGCAAGTGGGAATGCGTGGACGTGCGCGCCCTCCGCAAGCTGCCCCGCCCCGTGCCACTGGATCAGGCCAAGGCGGAACCCCGCCTGTCGGACATGGCGCTGGTCAGGAACACCCGCCTGTCCGTCCAGCCGGTCACGCCCCAGGAATGGGCCGTCATCCTGGAGCTTGCGGGCGATTTAGGCTGAAAGCCGCCACGTCAGGGCATGACCGGCGGTAGGATGCCCGGACACCCGGCCATTCTTGCAATGTCGCTTCATCTTGGGGCGGGGCCGCGCTAGGTTCGCGCCCATCGCGACAGCCAGGAGGCCCCATGAACCAGCGTCTGCATCTCGTCTTCGGAGGCGAACTGATCGATCCGCAGGGAACGCAGTTCCGCGACACGAAGAGCATCCACATGGTAGGCATCTTTCCGAACTATGAAACCGCCTTTGCCGCCTGGAAGGCCGAGGCGCAGCGCACGGTGGACAGCGCCCATACCCGCTATTTCATCGCCCACCTGCACCGGTTGCGCGACGAAGAGCGCGAGGTCAGCCCGACCGAGGAACTGGGTCACTGATGGCGGGGGCGGGACTGGGGCAACTGGGCCTGTGGCTGCATCTGCGCGGCCGTCGCGGCCCTGACCCGGTCCTGCCGCCCGTTCCGTCCGGCAGCGGTCCGGCGCTGATCATCCATGTCTCACCCGATGCCTTTCAGGCCGAAGGGCAGGTTCTGCGCCGTCTGGCCCGCGCCCGCCCCGACCTGCGCAAGATCCGGATGACCGCTGTCGCGCATTTATCCGATCAGCCCGACCCCGCCGACGATCCGTCCTTTGTGGACCAGTTGCTGGACCTGGCGCAGCCGGCGGCGGTTCTGCTGCTGGGCAGCACCCTCCCGGCGGCGCTGATCGCGGCGTCGGCCGCACGCCAGATCCCGGTCGTGCTGGCCGAGTTCCGCCTGGCCCCCGCCGACCAGAGCTGGACCCTGCAGGCCAGCATGCGCCGGCAACTCTTGTCGCAGATCTCGGCCATCATGCTGGCGGACGGCGCCAGCCACCGGATCGCCCGCCGGATGGGCCTGTCCAAGATGCGTCTTGCCATGACCGGACCGGTTTCCGAGATCCGCGAGCCATTGCACTGCTCGGAAACCGAGCGCGTTTCCATGGCCCAACAGATGAACGGGCGCCATGCCTGGTTCGCCGCCAGCCTCCCGCAGCCCGAGGAAGGCGCCGTGCTGGACGCCCATCAGGCGGCCTTGCGGCGGTCGCATCGCGCGCTGCTGATCCTAGCGCCGCGCGATCCTGCCCGCATTGATGGACTGGCCCGGGACATCGAGGCCGCGGGCCTCAGCGTCGTCCGTCGCAGCGAGGACGAGGATCTGGGAGACGAGGTTCAGGTCCTGCTCAGCGACGGCCCGACCGAGATGGGCCTTTGGTATCGCCTTGCGCCGGCCACCTTCATGGGTGGCACCTTGTCCGGTGACGAATCCGCGATGCGCCATCCGTTCGAGCCCGCAGCTCTGGGATCGGCCATCATGCACGGACCCGCGGTCGGCCCTCATCGCACCGAATGGCAGCAGCTGGACGGGGCCAATGCCGCCCGTCAGGTCCGCAACGCCGACGACCTGGCCCAGGCCGTGGTCGAACTGACACAGCCCGAACTGATCGCCGAACTGGCCAGCAACGCATGGCGGGTCAGCACCGGCGGCGCCGAGGTGGCCATTCGCATCGCGGACCGCGTGCTGGCGGCGCTGGACCGGCCCGCGCCCGTTCATGCGGCCGTTCAGGGAAAGGCCACCGCATGAAGCGCGCGCCTGCCTTCTGGTTCCAGCGTCCGCCCAGCCTGCGCGCGCGCCTGCTGGCCCCCTTGGGCGCGGCCTATTCACGGGCTACCGCACAGCGGCTGGCGCAGGGCGCGCGAACGCGGCTGGAGGTGCCGGTGATCTGCGTCGGCAACCTCAACGCCGGGGGTACGGGCAAGACCCCGACGGTGATCCATCTGCAGATGGTGCTGGCCGCGCGCGGGATCGCGGCCCATGTGGTTTCGCGCGGCTATGGAGGCAGCGCCAAGGGCCCCCTGAAGGTGGACGAACGCCACCATGACGCGGCCCTGACCGGGGACGAGCCGCTGCTGATGGCGGCCTTCGGTCCCGTCTGGGTATCGGACGATCGTGTTGCCGGCGCGCGGGCCGCCTTGGCCGAAGGGGCGCAGGCCATCATCCTGGATGACGGATTTCAGGACCCGGCGCTGTTTCATGATCTGGGCATCGTGGTCGTCGATGCGGCCAAGGGTTTCGGCAACGGGCTCTGCATCCCGGCAGGTCCCCTGCGCGAGCCGGTTGCTGTGGGGCTGGCGCGCGCCGATCTGCTGCTGTCCCTCGGGCCGGATGCCGCGCAGGCAGGTTTTGCGACGCCGCCCGATGCCCCGCCGCACCTTCGCGGCCGGCTGGCGCCCTTGCAGATGGGGTTCGACTGGCGGGGCCACCGGGTGCTGGCCTTTGCCGGCATCGGCCATCCCGAGAAGTTCTTCGCGACCCTGCGCGACCTCGGGGCCGAACTGGTGCGCGCCGAAGCGCTGGAAGATCACCAGCCCTTCACCCCCGCCCTGTTGACCCGGCTGGAAACCGAGGCACGCATGACCCGCGCCCAGTTGGTGACGACCGAAAAGGACGCCGCCCGCCTGCCCCGGAACTTCCGCCCCAAGGTGATGGCCTTGCCCGTCCGCCTGACGGTCGTCGATGACGCGCCCCTGCATGCGGCGCTGGACCGGCTGTTTCCTTCCACGGTTTGAATTCCGCCGCAGGATGCCGATATAAGGCATCAACCCGCCCGAAAGGATCGTGATGTCCAGCAATGCCCGCGCCAGGCTGAGCTTTTATCTGCTTTTGTTGCTGACGCTTTACGCCTCGCTGGCGGGCGCAGGCTGAGGGGTGGTTATGTCCAAACGTTTCGGGGGGCGGTTTTCGCCCGACAGCCTGTTGAAGAACAACCTGCCCGGCCAGCCACCGCGCCCGGTTCTGCCGCCCACGCCACGCCATCCCCACGAGGGACGGCCCAAGTGGATCACGCTGGCCGCCACGCCGTTCCTGCTGGGGGCGTTCTTCCAGGGCGCAACGGGAATGGTCACCGATCTGGCGGCCTTCGGTCTGGTCGCCAGCGGCATGTGGATGACGCGTGAAGGGTTGGTGGCGCAGGCCACGTTCGAGGCGCGGCGGATCGCCCGCCGCCCTGCCATTCCGCGCAAGCTGTTCGGCGGCGTGCTGGCAGGTCTGGGCATCGGCCTGGGTGCCGCGGAACCCGGCGTCTGGGCCGAGGCCGGTATGATCGGCGCCGCGGGACTTGCATTGCATCAGCTGTCCTTCGGGCTGGACCCGTGGCGCGACAAGGGCCGAGAGGACGTTGACACGTTCCAGCAGGATCGTGCGCAGCGGATGATCGAGGAGGCCGAGGGGCACCTGACGCAGATGCGCGAGGCCATCCTCCGCACAGGGGATCGTCGGCTGGAGGCGCGGGTCGGAATGTTCGAGGCTTCGGTCCGGCATCTGTTTGACCGCGTGCGGGACAATCCGGGCGGATTGACCTCGGCCCGACGATATCTGGGAGTTTACCTGGCGGGGGCACGCGACGCGACGATCCGTTTTGCCGATCTTTACGTGCAGACGCAGGACAGCACGGCGCGTGCCACCTACGAATCCTTCCTGAACGATCTGGAAAAGGACTTCATCGCCCGCGCGGACCGCCTGCTGGACGGTGATCGCGAGGCCTTGGACATCGAGATGTCCGTCCTGCGCGAGCGTTTGGGCCGTGAAGGACTGACCGGTGCCGCCACCCGCGTTTCTGCCGAGGATCGCCCTGCCCTGCAAAGTCAGGAAGCGCAGACCCTGGATGAACTGCTGTCCACCCCCTTGCCCGGCCAGAAAATTCCCCGCGCCTGATGCCCCGTTTCGCGTTGAAGGTCGAATATGACGGTGCGCCTTTTGCCGGCTGGCAGGCGCAGGCCGACCAGCCCTCGGTCCAAGGGGCGATCGAGGCGGCGCTGGCACGGCTTGATCCCGGCTTTGCGGCGGGTGCCCGGATCGCGGCGG
>NZ_JBKGUN010000071.1:0-4323 GCF_046462195.1 Paracoccus sp. (in: a-proteobacteria) | reverse complement strand
CTGAACAAGATGAACCGCACCCGCGAATTGGAGGATACTCCGTCCGTGCGCGGCATGGTCAACAAGATCCCGCATCTCGTGACCATCATCGAAGAAAAGAACTGAGCTTCTTGGCTTGGTAAAGAAAACGCCCCGCAACATGCGGGGCGTTTTTGTTGGTTCATTCGCCTTCGCGGCAGGCGTAGAGTGTGCCGCCTACGGCCACCACCGACACGGCGGCGCCTGTCAGCAGGATCGGCGAGGCAGCGACCGCAGCGGCGGCGCCGCCAAGCGAGGCCAAAGCCCCTGAAATGGCCGTGCCGGTTCCGCTGAGGATCACCGCGCCAGATCCATCGGGCAGGGCCTGCAATCCTTGGACAGACCGCCGTGCGGCAGCAGACGTCAGGGCTCCCGCTGCCCCCGTTGTCTGATTCACGCGATTGCAGACCGAGCGTGATACCTTGCGGCAACGGCCCCAGCCATCTCGTGGTCCCAGATCATACCCCACCACCGATTCGCTGGCTACGTCATGGCGGAGACAGAATGGCAGCCGCTCTTCATCGGACAGTTCTGGGGTGAGGCTGCGCAGTACGACGTAACTGGGACAATCATGCTTTCCCCAGCGTGTCGCCAGAAGTTCGCGGCGGGAATAGGTGTCGCCAAGGCGAGCCTCGTTCTTGTCATAGCCCATGATGACGTCGTGGCCATTGATCCTTGCGGTGCAGAGGGTCGGTTCGGCGGCCTCCGCAGCTGAGGTCAGAAACAGGGCCGCAATGGCGGCGGGAAGCAGACGCAGGAGGGTCATTGGTAGGCTCTTGTGCAATGTACTGAACCTGTCCCTAGCAAGCAGAGGCGACCACTCAAGACACAACGTGGTGTAGTATGTCAAATGCGGGCACGCTGTGGCCGCGTCGCTTGAATGATGCAGCGGTTCCGCGTATAGGGCCCCGGTGCCATCAGGTACGCCGACTCAACAAGCAAGAAATGCCGTGGCCCCCTGTTTCGCTTCGAGGGTGCGTCCGGCGAAGGAGAAGCGATATGAAACTGCATGAAATTCGTGACAACGAAGGCGCCAACCGCACCAAAAAGCGCGTTGCGCGCGGTCCCGGTTCTGGCAAGGGCAAGACCGCCGGTCGCGGTATCAAGGGTCAGAGCTCGCGTTCGGGCGTAGCGCTGAACGGTTATGAAGGCGGCCAGATGCCGCTGTACCGCCGCCTGCCCAAGCGCGGCTTCACCAAGCCGAACGCCAAGTCGTTTGCGGTTGTGAACCTGGGCCAGATCCAAGGCTTCATCGACGCGGGCAAGATCGACGGCGCGGCTGAACTGACCGAAGATGCGCTGGTGGCCTCGGGCCTGGTGCGCCGCAAGCTGGACGGCATCCGTCTGCTGGCCAAGGGTGAATTGAAGTCCGGCCTGACCATCACCGTGACCGGCGCCTCGAAGGCGGCTGTCGAGGCGGTCGAGAAGGCGGGCGGCAAGGTCCAGCTGCCGGCAGTTGCCGCGGCGGCCGAATAAGCTGTTGATCGGGGCGGTTGCGCCCCATAGATAGCATCTAGGTTTTCAGGCGCCGCCGGTCCCCGCGAAAACGGGTCGGCGGCGCTGTCATGACACGGGACGGACTCACATGGCGTCAGCCGCAGAACAGATGGCCGCGAACCTCTCCTGGGGGCAGCTTGGCAAGGCCACGGAACTTCGCCAGAGGATCTGGTTCACGATCGGCGTGCTGATCATGTACCGTATAGGCACCTATATCCCTGTCCCCGGCATCGACGGTGCTGCGTTGCGCAACTTCATGGAGCAGGCGCAGTCGGGCATCGGCGGCATGTTGTCGATGTTCACCGGCGGCGCGCTTGGCCGCATGGGCGTCTTTGCCCTCGGGATCATGCCCTACATCTCGGCCTCGATCATCGTTCAGCTTCTGACTTCGATGGTTCCTTCGTTGGAGCAGTTGAAGAAGGAAGGCGAACAGGGCCGCAAGAAGATCAACCAGTACACCCGATATGGCACAGTGGCGCTGGCACTGTTCCAAGCGTATGGCCTCGCACGCAGCCTCGAGGCGGGCGGTCTGGCGCATGATCCGGGCTTGTTCTTCCAGGCCTCGGTCGTGATCACCCTGGTCGGCGGAACGATGTTCCTGATGTGGCTGGGCGAGCAGATCACGGCGCGGGGGGTCGGGAACGGCATTTCGCTGATCATCTTTGTCGGCATTCTGGCCGAGGTTCCTGCGGCGCTGGCAAACTTCTTCCAACAGGGTCGCACGGGCGCGATCTCGACCCCTGTGATCCTGTTCGTGATCGTCATGCTGATAGCGGTGATCGGCTTCGTGGTCTTCATGGAGCGCGCGCTCCGCAAGATCCGCATCCAGTACCCCCGGCGCCAGGTCGGCATGAAGGTTTACGACGGCCAGTCGAGCCACCTTCCGGTCAAAGTCAACCCGGCCGGCGTCATTCCGGCAATCTTCGCCAGTTCGCTCCTGTTGCTGCCGATCACGATCTCGACCTTTTCCGGAAACGAGACAGGGCCGGTCATGTCGGTGATCCTGGCCTATTTCGGTCCTGGGCAGCCGCTCTATCTACTGTTCTTCGCGGCGATGATCGTGTTCTTCACGTATTTCTACACGCAGAACGTTTCCTTCAAGACCGATGACGTGGCCGAGAACCTCAAGAACCAAGGGGGCTTCATTCCCGGCATCCGTCCGGGCAAGCGGACCCAGGACTACCTCGATTATGTCGTCAACCGCCTGCTGGTGATCGGCTCGGCTTATCTGGCCATCGTCTGCCTGATGCCGGAGATCCTGCGCGACCAGTTCTCGATCCCGGTCTATCTGGGCGGCACCTCCGTGCTGATCGTGGTGTCGGTGACGATGGACACGATCAATCAGGTCCAGAGCCACCTGCTGGCCCATCAGTACGAAGGGCTGATTGAGAAATCGCAACTGCGTGGTAAACGCAAACCTGGAACTGCGAAGCCGCGCCGCGCACCGTCGCGCCGCTGACCGCATGACGCCGGCGCGGGCGGCCTTGCCTGCGCCAATACGGGACAAGGCCCGGAACGGGCCGACTGAGGGGGACAGACGTCATGACCATCAACATCATCCTGCTTGGCCCCCCGGGGGCCGGCAAAGGCACTCAGGCCCGCCGTCTGGTGGAAGAGCGCGGTTTGGTCCAGCTGTCGACCGGTGACATGCTGCGCGCGGCGCGCAGCTCGGGCACCGAAATGGGCAAGCGGGTGGCCGAGGTCATGGATCGGGGCGAGTTGGTGACGGACGAGATCGTCATCGGCCTGATCCGCGAGCAGCTGGCCAATGGCGGGAACGGCTTCATCTTCGACGGATTTCCCCGCACCCTGCTGCAAGCGGATGCCTTGGGGCAGTTGCTGGACGCAACCGGCATGGCTCTGGATGCGGTGATCGAAATGCAGGTGGACGACGCTGCTCTCGTGCGGCGCATCACCGGGCGCTACACCTGCGGCAACTGCGGCGAGGTTTATCATGACGAGACGCGTCCGACGAAGGTGGAGGGCGTTTGTGACGTCTGCGGCTCGACCGACCTCAAGCGGCGCGCCGACGATAATGAAGACAGTCTGAAGACCCGGTTGCTTGAATATTACAAGAAGACCTCACCGTTGATCGGCTATTATTATGCCAAGAACAAGCTGACCCAGGTCGACGGCTTGGCAGCGATGGATGAGGTTTCCAGACAGATTGCCGAGGCGCTGAATGGGACACGGCCCGAGGCTTGACCTCGGGATCGTCTGCCGATATGTCACGTCATCTCGCAAGAGAATCACCCGCATCACGGGTGGCCCATCGATTTGGCCCGAAGGCACAGCTTTCGGGCCTTGCGTTGTGAAAAAAGGTTCCGGTGTTACGGAACCGCAACTGAAAAGGAAAACGCGTGGCTCGTATTGCTGGCGTCAACATCCCGACGGGGAAACGCGTCCCCATCGCACTGACCTATATCCACGGCATCGGCGATATGTATGCCGAACAGATCTGTGATGCCGTCGGCATCGACCGCGCCCGTCGCGTGAACGATCTGTCCGACGCCGAAGTGCTGCAGATCCGCGAATATATCGATGCCAATCTGACCGTCGAGGGCGATCTGCGCCGCGAAGTTCAGATGAACATCAAGCGCATGATGGACTTGGGCTCGTATCGTGGCCTTCGCCACCGTCGCGGCCTTCCGGTCCGCGGCCAGCGCACCCACACCAACGCCCGCACCCGCAAGGGCCCGGCGAAACCGATCGCCGGCAAGAAGAAGTAAGGGGCAGCGACATGGCACGTGACAAGACCCGCATGAAGCGCAAGGAACGCAAGAACATCGCCACCGGCGTTGCGCATGT
>NZ_JBKGUN010000070.1:0-4516 GCF_046462195.1 Paracoccus sp. (in: a-proteobacteria) | reverse complement strand
CGGTGGTGCCCGCGATCAGCAGGTGGGGCATCTTGGCCAGGTTCGCCACGACCGGATCGCCGCCGATGTCCTTGCCCAGCGCCAGGGGCAGCGGCTGCGTGCCGTCGCCAAAGGCGCGGGACGCGAAGATCTCGCGCAGCAGCACCTTTTCCCGACGCATGTTGGGCAGTTCGATCCCGATGACGCTGCGGCCCGGGACAGTGGACACGCGCGCCGACAGCGCCGACATCGACCGCGCGATATCGTCGGCCAAGCCGATCACGCGGCTGGCCTTCAGACCCGGCGCGGGCTCCAATTCGTACAGCGTGACCACCGGTCCCGGACGGACCTCGGTAATCTGGCCCTTGACGCCGTAATCGTCCAGCACCGCCTCCAGCATGCGGGCGTTTTCCATCAGGACTTCCTGCGAGACGGGCGGATGGTCGCTTGCCGCAGGGGCCGACAACAGCGACAGCGGCGGGCGCTCATAGGCGGTCCCGCTTTCGTCAAAGGGCATGGTCCGCTCAGGTGCGCGCGGCGCCGGATCAGGGCGGCGGGGAGGCGCGATGACAGGGTTGGAGGGCCCGGCACCGAACAGGCCGGGTCCATCCTCATCATCCTCGGGCATCGGGGGCAAGGTGCGTGCGGCATTGTCGCGCGCCAGCCGCGACGCCACGGTCTTGAGCACGGACGTCTTGGCGGTGCTGGAGCGGATGGCGTCGCTGATGCGGCCGCGCACCTCTTCCTCGGTGGGGCCGTCTCCGTCATAATCGGAGTCACGCTCGATCAGTTCGGGCTCGGGCAGCTCTTCCTCCAGCTCAAAAGCCGGAGCGGCCGCAACACGGCGGCGCGGCGTAGCGGCTTTGGACGGGCTGTCCTCGGGCGTCCTCTTGACGCGGTCCCGCAGGCGGCGGCCCAGCGTTGCGGCCCCGGCCGCCGCGCGCTGCGTCAGGTGAAGCGCCGTGGACAGGCCGCGGACAAAGCGGCGCCACTGGATCATCAGTTCGCTGCGATTGAAGCCCAGAACAAAGGCCCCCGCCGCGATCACCGCCAGCGCAACCAGAAAGGCCGCCACCCGAATACCCAGCTGCGCCTTCATGGGTAGCAGATTCAGCATGGCACCCATCACCATGTCGCCGAAATGCCCGCCCAGCCCGTAATTCTGCTGCCATTCCGGTCCCGGCACCAGTGTGCTGGCATAAACCGACACCAGCGCCACCGCGATGGGCGTGAAGATCGCGCGCATCACGCGGTCTTCCCCCTTGTGCAACATCAGACGCAGACCCCAGATCCAGGCCGCCACGACCAGCACCCAGGATCCATGGCCCGCGATCATCATCAGCGGCGACGCGATATAGGCGCCAAGGCTGCCCAGCATGTTCTGCGCCGGCGCATCGGTGGCCGAAAGGAAGCTGGGATCATCCGAGGACCAACTGCCCAGCATCATCGCCACCACGATGCCCACGATGATCAGGACCGCGCCCACCGCCTCCTTGCTGCGGCGTTCCAGCGCAGCCTGGGTGGATTGGTCGAACAGCGGGTCGCGATGTTTCGCCTGCCAGCTTGCCATGATCTCACCCTTCCTCATTGTCGTCATAAAGCACCGTGCGCAGCCGCGTCAGCGCGTCTTCCGTCTGGGCCGCATCGGCGACCAGCGCCACACGGACAAATTCCCGGCCCGGGTTGAACCCGCCCACGTCGCGGGACAGATAGGCCCCGGGCAGCACCTGGATACCGGCCCGTGTCCACAGCTGGCGCGCCGCAGCCTCGCCATCGGCCACGGGCAGCCACAGGAAGAACCCGCCCTCAGGGCTGTGGTATCCGGGCACGTTGCCCAGAATCCGGTCGGCAATCCGGTACTTTTCCTGATAAAGGGCACGACTGGCCTCGACATGCGCCTCGTCCCGCCAGGCAGCGGCACTGACGCGCTGGATCGGCAGGGGCAGTGGCGCACCGGCATAATTGCGCAACCGGCGCATTTCGCGCAACTGCGTCACACCCCCGGCCGCAAAGCCCGACCGCAGCCCTGGCAGGTTCGACCGCTTGGACAGCGAATTGAACATCACGACACGATCGGCCAGTCCCATCGCGGTGGCAACCTGAAGCGCGCCGGGTGGCGGACTGTCGCGCCAGATCTCGGAATAGCATTCGTCGGCAAAGACCAGAAAGTCATGCCGTTCGGCCAGGGCGATCAGCGTCTCTAGATAGTCGCGCCCCGCAACCGCGCCCTGCGGGTTGGCGGGCGAGCACAGATAGGCAATGGCGACACGGTCCAGAGTCGCGCCATCAAGACCGGCATAGTCGGGCAAATTCCCCGTATCCGGTGTGGCGGGCACAAAGATCGGCTCAGCTCCCACCGCCGCGGCTGCCACGGCATAAACCTGATAGAACGGGTTGGGGATCAGGATCGCCGCCTGCCGGCCGTTCCTTGTTTCGGGACAAAGCGCAAGGGCCGCGTTGAACAGCCCTTCCCGCGTGCCGTTCAGCACCATCAGCCGTTCAGGAGCAATATCAAGGTCATAGCGGCTCCCGAGCCAGCCGCCGATGGCGTCCAGCAGATCGGGCGTGCCCTCGTTCGCCGGATATTTCGCGAACTCGCCGATGCTGTCGGCCATCACGTCCGCCACGAAACCGGGCATCGGGTGGCGCGGCTCTCCAATGGTCAGGATCACGGGGGATTCGCCCGGAACAAGCCCGGGACGGATGTCCGACAACAACGCCCGCAGGCGTGGGAACGCGTAGTCCGGCAGGTTCGAGAACCGCTCGGGGAATGCCATCTCTGCCTCGCTTTCCGGGGTCTGCGCCCCGTTCCTTGGCCGAAACATTAGCGTGATCGCGACCTTGCGTCCAGCAAAGACCCGGCCGCCCCTTAGGATCAGGCGGCCAATGCGGCCTCGGCCCCGGCAGCCACGCGCAGCAGGTGCCGATCCTGCCCGCCACGCCCCAGGAGCGAGATTCCGCAGGCAAGGTGCCCCGTCGGCAGAGTGATCGCAGGCAGGCCCAGCAGGTTCGCGATCCGGGTGTTGCGCAGGGTCAGCAGGTTGGCGCGGACGAATTCGGCCTCGTCTTCCATCAACCGCTTGGTCGCGGGGGGCATGATCGGGACGGTGGGAACCAGCACGGCATCATAGCCGCCCACGACCTCCTTCAGCCACTTGCGGCGAATGCGGGTCACGCTTTCCCAGGCCGCGACATAGTCCGGGCCGCTGACGTCCGCCCCGCCGCGGAAACGATCGAGGATGGGCTTCCACATGAGCTCGGGCGCGTCCTCGATCTGGGCGCGCCAGATGCCATAAGCTTCGGGGGCGAACAGCAAGGGCGACAAGGCCATCGCCCGATCCAGCCAGTCGCTCGAAACATGGGAGATCTGCGCCCCTGCCCGTGCCAGCCGATCCACCGCGGCCTCGAAAGCGGTCACGGGACCTGCCTCGGCCTCGTCAAACGGCAAGCCCTCCAGCACCATCAGGCGGCGACCGGCGATGGAGGCATCCGACAGGTCCGGCGCCCGCTGGTCAGCCATGATGGCGAACAGTTCGGCGCAATCCTCGACGGTTCGGGCAATGGGACCCGCAATGTCGAACTTGCGTGCAAGGGGCACCACGCCCTTTTCCGGCAGCGCACCATGCGTCGGCTTGAAACCCACCAGCCCGTTCCAGGCCGCAGGAACGCGGATCGAGCCGCCGGTATCGGTTCCGATCGCCGCGGCCGCCAGTCCCAGCGCAACCGATACAGCCGCCCCGGACGATGAACCGCCGGGCGCCAGATCAGGGTCCAGCGCATTGGGCGGCGTGGCCGTCACCGGGTTCAGGCCCAGCCCGGAAAAGGCCAGTTCGGTCAGATGGGTCTTGCCCAGACACACCGTGCCGCGCCGCGCCGCCCGGGCCAGGACATTGGCATCCTTGCGCGGCACCCGCCCTTCCAGCAGCTTCGAGCCCGCCTCGGTGGCGGTGCCGCCGCTGTCGATGTTGTCCTTCCAGTTGATCGCCACCCCGTCCAGAAGGCTGTGGCGACGCTCCTGCTTGGCGCGGTCATGGGCGGCCACGGCCTCGGACCGGGCGCGGGCCGGCGTCAGGCGCGCATAGATGCGGGCACAGTCCGGATGTTCCTTTGCGGCGGCCAGATAGGCCTCGGTCTGGTTGATGGGGTCCAGCAGGCCCGCCATGATCGCGCGGCCCTGCTGGGTGGCCGAGGCCCGCAGCCAGTCCATCCTCAGAAATCCACCGCGAGACCGTTCTTTTCGTAGTCCCCATACCGCACGGGCTCGGGGCCATCGCGGCCGCCATATTCCTTGGGCAGGATCTGCGCCGCAGCGGCTTTCCGGCGTTCCTCGGCCTCGGCCAGGGCGCGCTGTGCGGCAGGGGGCAGATCGGCGCCGGTGTCGCGGCGGGGGTCGGTGGTGTCATCACTCATGGAAACATCTCCCGAATGTGCGTATGGGTCGCGGTCAGTCTTGAACAACATGTAGGCGAAGGAAAGCGTTTTGGCAAAGCCGGGCGGCGATATGGCGCGAAAGGGCGCATTGCGATTGATCCAGGGC
>NZ_JBKGUN010000069.1:0-4359 GCF_046462195.1 Paracoccus sp. (in: a-proteobacteria) | reverse complement strand
CGCAGCGCCCAGACCATCGCGTCCAACGGATTGGTGACGCAGATCACGAAGGCATCGGGGGCATGTGCCTTGATCCCTTCGCCGACTGCTTTCATCACCTTGAGGTTGATGCCGAGCAGGTCGTCGCGGCTCATTCCCGGCTTGCGGGCGACGCCGGCGGTGACGATGCAGACGTCGGCGCCGGCGATGTCGGCATAATCGTTCGCGCCCTTCATGCGGGCGTCGAAACCCTCGGACGGGCCCGATTGCGCGATGTCCAGCGCCTTGCCCTGCGGAGTTCCTTCCGAGATGTCGAACAGGACGACATCGCCCAGCTCCTTCATCGCGGCCAGATGCGCTAGCGTGCCGCCGATCTGCCCCGCACCGATCAGTGCGATTTTGGGTCGGGCCATGGATAACCTCCGAATGAATGGTGGAATGTGGCGCGAGGGTTAAGGCGTCGCCGGACAAATCGCAAGCCTTTCGCGCCGCAGCGCGGCAGCCCGCAGGCCCTTGCCTTCGTGCGGCAGGCGCGTCAGCCTGCGCCCCTTGCAGGAGGCGCGGATGCTGGAACTGACGGTGACGGGCTGGGCGCTGGCCGTGCTGGCGGCGGTGGCGGTGGGACTGGCCAAGGGCGGGTTGGCGATGGTGGGCATCATCGCGGTCCCGGTGATGTCGCTGGTCATGTCGCCCGTGCAGGCGGCGGGCCTGCTGCTGCCGGTGTATGTCGTGTCCGACATCGGAGGCCTGATCGCGTTCAGGCGCGACTTTGACGCCCGGGTGCTGGCATGCGCCCTGCCGGGGGCCCTGATGGGCATCGGCATCGGCTGGGCCACGGCGCTGATCGTCCCGGTCCGGGGGGTCACGCTGATCGTCGGGGTCATCGGCTTCGGCTTTGCCCTGAACGCCCTGTTGCGCCCGCAGGTGGATGCCGAACCACGTCGGCCCGGGGTGGGGCCGGGCACCCTGTGGGGCGGGCTCGCCGGATATACCAGCTTTGTCAGTCATTCGGGTGCGCCGCTGTGGCAGGTTTATGCCCAGCCCTTGCGCCTGTCGCCGCTGATCTATGCCGGCACGACGACATGGTTCTTTGCCATCGGGAACTGGGTCAAGCTGATCCCCTACATGGCGCTGGGGCAGCTGTCGGCTGCAAACCTATTGACGGCAGCGGCATTGATGCCGGTCGCATTGCTGTCGGTGTGGCTGGGACTGCGGCTGGTGCGGGTCATTCCGCCCAAGCTGTTCTATCAATTGATCACCTGGGGATTGCTGCTGGTGTCGTTGCGCCTGATCTGGCAGGCGACCTTTGGCTGACGCCGCAGCGCAGCAAAAGCGCTTGCCATTTCTGACGCTATACGCCACCGTTGCGCAACATTGTGTCGCGGAGGTTTCATGACTCGTCCCTATCGCTCGGTTCTTTATATTCCTGCCGCCAACGCGCGTGCGATGGAAAAGGCGCAGGGCCTTCCTGCCGACGCGATCATCTTTGACTTGGAGGACGCGGTTGCTCCGGATGCCAAGGCGGCCGCCCGCGCGGCCTTGGCCAAGGCGCTGGAACAGGATTATGGCCCGCGTGCCCGGATCGTGCGGATCAACGCCCTGTCCACCGAATGGGGCCAGGATGATGCGCGCGCCTGCGCCGCGCTGCCCGCCGATGCCGTCCTGATCCCCAAGGTGGACGGGCCGCAGGATCTGGATCGCGTCGCCGCGCTGATCCCGGACAGGCCGCTGTGGGCCATGATGGAAACGCCCGGGGGCATGCTGAACGCTGCCGCGATTGCCGCCCATCCCCAGTTGGAGGGGATGGTGATGGGCACGAACGACCTGGCAAAGGAGTTGAACAGCCGTTTCCGCCCGGACCGCCTGCCGATGATGGCAGGGCTGGGTTTGTGCCTGCTGGCCGCCAAGGCCCATGGCAAGATCATCGTGGACGGCGTCTTCAACGCCTTCAAGGACGAGGACGGTCTTCGCGCCGAATGCGAACAAGGGCGCGACATGGGCTTTGATGGCAAGACCCTGATCCACCCGACGCAGCTGGCCATCGCCAATGCCGCCTTTGCCCCCTCGGAGGATGAGGTCGCGCTGGCCCGCCGCCAGATCGAGGCCTTTGACGAGGCCACTGCTCAGGGCAAGGGTGTCGCCGTCGTCGACGGCAAGATCGTCGAAAACCTGCATGTGGAAACCGCCCGCAAGACGCTGGACCGTGCGGATGCGATTGCGGCCATGGCGCAATAAGGGCAGTCTGCGCGCCGAACGATCCAGCGAAAGGAATGCCAGATGCTGATCCTGATCCTTGGCGTGGCCCTGTGGTGGGGCGCGCATCTTTACAAACGGATGGCACCGGCGCAGCGCGCCACGATGGGCGAGCGCGGCAAAGGCATGGTGACGGGCCTTCTGGTGCTGTCGATCATCCTGATGGTCATCGGCTATCGCGGCGCCGATGGCGCGTTCTTCTGGGGCCGCAACCCGGCGCTGGTCGGCATCAACAACCTGCTGGTCCTGGTCGCCTTCTATCTGTTCGCGGCCGCCGGCATGAAGACCCGGATCACCGCTTATACGCGCCACCCGATGCTGTGGGGCTTTTCGCTCTGGGCCATCGCGCATCTGCTGGTGAACGGAGACACGCCTTCCTTTGTGCTGTTCGGCGGGCTGCTGGCCTGGGCGCTGGTCGAAATGGCCGCGATCAGCCGCGCGTCTCCCTGGGTCCGCCCGACCGGTCCTTTCCCCGCACGCAAGGAGGCCATGGCGGCCGTTGGCGCCGTTATCGTCATGGTGGTCGTGGGCCTCGTCCACGGCTGGATCGGGCCTTGGCCCTTTGGAGGTGCGTGATGCCCGTGATCTATCGCTTCATCACCGAAGATGACACCTCGCGGTTCTGCCACCGGGTCAGCGAGGCCTTGTCCAAGGGCTGGCAACTGCAGGGCAGCGCCACGATGGCCTTTGACGCCGCCCGCGGCGTGATGCGCTGCGGGCAGGCCGTCACCAAGGAAATCGAGGCCGAGTACCACCCCGACATGAAGCTGGGCCAGCAATAGGGATCGCAATGACGAAAACCAATCCGGGACGGTTCTTCGAGGATTACGAGGTCGGCCAGACCATCCGCCACGCCGTGCCGCGCACCATCGCGGAGGGCGAACGGGCGCTGTATCACGCCCTTTATCCCGCGCGGCATGCGCTTTATTCGTCGGACGAATTCGCGATCACCTGCGGGCTGGACGGCAGCCCCCTGGACGATCTGCTGGCCTTTCACACGGTCTTCGGCAAGACGGTCCCGGATATCAGCCTGAATGCCATTGCCAATCTGGGCTATGCCCAGGGGCGCTGGCTGATGCCGGTCTGGCCGGGCGACACCTTGCGCGCCGAGTCGCAGGTGATCGGCCTCAAGCAGAACTCGAACAACCAGTCGGGCGTCGTCTGGGTGCACACCCGCGGCCTGAACCAGGTCGGCGACACGGTGCTGGACTATGTCCGCTGGGTCATGGTCCGCAAGCGCGACCCCGAGGCGCCGGCGCCGCAAACCGTTGTTCCGGAACTGGCCCCTGCCGTGGACGCGGGGGATCTGGTGGTTCCGGACGGACTCAGCTTTGACGGCTATGACTTTGATCTGGCGGGCGAACCTCATCGCTGGGGCGACTATGCCATTGGCGAGACGATCGATCACGTCGATGGCGTCACGATCGAAGAAGCCGAGCATATGCTGGCAACGCGCCTGTGGCAGAACACGGCCAAGGTGCATTTCGACACCACGACCCGTGCCGACGGACAGCGCCTGGTGTATGGCGGCCACGTCATCAGCCTCGCCCGCGCCTTGTCCTTCAACGGGCTGGCGAATGCCCAGATGATCGTGGCGCTGAACGCGGGCGCCCATGCCAATCCTTGCCACGCCGGCGACACCGTCCGCGCCTGGTCCGAGGTTCTGGACAAGGCTGAAACGGCTGCTCCGGGGGTCGGGGCCCTGCGCCTGCGCCTGGTGGCCACCAAGGGGGACAGCAGCCTGTTCACCCTGCGCGGCGATGACGGCCGCTATCATCCGGATGTGCTTCTGGATCTGGATTACTGGGCGCTGATCCCCCTCTGACCCGACAGCGGCGCCCCTCACATCGGCTGCTTGTCCTGTCAAAGCCATCGCCCGTCTCGCCGTGATCACAGCCGGCGCCCCCGTGATCACAAACAGGGAAATCCGCGTCATTTGCGCGCGCGGGCTGGCATATCAGGGTGACAGATGCCACAACTATGTCCAGAACGTGCCACGATTGCCAGCCCGCGCGGCCAGCCCTGCCTATCCTGAAGGGCTCCTGCGGCGGGAGATGCCAGAACCGACAAAGGAGGGCCGCCAATGGCCGACGTGAACCGGGGTAACCGGCCGCTTTCCCCCCATCT
>NZ_JBKGUN010000068.1:0-3234 GCF_046462195.1 Paracoccus sp. (in: a-proteobacteria) | reverse complement strand
CCGGATCGGCATCACGCTGGAGCGCCATGGCCAGAGCGGCCGATGAGATCGAGCGCATCTCTTTAGGACCAGACCCAGGACGCTTCCCGTAGATGATGAGATAAGCGGCGGTTTCTCGGAAGGCGGGGAAGCTGAGGCCCTCGAGCAGCTCTTCCTCAACAAGAACCTCATAGCGCCCCGGGGGGAACCTGTCTCCCGAACCGGGAAGAATAAAGGGATGGGTGAACTCGACGATGGACGTGGAGGAGCGCGTGGTCATCCTGTTCTCCTTGAAGGAAGGTCCCCGGGAGATGAAAGGGACTGTGCCAGAACTGCGGGAATGGAGTATCGTGACAGGGATCGGCCAGGGCAGGACTATCCCAGGTTAGCGTGCATGGAGCTGTTTTCTTCCGCGAGACAGTTACCGTTTGCCCTCCTGCGAGCCTAAACTTCCATTGGCGGGAGTCGAAGACCTGCCGAAACGACGCAAGTTCCGTGAGGTCGCCATGGTAGCGGGGTTGGACACCCCAAGGCTGGTGCAGGCTGCGGCTCTGGATGAGGAGTAGCCGACGTGGGTCCGGTCATGCGTGAATGGCCGCGTCATCGACCGGCACCAAGAAAGGTCACTCATTCGAGGACCAAGGCTACAGGCTCGGCGCGCGCAAGCGTTCGGCGACCGCGAGGTCTTCCGGGGGGAGGCGAGCAGGGGACAGGGTCATATCAAGCCTGCCGATCGAAACCTTTGCTCGAGCGTAGTCCGATCAACCGACGTTCCTCTTCCCTTCGGTCGCGGCGCAAACCGCCGGCGCGTTAGATTACGCGGACTGTTCCCCCGGATGTTGCTTATAGAAATCGATCTGCATGCGCATGGCTCCGAGCGGCTTCACGAGATGAGGCTGATCCGGGAGTACGAGGCCGGGATGACCCGGATCGAGAATGGCTTCGGAAGGGGGTGCCAGCACTTGGAAGCGAAGGCGTCCGTCCAAAACCCGGATTACGCCCCATACGCCAGCTCGGGTCCGATGCTCGCGACGCAGTCCAGAGGGAAGGGTGGTCTCGTCAAACACCGGCGTACTCTTGTAGGGCAGGAGGACACCCGTCACAGCATGCGACACTCAGTTTGCACCTCCCGGATGTGGGCTGCACGATCCAGGAGGTCGGTCATGTGCTGAGCGGCCCTGATCGTAAGGGGGTGCTGCGTCGAACGCGGTCGCGGAGAGATCAAAGCGGCCATGTCTCGGACCGCGTGGCGCTGCTGGTTGGAGCTCTCCGCCAGAACGGCAATCAGCAGGTTTTCCAGCGCAATGACCCGGACGCGGAGGTGCACGAGCTCGCTGTTTGTCATCTCGGGCACATCCGTATGCACCTCTTCCCCCACCGCGCCACCCTCGTTATCCCAGGAGGAGAGGGCGTGTCGGCGCAGGGCGGACGGATCCGACATCGTGACAAGATTGGGCATCAGGTGGTCCTTCCAAGGAGGGTTATGATGGCGCTTATCGGTAGTTGAGGTTCGTCTCGCTCATGAGTGCCGATCTGCATCCTGGTCACCGTCCCGGTGCATAGCGCACCTGGGTGCCGCCAAAATCAAGCCGTCCGTCCACGCCCTGCACCTCGACATCGACCTGCTCGCGACCGGTTGGTCTTTTCGCCCGTCAGCACCATGAAGCAGCGTGCCCTGTGTCGAGAAACAGGCGCGAGGTTTGGGCGGTCAAGAGCCGCCCGCGCAAGCCTCGCGCCTTTGCACTCGGGACTCGAAGGTTGCCTCTCGGTCAGTGGGAGGCATGCCCTTGTCTAGTTCGCTTCTGCGGCTGATGTGCTGATGTAGATCAGGGTTCCCGGGTAATTTCTGGCCAATCGGCGCTGCCCTTTTAGCGGGTCTGTCTGCTTGCCGCCTGAAGGCTAAGCCAAGGGCAACCGGTTGTGCAGCTCTGCAAGTTTGCAACACCACCCGGCTGTGAGCAGAGCATTCTTGCTGCAGCTGCATTCGCTGCTGCGTGACTCTAGGTTGACCACGACATCACAGACCTAGCGGCCAACGCTGCTCATCCTGCCTGGCGGGCCTTTTGCATCTCGACATAGATGTCATCTTGAGTAAGATCCTCTGCCTGCGGATGCGAGCTGATGAGGCCAGAACGAAGCGTGGTGGCGGTCACTTCAGGCCCCATGTCGAGATAATCCTCAATCCAACCGTGGTCGATCTCCTGGCCGTCCGATTTACGCACGGCGCGATACTGATAATCGGTCATGGCGGCTTCCTTTCGCTGCTGAGCTTTCATCATGCCTGACCCAGGCAGACAAATCACTAAATAAACATTCTTTCTCCTCCCTCCCCGGCAGACAGGCGCGTAAGCGGGACGCACTGTGCAATGAGGAGGTCTAACTGGAGCCCGCGGGATGCCCTCTGCTGGAGAAGGTACACAGAGGACGCGGCACAGCGCCCACCAGTGCCCCTGCCGCCCTCGTCTTCAGGACATTGCCTCCGGGCTGACTCGCCACACCCACTCGACCGGCAGGGTACGAACATGTTAGACATGTTCATCCTATGCGATAGTCGCGGGATATATGGAGGCTCGCCATGGACCTCACGCAAGCAGTCCCCTCATTAATAAACCTGTCTCCTCGCGAGGATGCCGATGCAGCAGCTCGGCTGTCAGATGGGGAAATCGATAGGGCGTTCGACGATCAGGTGCATCAACTGGATAGGGAGCAGCTGCACCTGGCTCTGAACAAGAAGGCTCCGCAAGCGCCAGCTCATGCATGTCGCAAGACCTTCTTCTTTGTGCAGGCACAAAGTTAAATGCAAAATCCTGTGCTCGCGATGAAGAGGCCTAGTGCCGTCTTCGGCCGCCTCAAAGGCTAGCGCCAGTCCAAGGGTCGTGGCGGTGCCAAGGTTGACTCGCAGGATCTGC
This sequence comes from Paracoccus sp. (in: a-proteobacteria), assembly GCF_046462195.1. Classification (GTDB taxonomy): domain Bacteria; phylum Pseudomonadota; class Alphaproteobacteria; order Rhodobacterales; family Rhodobacteraceae; genus Paracoccus. The sequence goes on along the minus strand of NZ_JBKGUN010000068.1, from coordinate 346 downwards.
AGGGCCGAGATGAACTGCCCAATGGGCCGCCTAGCTCGGTTTCCGGGCGGTTCTCGCCAAGGCCGCCAAGAGTTATCCATCGCACCATCCTGATCGGAATTGACAATCTGCCTGTAGCTGAAGTGTGCACCGAGAAAGCTGGGCCCGTGCCAAATCCCCTGGCGCAGCGGCATGGCCGGGGACAGGAAGACGGACCGCAGGACATTGGGCAGAATAGCGCTTGAAGCGGCCCCGGATGTGTTAGGCAAAAGAAGAATAGAGACGTATGGTTTGTGTTGCGTAAAGCTGGCTGCCGTACACCTGCGCCCCCCGACATGTAGTAGGGGCGATTGATCAGTAGACGTTT
>NZ_JBKGUN010000067.1:0-3897 GCF_046462195.1 Paracoccus sp. (in: a-proteobacteria) | reverse complement strand
TTCCATCTGACCAATCCGGCGCGTGCCACCACATATGCCGTTCCGGCCGCATGGCGCGCGGCCGGGCTGTGACGTTTCGGCGTTCACGGCACCTCGCACACATATGTCGCCCACCGGGCGGCCGAAGCGCTTGATCAGCCAGTCTCCACTCTGCGGATCATCAGCGTGCACCTCCGCAACGGTGCCAGCGCCTACGCGGTGCAATACGGCGTCAGCATCGACAGCTCGCAGAAGCTCGGGGGGTCACGCTGCGGTGAAGAAGCGGTCGCGCAGCGCGGGAGCACAGACTGCGCCCTCTCTGCCGGGTCGGTGAGCGGAAAGTGTTTTCAAACGGTTTCTCTTTTCGGTTAACCATGATGGAAGCTCAGCAGCGAAAGGAAGTCGATATGACGAACTATCTGTATGGCGCCGTACGTGAAGAGGAATGGCCAAGAAATCGACCGCAGGGAAATGGAAGATTATCTTGACCTTGGGCCGGAAGTGGCCGCCATCACGCTTCGCGCTGGACTAAGCTCACTCGTCGTCATCTTAATAAAGTCCGTTGGCCATTCTTTTCTCCTTTGCAGGCATTTTGAGGCAGAGCCTGAACCTGCACGGCCCATGGAGCGCTAGCTGGGGAGGTCAAACCTGGAGATGGCGGGAACTCCCTTTCAATGGCTTTGCAGCTATGCGGAGCACAAAGGCTGCCGTTCGCGTGAAGGTACAGATGGCTCGGCAATGGACGGATAGACCTTCGGGGCTGGCCAATCGTCAGGTGTGACGGTGATGGCTGCTGATCCCGCAGACCCTGTCTCCCACTCCTTGCCACGGAAGACATCGCGCTTATACATCAGAGGGCTTCCATCTTCTCGACCGCCGCGCGGCAGGTCTTTTCGTCGCCGGCATCAAGCGCTGCCTGGGCCTCGGCAATCAGGGTGCTGCGGCCCGAGGAGCCCGTGGTTGCCCCTTCGGCAAATGCACTGCTGTTGCTCGTGTCGGCAGCGTCCGTGGTTGCGGCACTGACGGTTGCACTTTCAGCAGCAGTCGGCCCCCCTTCCTGCTGGGCCTGGACATCCTGGTCCGACATTGCGCGGGGAGTCTCGGCTTCCGGCTCGGTTCCTTCCAGCGGTGCCAACGAACCGTCCTTGGCAATGCCTTCGCTCCCACCTTCGCTCGAAGAAGCGGTGCTGTTCGATGCGGCTGCAATATTGGCAGCCACCATGTCGCTTGTTGCAGCGGTGTTGCCTGCAGCATCCCTGTTACTTGGGGCTGTGCCCTCGACAGGTCGCGTCGTGCTAGTCGTGCTACTCGTCATGGATGTCGCAGCACTGTCGCTTCCTCTGGTCGCATGCGGTGTTTCCAGCGGCGCCAGCGACCCATCCTTGGAGATGCCCTCGCCGTGGCTGGCCCCCGCGTCCTCCGTCTGAAGCCGGGCCAGATCCGCAGCACAATCGGCCATGGCAGTTGTTCCAATCAACGCCAGTACGCAGCTGGCCATCAAAGTATTGCGCAGTTTCATGTGATTCTCCCAGATCTGCCCTCGTTCCGGGCTTACATCTGCAACCATGATCGGAGGTGGGTTGTTCCCCCTGTCTCGGCTTTCGGGTAAAGCTGAAGGTGGGTCGTCGGAGTTATCAGTGGCGGCGCAGCCAAACCGTCGCGATGAACAGCCCGGAAGCTTCCTCATCCCGCGCTCTAGGGTTGGGAGAGGCAGGAGGCGATGGTGCAGGCAGGAGCCGGTGCATGAAGGTGAAGTCAGGGACGGGTCGCGACGCAGTCCTTACACGCGGCATCCTGACCGAGCAGCCGGAGGACCTGCTTCATGGCACGGGATGGCGCGCCGCCAGGGCGGTGCTCCGCGAAGCGATCCTGAGGCTGTGGAGCGACGACGCGTTCGGCCTTGCGGGAAACGTCGCCTACCGCGCGCTTCTGGCCATCTTTCCGTTCCTGATCTTCACAAGCTCGCTCACCGCCTTCATTGGCGACAGGGCCATGGCCGATCATCTGATCGATTTCCTGATCGCGATTATCCCGCAGTCACTGGCCGAGCCAATCATAGCGGAAGTAGAGAAGGTCATGACGGTACCACGGGGCGGTGTTCTCAGCATCGGCATTCTGCTGACGATCTGGTTTGCCGTCGGAGGCGTCGATGGCGTGCGCATTGGGTTGAACCGGGCTTACGGAATTCGCGAAACCCGCTCCATCCTCGTGCTTTATGCTGTGCAGGTTCTGGTGGTCGTCATGGCGGGCCTGGTCCTGGTTCTGGTGGGCTACTTGCTGGTCATTGCGCCGCGTGTCGGCTCCCTCCTGCACGCACTGATGCCAAGCTTTGATCCAGCCTCCGTGACATTTGCGCTGATCCGCTATCCTGTCGCAGCCCTTATCCTGATGGCGGCGCTTTTCGGGGCGCATGTGCTCCTGCCCGCGCGTCGCACCCGGTTCTCGAACATCTGGCCGGGGGTTCTTCTGACACTCGCCATCTGGACGCTCCTTGGGGTCGGATTCTCGTTCTACCTGAGCAGCTTCGCGAATTATGCAAGCTACTACGCCGGTCTGGCTGGGATCGTTGCGGCCCTTTACTTCATGTATCTCGCCGCCCTTGTTCTCATCTTTGGCGGCGAACTTAACCGTGCGCTCCGCATCCGGCGCCTGGCGCGCGTCCTGAACGAGGCAGAGACGCCGCGCGACGAGCCGGGGCCGTGACAGTACCCGGGTTACCGCCGCCTCGTGTCAAGAAATCGCGTGCGTGCGGCTCAGATCATAGGAGCCGTTGTCACTCTTTGCGATCCTCCTTCAGACTGCATGTTGCGTTTGGCCTCCGCGTCATCAACAGCCCGTCGCTGCTCCTCCGTCGCCGGTTGATCCATGTAAGGCTCCTTTTGGAGTCTCGGCGTCTTCGTGAAGTTAACATAATTCGTCAGTGTTGTCTTTTCGGCACCCATGAACGGGTCCTCCAATGTGGCGGCCGGAAAATCCGCTCCGCCATCATAAACATGGGGCTGGCGGCGGAGCTTTACATCCACCCCGCCACTGCTGATCGCGCCACCCGTCAGGAAAGCACAACCGTTTGCCACGCTGAAGCGGCTTACTCGCCCTCATGTGCCCGCTCGCCCTGCTCCGGCAGGCTTCCCTTCCCAAAGCCTGTTCTGCGGCTTCCTCCTTCTTCTTCGGATTCATGCAAACGACCGTGGGAACCCTACCAGCCGTCAAGACCATCCGCCGCCTTATCCAGTACCTGCCGATCCGGGATGTTGAGGCCGATGGACGACTCTTAGAGGGCCCAGTACAGGCGCCGCACGACTGGCGTGAGGTGGCTCCACCAGGACGGGGCATCACGAAGGCTCTGCTCAGCGCCTTGTAAGTTTCGATAAACGCCGCCCTGCAGGGCCTGCAGCTCCAACTCACTGACACGGAGTTCCAGTTGCTCGAGCTTCGCCCTCAACGCGTCACCATCGATCGGTTTGATGTCCTGATCCTTCACAAACCCACAGGTTCTGTCAGAGTGGCCGTCATTGCCTGCGGCATGAGCCCGTCGCGCTTCAAGGCCGTATCCAAATAGGCAGCTGTGACTGTCCGCATCCGGGTTAGAGCGGAGCCACGACCTCTTTCAGCCATCAACAGATAGGATGCTGTTGTTCAGTAGGCAGGAAAACTGAACACCTGAAGCAGCTCTTCCTCGACCCGTGTCCATCTGGACCTTCTTGGCCACTTCGGCATAAGCGGCCATGTATTCGGCAGCCAGTTCTGCAGAAGCCGAAGCGAAATCGCTTGCAGCCTTGGCATAATCGGAAGGCTCGTCCTTGACGGTTGCCAGCTCGCCCATGCGGGTGAGCGAGTCCTTGGCCCAACGGGCGGAAATCTCGCTCGAACGCTCAGCGGCGGCCAGCGCCACCCGGGCGAGCTTCTCGCCCAGCAGGC
>NZ_JBKGUN010000066.1:0-10216 GCF_046462195.1 Paracoccus sp. (in: a-proteobacteria) | reverse complement strand
CAGATCGGCCGGATCATGACCGAACTGGGGTTGGTGCCGAACATGGTGCAGGTGACGAACCTGGCCGGTGCCGGCGGCGGCGTCGCCTATACGCAGGTCGTCAGCAAGCGCGGCAGCGATCCGGAAGTCTTTGTCGCGGCCTCGTCCTCGACCACCACGCGTCTGGCCCAGAACGCCTTTGCAGGCGCCACGGCCGACCAGGTGCGCTGGGTCGGCTCGATCGCGGGCGATCCCGGCGTCATCGTCGTGGCGCAGGACAGCCCGTACCAGAACCTGACCGACCTGGTCGAGGCGGTGAAGGCCGATCCGACGTCCGTGGCATTCGCGGGCGGTTCGGCCGTGGGGGGTTACGACCACCTCAAGGTATTGATGATGCTGGACGCCGTGGGCGTCGAGGATCTGCGCCAGATCAAGTATATCGGTCTGGACGGAGGCGCCGACGCCATCACGCAGACGGTGGGCGGTTTCGCCCAGGCCATGACGGGTGATCTGTCCGAGATCACCGGCTTCATCAAGTCGGGCGACGTGCGCCCCATCGCGGTGCTGTCGGAAGAACGCGTGTCGGGCTTTGACGACGTGCCGACCGCCAAGGAACAGGGCGTGGACAGCGTGTCCATGAATTGGCGCGGCGTTTATGTCCCCAAGGACATCAGCGACGAGGAATACCAGAAATGGGTCGACATGATCCGCCAGGTCGGTGAATCCGAGCAATGGCAGGCGGTCATGGCCGAGAACGGCCTCGAATCCTATGCCATCTTCGGCGACGACTTCGAGACCTTCGTGGCCGAGCAGATCGCCGATGTGCAGGCCATCTCGCGCGAAATCGGGCTTGTTCAATGATCAAGGGTGATCGCGTCTTCGGAGCGTTCATGCTGGTCGTGGCGCTGGGGTATATCCTCAGCGCCCGCGGCATCGAGACCAGCTTCATGTCCGATCCGGTCGGGCCGCGACTGTTCCCCTACATGGTCGCGACAGTGGTCATCCTGTGTTCGCTGGTGATGATCCTGCGCCCCGATCCCGACGAGGAATGGCCCGCCGGACCGATGCTGCTGCAACTGGGCATCGCGCTGGTGGCGCTGCTGGTCTATGCCGAGGCGATCTCTCCGCTGGGTTTCCTGATCCCGACAACGATCGTGGCCGGCATCCTCAGCTGGCAGATCGGCGGCAATCCGGTCCGCTCGGCCCTGACGGGCCTGGGGCTGGCCGTGGGCCTTTTCGTCCTTTTCCGCGTCATCCTGGGTCTGAGCCTTCGCGGCCTGCCCACCGGCATGGGGTTCTGATCCGATGGAAACACTTGCCAACCTGGCGATGGGCTTTTCCCTCGCCCTGACGCCCTATACGCTGATCCTGGCCATCATCGGCTGCTTTGTCGGTACGATCATCGGCGCGCTGCCGGGCCTCGGGCCGTCGAACGGCGTGGCGCTGCTGATCCCGATCTCGTTCTCGATGGGCCTGGACGCGATCTCGGCACTGGTGCTGCTGACCTCGGTCTATTACGGGGCCATGTATGGCGGCCGCATCAGCTCGATCCTTTTGAACATCCCGGGTGACGAGCCTGCAATGATGACCACGCTGGACGGCTATCCCATGGCCCGCCAGGGCAAGGCCGCCGAGGCGCTGGTCGTGTCGGGCGTGGCGTCCTTCGTCGGCGCGTTGCTGGCCACGATCGGCCTGATGATCTTTGCGCCCTATCTGGCGCGCGTCGCGTACAAGTTCGGCCCTGCCGAATACTTCGCGCTCTACATGCTGGCCTTCTGCACGCTGGGCGGCATCGGCTCGAACAACCAGGCCAAGGCGGCGATGGCCGCGGCGATCGGCCTGGGCATCGCGATGATCGGCATGGACAAGACCACCGGCATGCCGCGCTTCACCTTTGGTGAACTGCACCTGATGGACGGCGTCGACTTCCTTGTGGCCATCGTTGGCCTGTTCGCGGTGGCCGAGGTGTTCTTCTTCATCGAAAGCCATGGCAAGGACAGCGCCATCGGCGTCAAGCTGGGCAAGATCCTGGTGCCGTGGAAGATGCTGCGCCAAACCTCGGGCGCCATGCTGCGCGGCACGGGCATCGGCTTTGTCGCGGGCGTCCTGCCGGGCGCGGGTGCGTCTTTGGGATCGTTCCTGGCCTATATGGCCGAAAAGTCGATCGCCAAGGACAAGTCGACCTTTGGCAAGGGCAACCCCAAGGGCGTCGCCGCCCCCGAGGCCGGCAACAACGCCGCCGCCGGCGGTGCGCTGGTGCCGATGCTGACGCTGGGTGTGCCGGGATCGGGCACCACGGCCGTGCTGCTGGCGCTGCTGCTGACGCTGAACATCACGCCGGGGCCGCTGCTGTTCGCCGAACGCCCCGAGGTCGTGTGGTCGCTGATCGCGTCCCTTCTGGTGGCCAACGTCGTGCTGCTTCTGATGAACGTCCCGATGGTCAAGGTCTTCGTCAAGATCCTGTCGGTGCCCGCCTGGGTGCTGCTGCCGGGCGTCACGATGATCGCCTTCGTGGGGATCTACTCGCTGACCGGCTCCAGCTTCGACATGCTGATGATGGTGGGCTTCGGCGTTCTGGGCTATGTCATGCGCAAGCTGGGCATCCCGACCGTTCCCGTCATCCTGGGCATCCTTTTGGGCAACGCGATGGAGGACAACCTGCGCCGTGCCATGGTGCTGTCGAACGGCGACTTCTGGTATCTGCTGTCCTCGCCCATCGCGGTGGGGTTGTGGATCGCGGCGATCCTTGGTTTTGTCGCGCCGATCTTCCTGCGGCGCCTGCTGAAGAAGCCGCCGGTTCCCGCGACCGACCATACCCTGAACGAGGACTGATGATGACGACACGTGTTCTGGTACCTTCCGGCGTCCTGGGCCTTGGCTTTGACCGAAAGGCGCTGGACCGCGGCGTCGCGATGTCCCCCGACATCATCTGCATCGACGGAGGGTCCACCGACAGTGGGCCCTTCAGCCTTGGCGCGGGCCAGTCGAAATATTCCCGCGCCGCCACCAAGTCCGAATGGCGCGCGCTGATGCAGGCCCGCGCGCAGGCAGGGGTGCCCCTGGTCATCGGCACGGCCGGCACCTGCGGCACCGACAGCACCGTGGACTGGATGTATGACATCACGGTCGAACTGGCGCGCGAACTGGGCCAGGAACTGCGCATCGCGCGCCTGTATTCCAGCCAGCCCATGGCCCACGTGGCGGATGCACTGGCTGCGGGCCGCGTCACGCCCCTGCCCCCGGCGCCGGAGGTCCGGCTGGACGACCTGACCAACATCGTGGCCCTGGCAGGGGCCGAACAGATCCAGGTCGCCCTGGCCACCGGCGCCGATATCATCATTGCGGGCCGCACCACCGACACGGCCACCATCGCCGCCCTGCCCCTGTCCCGCGGCGATGCCGCGGGGGGCGTCTGGCACGGCGCCAAGATCGCGGAATGCGGAGCCTTGTGTTCGACGAACCCGACCTCGGGCGTGATCATGGTCGATTTCGACGACACCGGCTTCACGGTCGAGCCGCTGGCGGCTGGCGTGCGCTGCACGCCCCACTCGGTTTCAGCGCACATGCTGTACGAGAATTCGGACCCGTTCCGCCTGTTCGAGCCCGGCGGTTATCTGGACGTGACCGGCGCCCATTACACCGCGCTGGACGACCGCCGCGTGCGGGTCGAAGGCTCAAGCTGGGTTCCCGGCCCTTACACGGTCAAGCTGGAGGGTGCGCGCATCGCCGGTTACCAGACAACCATCCTGGCGATCCTTCGGGACGCCCATTACGCGCGGAACGCCCAGAAATGGGTGGACCGCCTGACAGGCTTTCTGCAGTCCGAGATCCGGACCCGCATGGACCTGTCGCCCGAGGAGTACGGGCTGGAGTTCCGCCTGATCGGCGTCAACGGCGCACTGGGCACCTTGGAGAACCGCACGGGCGATCCGGTCGAGGTGGGCGTCCTTGGCCTCATCACCGCCCGCAGCCAGGCCGAAGCGGCCGAGATCGGCAAGCTGATCAATCCCTTCGTCCTCCATTATCCGCTGACGGATGACGAGGAACTGCCGACCTTTGCCTTTCCCTATTCCCCCGCCACCACCGATCGCGGCGCGCTTTATGAATTCGCGCTGAACCATGTGATGGCGCTGGACGACCCCATGTCGGCCTTTCGCATCGAAGTGACCGAAATCCGCGCGGAGGTGCCGGCATGACCACCCTGTCCACGTCCCGCATCGGTGATCTGGTGCTGAAGGTCCGGTCCAAGAACGCCGGTCCCTTCTGGGTGACCATCGATGTCTTTTGCGACCGGCGCGACGTCTTCGACCATCTGGTGTCCGATCTTTCGACCGAACGGGTCGCGGCACTCTACAAGGTGGCGCCCGACCAGTTGAAGCGTTTCGACATCCCGGACCTGCGGGTGATCAAGTTCAGCCTGCCGCGCCCGGTGGTGCAGGGCTCGGCCTCGGATCGCGACATGCACGGGGCCCAGTATGCGGCGCTGCTGGAAGAACTGACGCTTTGACCAGGGCACGGTTGACGACCTTCGGCGCTGCGCTGATCGGGGCTGCGATTTTCCTGGTTCTGGGCCTGCCCCTCCCTTGGCTGCTGGGTCCGATGATGGCGTGCCTGATTGTGGCGCTTTCGGGTGCGCGGATGCAGGGCGCGGGGCAGCTGGGCGTCTTCATGCGGACCTTTCTGGGGGTTGCGGTCGGGGCCTCGATCACGCCGCAGGTGCTGGCCGGCCTGCCCGAGATCGCAGCCTCGCTGGCGATCGTGCCGGTCTTCATCGGGGTGATCGCGCTGATCGGCTATCCGCTGTTCCGCCGCGTCTTCGGTTTCGACCACCCCACGGCCTGGTACGCGGCGATGCCCGGCGGCCTTCAGGACATGCTGGTCTTTGGCGAGGAAGCGGGCGGCGACATCCGCGCGCTGTCTCTGATCCATGCCACGCGCATCCTGGTCATCGTGACGGTCGCGCCGCTGATCATGACGCTCTATTGGCAGGTGGACCTGTCCCAGCCTCCCGGTGCGCCCATGACATCCATCCCGTGGCAGCAGATTGCGCTGATCGTGGCCGCCGGTTTCGGGGGCTGGAAGATCGCCGAGCGCGTGGGCCTGTTCGGCGCCTCGATCCTGGGGCCGATGATCCTGACGGCAGGGCTGTCGCTGGCGGGCATCATCCAGACCCGCCCCCCGGCCGAGATCATCCAGGCCGCGCAGTTCTTCATCGGCATCGCGGTGGGTGCGAAATATGCGGGCATCACCGCACGGGAACTGCGCATCGACGTGACGGCGGGCCTGGTTTATTCGCTGATCCTGGCGGTCATCAGCCTGATCTTCCTCGAGCTGATCTACATGCTGGGCCTTGCGCCCGCGCTGGATGCCTTTCTGGCCTTTCTTCCCGGCGGGCAGGCCGAGATGGTGGTGATCGCCATCATCGCGGGGGCGGACCTGGCCTATGTGGTCAGCCACCATATCCTGCGCATCGTGATCGTCATCCTGCTGGCGCCCATCGTGGCGCGGCTGATGTCGCGCTGATCACCGCGTCCGGGCGCGGAACAATGCCCCCGGACCCGCCGCAGGCAGACCTGCCCTGTCCAGCATCGCCCAGAACAGCGCCTGGTTCGAGGTGATCACGGGCTTGTTCAGCCGTGCCTCAAGCGCTTCGATCAGCGACAGGGCGGGCAGCGCGGTGCAGGACATGAACAGCGCCTGCGCCCGGGGATCGTCGCTGGCCTCGGCCATGGCGACGATCTCGGGCGCGGGCAGCAGGGCCATGTCGCGGTCGTCGGCATCGCCCATGCTGCTGCGGCGCAGGACCTCGATGCCGTTGTCGCGGAAATGGTCGCCCACCAGATCGGTCGTCGCCTCCAGATAAGGGGTCATCAGCGCGATGCGCGTGATGCCCAGGGCGCGGAACCCGCGCAACGCGGCACCGGTGGGCGTGACGATGGGCGCCGGATGATCCGTCAGCCCGTCGATCCCGTCCTCCAGCACTGCCGAGGCCGAGGTGCAGCCAAAGCCGATCGACCGCAATTCGACCCCCGGCACCAGCAGGCCGGCCGCCGCCCGCAGGCGCGGGCCGGTGTTGCGCAGGTTGTCCCGCGTGGTCGGGTTGTCAAAGGCGATGCGGATGACATGCAACCGCGTGTCGGCCGGCATCAGCCGCGCCGCATCGTTCTCGATCGTCAGGTCGGTCGCCAGGGCGATCAGGCCAAAGCGGTGCAGGTCGTCGCGGCGCATGCGTCACCCGGCCATGGCCAGATCGCGCAGGAACAGGGCGATCTGCGGGAAAAAGATCAGCGCGACCGATACCGCCAGCAGGATCGCGATGAACGGCGGCGTTCCGCGGATCACCTCCCAGTAGGGGCGCTTGAAGACCGCGATGGCGGTGAAGATGTCGCACCCAAAGGGCGGGGTCGCACTGCCGATCGCCACCTGCAGCGTGATCAGCGTGCCGACCAGCACGGGGTCCAGCCCCGTTGCCTGCACGACCGGCGCAAAGATCGGCACGAGGATCAGGATCACGACGATGGGATCCACGAACATGCAGCCGATGAAGAAGGCCACGGCGATGGTGAAGAGGACGCCATAGGGCCCCATCTCGTCGATGCCGATGCCGCCCAGGATGGCCTGCGGGATCTGGGCAAAGCTGATGATATAGCTGAAGGCCGTGCCCGCCCCCACCAGGATGAACACGACGGCCGTGATCAGCCCCGTGGATTTCGCGGTGGCGAAAAGCTGTTTCAGGCTCAGGTCGCGAAAGATGATCAGTTCCAGCAGCAGCGCATAAAGCACGCAGGCCGCCGCCGCCTCGGTCGGTGAAAAGACGCCGCCATAGATGCCACCGATGATGATGACCGGAAAGCCCAGGGGCCACAGCGCCCGCCGGATCGCGCGGCCGCGCTCGGACCAGGTGGCGGCAGGTTCGGTGGGCACGTCATGCCGCACCGCGTAAAGATAGGCATAGACCGAGAACAGCGTCAGGATCAGCAGCCCCGGCCCGATGCCCGCCAGGAACAGTTCGGAAATCGAGGTGCCGGACACGACGCCATAGATGATCATCCCGATCGAGGGCGGGATCAGGAAGGCGATGTCGGAAGCGTTGATGATCAGCGCCAGCGTGAAGTTGTCGCTGTAGCCCGCCTTCAGCAGGCGCGGCCGCAAGGGTCCGCCCACGGCCACCACGGTCGCCTGGGTCGATCCCGACACCGCACCGAACATGGTGCAGGCCCCCGCGGCCGAAATGGCCAGTCCGCCTTTCAGATGCCCCAGAAAGGCCATCACCAAGTCGATCAGGCGGCCGGCCGATTGCCCCCGCGTCATCAGGTCTGCGGCAAAGATGAACATCGGCACTGCGATCAGGCTGGCGGGCTGGATGCCCGCGATCACCTGCTGGACCAGCGTTTCCATCTGGCCAAGCCCGCCGAAGATGCCGACAAAGCCGACCATGGCGCCCACGATCAGCGGCACCATCATCGGAAATCCGATCAGCAGCAGGACGATCATCGTCCCCACGATTGCCGCGGTCATGTGCAGTCCTCTTCCTGATCGGACATGTCATACCCGTCCTGCATGGTGGTCGACAGCCAGATGCCCGGTTGGGTCAGGTTCTTCAGCGTCGTCAGGGCGTATTGCAGGCCGGTCAGGAAAAATCCCGCCGGCATCCATATGACGATCCACCATTGCGGGATCTGCAGCGCCGGCAGCACACGCCCGCGCCCCGCCTGCGTGGTCACATAGCCAAAGGAATACCAGGCCAGCATCAGCAGCAGCGCCGCCGTCAACGCCGAGATCACGATCATCCCCACCTTGCGCGGGCCATAAGGCAGCATGTCGAAAAAGGCCGTCATGCGGATATGTCGTCCGTGCCGTGCGGCATAGGAAATGCCCGCGAATGTCACCAGGATGATCAGCGCCCGGTTCACCTCGCCCGAAAAATAGAGCGATTGGCCAAAGACGAAGCGCCCGATCACGTTGGCGATGGTGTTTGCGGCCATTCCCAGCACGCCAAGCGCCAGGAACAGCGCCTCCAACCGCGCGATCATGCTGTCCAGAAGGCCCAGGGGACCGGGGAGGTCCGAGCGATAGCCGGCATCGTCGATGTCGTCGTTGACCACGGGCACTTCGGCCGCCGCCATGATATCGGCGTCCGGCCGGGTTGTCGTTTTCCGTGAGGTCATGCCACCTGTCCTGAGGGGGTTCCTTCGGGAAACCGGACCGCGCCGGACCGGTTTCCACCAGACTGCGGCGGGATCAGCCTTCTGCCGCCTCGAGGTCCGCCTTCATCTGGTCCAGCACCTCCTGCGCGCGGGGACCGCCGATTTCAAGAAAGGTCGCCTCGACCTCGGCCGCGGTGTCGCGGAAGGGGGCGCGCTGCTCCTGGGTCAGGGTGATGATGGTCATCGACGGCTTGGCCTCGGCGATCTTTTCCAGCGACGCCTCGGTCAGGCCCTGCTGGTATTCGAGGATATGATCGAAGGCCGCGTCGGCGGCATTGCGGATCACGTCCTGATCCTCGGTGGCCAGTCCGTCGAAGAACTGCTGGTTGGCCATCAGCGCGGTCGTGAAGTTGTTGTGGCCAAGGCGGGTGATGTGGTCGGTGACCTCGTACATCCGGGTCGATTCGATAAAGAATGCGGGGTTTTCCTGGCCGTCGATGATGCCGGTCTGCAGACCGCCATAGACCTCTCCCCAGGGCAGCGGCGTGGGGGTGGCGCCAAAGGCCTGATAGCTTTCGACCAGCAACGGGTTGGTCATCACGCGGACCTTCACGTCGCTCAGGTCATCGGGCGCCTCGACGGCCGAACGGGTGGTCAGCATGACCTCACCCTCGGGATACATCTTCAGGAGTTCCAGACCCTGCTGGGCGTAAAGTTCGGGGAAGATGCTGTTGATCGTTTCGGATTGGCGGAAGAACGCGAACAGTTGCTGGTCATCCTCGGGCAGCAGATAGGGCACGAAGAAGACCTGCGCTTCGGGGATCAGCGAGCCGGTGAAGCCCGGCGACTGGTTCACGAACTGCAGGATGCCGGACTGCGTTTGCTCCAGAATGTTATCGCTTTCACCAAGCGTGCCAAAGGGAAACAGCTGGACCTCGTGGTCGGAATTGGCCTCGACCTCTTCCTTGAACTTCTGGGCGAAGACGCCCTGCACCTCGTCCAGCGCCTCTTCGAAGGCATAGCGCCAAGTGTCGGCAATCGCGCCGCTGGTGCCAAGGACAAGGGCTGCCAGGCTGGCGGTGGTCAGGGTCTTGAGGGTCATGATGTCTCCTTCGAAGGGTCGCGCGGCAGCGCGGCCGCCCTTCTGGGGTTGTGGGACGGGCATCGGGCCGGTCCCGGTCTGCCCGATGACGGGCCATTCGGAATGCAATTCAATTTACGGGTCAAATCATGACAATTTCAGCAGCAGGAGTCAAACCGATCACCGAAGAAAGTCGCTGAAGACGGCATCAGGCCGGTGGCAGAATGGCCGACAGGACCCGCAGCGCCTGTTCCAGGTCCCGTATCTCGGCACCACCGATCGCGATGCGCAATGCGGGTCCCGACGGCAGAACGGCAAAGCCTGCCCCCGGTGCCAAGGCCACTTGATGGGACAGGGCGCGCGACAGAAGGTCGCCTTCGTCGCTGCCCGGGGGCAAGGGCAGCCAGCGGTGAAGGCCATGCGGAAAGCCCCGTGCCTGCGGCCCCAGGATGCGCAGGGCCATGCGGTTGCGCGATGCCAGTTCGGTCCGTTGCGCGGCCAGAAGGGCGTCTGCCGTACCGCCCGTGATCCAGTCCTGCGCGATCTCGGCCATTAGGGGCGTCGCCATCCAAGCCATCGAAAGGTGCCGGTTCAGCGTTTCCTCCGCCATGGCTTCGGGCATGGCCAGAAAGCCCAGGCGCAACCCCGGCGACAGGCATTTCGAAAGACCGGTCATGTAGAAGCTGCGATCCGGGGCAAAGCCGGACAAGGCGGGCGGGCGGCGCGGCGACATGGGTCCGGTGGGATCGCTTTCCAGGATCATCAACCCCGCCCTGGCGGCGGCATGGGCCAGCGCCTCGCGCCGGTCGCGATCCATGATCTGCGCCAAGGGCCCGCCTCCGGAGGGCAGCAGGAACACCGCCTTCATCCGGCCGCCCGAGGCGCGGGCCGCATCGACCAGCGCGTCGGGATCCATGCCCCGCGCGTCCCCCGCGATCCCCTGCAGGTGCAGATGCAGGTGCTGCGCCGCAGGCTTCAACATGTGACAGGTCAGCGCCTCCGTGGCGAT
>NZ_JBKGUN010000065.1:0-9357 GCF_046462195.1 Paracoccus sp. (in: a-proteobacteria) | reverse complement strand
GCGATCGGGCCGGCAGGGCAAGCGTCCCGGCATGAGCCAACCGGGGGCTGCGCGTCCCCGCACGACGAACTGGACGTCCCACAATGATGCCCTGACTGCTGTACCCATCCTGATTCCAAGGAACACTTCGTTGCCGCTCCAGCGGTTGTGGAGGATATTCGCCGGCTTGTGTTCCTTGGACGCGCTGCACTACGCAACCCACCATGGTTGATGAGCGTCATGCCGTTTAGCACATGCTGGTCATCAACTTGCGGCTTGTCAGGGGGCTATGGAAAGAACGGCTCCAAGCATTTTACTCGGGCGTCGATCAGCCAGCGAAGATTGTTCATCGAGCGATTTCCTCGCTAGTCTCGCTCAAAACCAACTGCCGGACACCTATGGGTTCCGCGCTTACATAAAGCGGTTGAGCAAGCAGCCGACATGACTTGATCTGCGCTTGTTGCCGGCTGTGTAAGCCTTAGCCACAGCCTTCGGAGTACGGTGGTAGCCAATATGATGTCATCCCGAGATCGTCTTGTTGCGTATTCAAATGTGTCAGAAATTTTCTAGTCTGACTCCGGACTTGTGGGGTTTATGACCCGCCAGATTGATTGGATTGCTCTGGCATATGTGCGTCAGACAGCGCGGAGCCGGGTAGGGTGAACGCAATTCTGGCGGCCCTGCCGAAATGAGAGACTGCGGGCAAGCGCCCGCGCCTGTTGCTTTCCAAGGTCAATGCAGTGCTCTGTGCGCAGGGTCAGCCGTAGCGCCCCGCTTGATGGGCGCACGCAGCAACTCGAACACCAAGGCAGTGAGGCTGACGCGAAGGCAGCCCGTACTACAGTCGTTCTTGCCAAAAGCCAGGCTGGTGCAGCACCATAATCAGCAGAGCCGCTCGGCTGGTGAAAGCGGTGCCGAGGAGGCATCGCCCTCATCCCAAAGTCGGCGGCTAGGTTCTAAGACTTGTCAGATTGATATTTTAAGCGGCAGGATGGCAGATGCGGCATAATAGGTCAGGAGGAGGGCCTTGGGCCGCTTAGGGGAGAGATCAATGACCAAGGACATCGAAAGCGGCAAGACTGTTTCAAGACGTTCATTCCTGCGCCGAAGCGGCACTATCGCGGGCGGTGCTGCGGCAAGCACGCTGTTGGCGGCACCCGCAGTTCTGGCGCAATCGCCGATGGTGCTGAAGATGCAGACCAGTTGGCCTGCATCTGATGTTTGGCAGACCATGGCCCAGCAATACGTGGAGCGGGTAGAGGCCATGTCGGGCGGCCGGCTCAAGATCGACCTGCTGCCGGCGGGAGCCGTGGTTGGCGCTTTTCAGGTGATGGACGGCGTCAGCGACGGCGTGATCGACATCGCGCATTCAGTGTCTGCTTACTGGTATGGCAAGAACAAGGCCGCATCCCTGTTCGGCACCGGTCCGGTGTTCGGTGGTGATCCCACCAACATGCTCAGCTGGTTCTATCAGGGCGGCGGACGCGAACTCTACCGAGAACTGACGCAAGACAACATGGGTCTGGATGTGGTCGGCCTGATGGCCTTTCCAATGCCCGCACAACCTTTCGGCTGGTTCAAGAACCCGATCAACGGGGTCGAGGATATCAGCGGCATGAAGTACCGCACTGTCGGCCTTGCGGCGGACCTGCTGCAATCGATGGGCATGTCCGTGGCGCAATTGCCGGGAGGTGAAATTGTTCCGGCCATGGAACGCGGCGTGATCGACGCTTTCGAATTCAACAACCCGTCATCCGACCTTCGCTTCGGCGCGGCGGATGTGGCCAAGAACTACTACCTCGGATCTTACCATCAGGCGTCCGAAGCGTTCGAGTTCCTGTTCAACCGCAGTGTTCTGGAGGACCTGGAACCTGATCTCCGCGCAATCCTAGAGCACGGAGTCGAGGCTGTTTCGACCTACAATACGGCTTTCGCGTTGGACAACTATTCGGCCGACCTGATCAAGCTGCGCGACGAAGGCGGAGTCACGATCCACAGGACGCCCGACAGCATCCTGTCAGCGCAACTGGAGGCATGGTCCGAGATGATCGGCACCTTGGAAAGCGATCCGTTCATTAAGAAGGTGCTGGACAGTCAGCGGGAATGGGTCAAGCGAACGACCTATTACGAGCTCATGAACAAGCCTGATTACACCTTGGCCTATGAGCACTTCTTCCCCGGCGAGCTGAAGCTGTAGAAGTCATTCGCTTTCCCCTGCGCTTGTCGCAGGGGCGAGTCCGATTGCGGAGAAAACAATGCTGTCGTTCATTCGCTTTGCCGACAGCCTGTCCGGCTGGTTCGGCAAGACTTTCGGCTGGCTGATCATGCTGATGACCTTCGGGGTCAGCTACGAGGTGTTCGTGCGATATGTGCTGAACAGCCCAACCTCATGGTCGCTCGACGTTTCGTTCATCATGTACGGCACGCTGTTCATGATGGGCGGCGCGTATACGCTGTCTCGTGGCGGCCATGTCCGTGGTGATTTTATCTATCGCCTCTGGCCGGTGCGTGTGCAGGGCGCAGTCGATTTCGTGCTTTATCTGCTGTTCTTCTTCCCCGGGATCACTGCACTGATCCTGTCCGGCTGGAAATATGCTGCCCGCTCTTGGCAATATGGGGAAGTCAGCGTGAACAGCCCTACTGGCATTCCGATCTATCAGTTCAAGGCGGTCGTGGTCGCTGCAGGCATGCTGCTCTTCATCCAGGGCATCGCACAATTGATGCGCAGCGTCATCGCCATGCGCGATGGGGTCTGGATCGCTGCGGAGGAGGATGTCGAGGAAACCGAGGAACTGCTGCTGCGGGAGCAAGCGAAAAGAGAGGGCATCCATGTCGATTGATACAGGCGGCTTTGGATCATTCTCAGCCCATGACGCGGAGGTCAGGACGTGACTGACCCGCAGGTCGCCCTTGCGATGCTGGGCATTTTCATCTTCCTGGTGTTTCTGGGATTTCCCATCGCCTTTACGCTGATGGCCCTGGGCATCGGCTTTGGCTATTATGCCTATTTCGATGCCGGGCGGATGTGGCGCGGACTTGACCGCCTTCCCGAGGACGCGAGCTGGCTGACGCAGCAGGGGTCCTGGCTCGAGGGGTTCTACAACAACCGCATCTTCGACTTGTTCATCAACCAGACCTATACGGTCATGTCTAACGAGGTCCTGACCGCAGTCCCGTTGTTCCTGTTCATGGGCTACATAGTCGAGCGCGCGAATATCGTCGACCGCCTGTTCTCGACGCTGGCCATTGCCGCGCGGCGGATGCCCGGCTCGATGGGGGTGGCGGCGCTTGTCACCTGTGCGCTATTTGCGACGGCGACCGGCATCGTCGGTGCGGTGGTTACGCTGATGGGGCTGCTGGCGCTGCCGGCGATGCTCAAGGCCCGCTACGACCCTCGGTTCGCGGCAGGCATCATCTGCGCGGGGGGAACCCTCGGCATTCTCATCCCGCCGTCGATCATGCTGATCGTCTATGCGGCGGCCTCGGGCGTGTCGATCGTGCGGCTTTATGCAGGGGCAATGTTGCCGGGCCTTGTGCTGGTGGGCCTCTACCTGACCTATATTGTGGTACGGTCGATCCTGCAGCCATCGGTTGCGCCTCGGCTCTCGGAGGACGAGGTGCCGTCGGTTCCCGGGGGCAAGTTGGCATGGATGCTGATTACCTCGTTCCTTCCGCTTGCCTTGCTCATCTTCTCCGTGCTGGGATCCATCCTTTTTGGCCTTGCCACCCCGACCGAGGCTGCAGCGATCGGAGCACTTGGGGGTATCGTTCTCGCAGTGGTCTACCGCGCCATGAGCTTCCAGCGGTTGCGGGAATCTGTCTACCTGACGGTTCGCACCACGGCGATGGTCTGCTGGCTGTTCGTCGGCTCCTACACCTTCTCGTCGGTCTTCTCCTACCTGGGCGGCGAGCAGCTGATTTCCGAGTTCGTCACCGGGCTGGACCTGACACCGTTGCAGTTCCTGCTTATGGCTCAATTGATCATCTTCCTGCTGGGCTGGCCTTTGGAGTGGTCCGAAATCATCATCATCTTCGTACCGATCTTCCTGCCGCTCCTGCCAATGTTCGGCATCGACCCGCTGTTCTTCGGCATACTCGTGGCGCTGAACCTTCAAACGTCGTTCCTGACACCCCCAATGGCCATGTCGGCTTATTACCTCAAAGGAATCGCACCCCCAGAAGTGAAGCTGACGCATATCTTTGCAGGCGTCATGCCCTTCCTGCTGATGGTGTTCATCGCAATGGCAATCATGTATATTTTCCCCGGCATCGTGTATGTCCTTCCAAATATGATCTATGGCTTCTGATCCTGCCTCCCTCGGCGCTGCAGCGTTGCGTCAGCTGATCGTTTCGGGCGCCATGTCCGCAGAGGCGGCGACCGCCGCCTGCTTGAAGCGCATTGCCGTGACCGAGCCCGAACTCCGGGCTTGGGCCTATGTCGACGGCGACTATGCCATGGCCCAGGCACGGGCTCTGGATGTGCAGCGGAAATCCGGGCGCGCTGTCGGGACGCTGCATGGCGTGCCCATAGGCATCAAGGACGTGATCGACACGGCGCGCATGCCCACTGAATACGGCACACCGATCGCGCGAGGCCGCGTCCCCTCCCATGATGCGCACCTGGTGGCGCGTCTGCGGGCAGAAGGCGCGGTCATCATCGGGAAGACGGTGACGACGGAACTGGCCTTCCTCGAGCCCTCGCGCAGCCGAAACCCCCACGATCTGACCCGAAGTCCCGGCGGGTCGTCTTCCGGATCAGCGGTTGCGGTTGCAGCGGGACAGGTGCCGCTTGCGGTGGGTACTCAAACGGGAGGATCAGTGATCCGGCCCGCGTCCTATTGCGGGGTCGTCGGGTTCAAGCCCAGCCACGGCTTGATTGGGCGCACGGGTGTCCTGATGCAATCGCCGTTTCTGGACACGATCGGCGGGTTCGCGCGCTCGGTCGAGGACGCGGCCCTACTGATCCAGGCGATGGCGGGACACGATCCACAAGACAGCGCTACGGTCATGGCACCGGTTCCGCGCCTTGCGGACGCGTCGATGCAAGACCCGCCGCTGCCGCCCCTGCTGGCAGTGTTCTCGCTCCCGGGCGCTGATGCCGTGATGGATCACGCACTTGCCGAACTGACGCAAGAGTTGGGAGAGCATGCTCATCGCGTCGATATCCTGCCCGGTCTTGCCGAAGCGGATGTTATCCGCCGCCGCATCAATCTGGCTGAGCTTTCCAAATGCTATTACGCCTTGGAACGCCAAGGCAGGGACCAGATGTCGCCGCGCATGCGAGAGGCCTTGGACGAAGGCAAGGCTATCCCGGCGCGGGATTATCTTGCCGCGCTCGACTGGCGGCAGATCCTGAACGCGGGGATTGACGAACTGCTGACGCGCTGCGACGCAATCCTGTGTCCTGCCGCAACAGGACCCGCGCCTGAATTGGCCGATAACAGCACCGGTTCCCCTGTCGTGAACGGTCCATGGACCCTATGCGGAGTACCGGCGATCACCCTGCCGCTGCTGAAGGACGGTGCGGGTCTGCCCCTGGGCGTGCAACTGATCGGGCGCCGGGGCGAGGACGCCCGATTGCTTCGCACCGCCAGCTGGTTGATGCGACACATGGGCCCGCATCTCGCAAAGGGAGGAAGACAAGGCGAATGACAGACAAACTTATGGCCATCGGGGCCTACGCCCTGCTGCTCGGCTTTCTTGGGATTCTGGTTTGGCATGTTCCGCGACTGGATCTTGCTGGTGTCGTCCTGTTCACACTGGTGCTTTCGGCCGTGGACACAGCACAAGTGTTGCGCAGCCATGTCAGAAATGCGCGGCTAGACAAGGCTGAAGGGGGCAGGCAATGAACCGATACTAGATTGCAGTGATGGTTTGGTGGGCTGAAATCTGCCACGCTCAATTAGGTCGTCTTTTGAAGACCGCCGCAAGTGTTGAGAAGCTGAGACATTGGCGAGGCGTAGTATAAAAGCCGATGCAGAGTTGGCATCGCCCCTCCTGAGAGAGCGTGTCTGTTTCGGCATTACGACGAAGCCAGCCGCGCAGAGGTTTTTATATGCCTTTATTGCAAAATCTGCCATGTCTGAGTTCGGACAGCCCTAAGCTTCATAAAGAAGCGCGATTGAGAGCAAGCTAAGATCTCGTTCTAGGGTACTCACTCCAAGGCCGTGGCACTCTACATCAGCAAGAGGTGCACGCCCTCGACTCATGTCTGGTCAGTGGGCACAGGCCGCTGCACAAGATTGTGGCGGACAACCGGCCAAGGGAAGGATCAAGATGATCCCTGAATTTCTGATATCAATGCAAGGTAAAATAATCAAATGTGATTGCCGAGCCAGCCATCTGCCGTAGCATTCCAAGATTGTAAGGTTTGGCTATTGCTGGCCTCTGTGCAGCGTTGTCGCAAAATTTAGATCAAAGCGAAATTGTCCTTTCCTAGGCCACGTCACGGCACGTTCTCGATCTCGGCGGCGCTGAGGGCGTTGCAGCGGTTCCTGCGTGCGATGCGGATGCGGAGTTCTGCGGTTTGCTGTCGGGATCCCGCGAGGCTGTCTGTTCGCCGAAAGATGTGAAGTCGCGCATCTTGCCCTGATCCTGCCTCGGGACATGATCGCCGGAACCTGTGCGATCCCGTTCGCCCGATACCAGCGTCTGGCTGCGCGAAGGATGTCGGTGCGGGCACGGGCAACGGGGCGGTCTTGCCTCCAAAGGCGGCTGTTCCTGTGGATCGCGATGACGGCGGTGCCGCCGCGATCCCTGAGGGCTATGGGGCACCGCCGGGTGTGAAAGGCACCAGCGCCGGTCACGGTGCCGATTAGCTCATCGGATGGAATCTGGCTCAAGACACGTTAGGACCTACAACCGGATCAATTCCTCTCGAAACACGCTGGCCGGTGTTGGGTAGCCCAAGCATCTGCGCGCGTTTTCTTCGGTTAATAACAGGCCATTCTCATTGACTGGGGTGACAATGACAAGGGTGCAGAATGATGCGGGAGGTTGCCTGTTTGCTTGTTCATGTTCTTCACTCAACCTTGCTGCGAGGGTCTGCGCACTGCGGCACCGTCCTCATGTGCCCCCGCCGGCTGTCAACTTGCGCCAATAGGCGCATTTCAGATTG
The DNA here is from genome assembly GCF_046462195.1 of Paracoccus sp. (in: a-proteobacteria). Lineage (GTDB taxonomy): Bacteria > Pseudomonadota > Alphaproteobacteria > Rhodobacterales > Rhodobacteraceae > Paracoccus. The sequence goes on along the minus strand of NZ_JBKGUN010000065.1, from coordinate 2,261 downwards.
CGCTCAAGGTGAGTACGGATCATTTGTCTTGGGTTCATCCAGTGGGCAATACTGGCGCCGCTAGGAGACCTGTTCGAAGATCATCAGATATCAGATTATGTACAACGCTTACGCGGCATCCTAGGGGCACTGTCGCCGCACATTCTCAGCTGTCGAACGGCCTCTTGTTGCTGAGTTTGAGTTGCAATTTGCTGAGGATCGTTTTTATCGAGACAAACTAAGGATTGTGCACATATCACAGTTGCCTCTTGGGCAAGCGCGAGCCAGTGGCGCCGACTGACGTTCGGCAGGGAAAACATAAGATTATATTATTCTGTGGCAGAGGCTGTGCTGGGCGCCACCTCGACCATGAGCGAATCTCATTGTGGATCGAGAGTAGTTTCCAGCAGGTATATTGGCAAGGTCCGACAGCATATTCTCCCTTATTCACGCGAGGAAGGCAGTTGATGATTGCGGCCTGCAAGCCTGGAGGGTTTCACGCGTGTCACGGCGCGAACGTTTGCGATCACTCTGTGCATGCGTCGTCACGTACCGTTGGTCGTCAGCCTGAGGAACATCTGTGTCGTTTCGTCAGTCTCGTTCAAATTCATTGGCGATCGACAAACGGTTTTTGCCGGAATATCTCCAATTTTCGTCTACGGCACTTTGGTCTCAAACACGTCTCCAGAGATGCACCGCTCATCTAGCATGAGGTTGATGAAAAAGGCCTCTATCGTATCCTCCGATTTGCCATCGGGAACCTGTCAGGCCATGCACGCCAAAACGAAGGATGGTCCTCCACTCAAGAGGAGGATGACGCCTGCTCTTGTGGTTTCCTGCCGATGCCGAGAAGTTGGTACAGGATCAGCGCAGCCAACGTTGCGGTTCCAATGCCACCGATTGCAAAACTGCCAACGGAAAAGGATAAATTGCCTGAGCCGAAGACGAGCGTGACCCCAACAGTGAAAAGATTTCTCGGATCGGAAAAATCAACCTTGTTGTCGACCCACAACCGGATCATCGCTGCAGCGATCAGGCCGAAGACAGCGACTGCGAGACCTCCCAGGACGGGTTCCGGGATGGTACGCAACAGCATTCCGAACTTGGGTGAGAAGCCAAGTGCGATGGCGACAAACGCTGCGATCACAAAGACAAGAGTCGAGAACACCCGGGTGACTGCCATGACACCCATGTTTTCCACATAAGTGGTGACGCCAGTACCGCCCGCTGCCCCGGACACCATGGTGGCGATACCGTCGCCAACAAAGCCGCGTCCGATATAGGGATCCATGTTCCGGCCGGTCATGCCGCCAATGGCCTTGATATGGCCCAAGTTCTCGGCGACCAAGATCAAGGCGACCGGTGCGATCAACAGCATGGCCGATATCTCGAAGGTCGGACTGTGAAAGGTGGGCGCACCGAACCAAGGCGCGGCAGTCAGCGCAGTAAAGTCGATTGCAGGCAAGAGGTCCATACCATTGCCTAGAACCAGCACCGCGACATAGCCGACCACGATCCCAAAGAGGATTGAAACCCGCCGCATTGCGACAGTGCCATAGGTCGAGAACAGGGCGACCGACAGCAAGGTGAGCAGAGCGACGCCCGTATGCAACCCGCTTCCTTGAATGCCTTGTACGCCGACAGGGGCAAGGTTTAGGCCGATAGCCGCGCCAATTGCGCCGGTGACTGCAGGTGGCATCAACCGCTCGATCCAGCCGGTGCCAGTCGCCATGACAATGGTGCCTATCAGGGCGTAGAGCGCGCCTGCTGCGATGATGCCGCCAAGAGCGGGGCCGATGTTTGCATTGGCACCAGTGCCCGCATAGCCGGTAACTGCTATCACGACGGCAATGAAGGAAAAGGAAGAGCCAAGATAGCTGGGCATCCGGCCACCTGTGCAAAGAAAGAAGACCAGCGTGCCGATGCCTGAGAAGAGGATTGCCAGATTGGGGTCGAACCCCATCAGCAGTGGTGCCAGGATGGTCGAGCCCGACATGGCTACCAGATGCTGCACCCCCATCGGAATCATGGCCGGCCATGGCAGTCGCTGCTCGGGCAGGACAACTGCGCTGCGGGTCAGCGGCCATTTGGGAAAATAGCTCATGTTTGGCTCCTTCGCGGGAGTGGCCATTGCAGATATCAATCGGCCTAATGTGCCAAGCCTTCCCTCACGGCAAGGGGGATTTGCCCGTCTCAGCCGAAGGATCAAATCTGTTCGCCGTCATGCCGATCCGCAGGAACAAGCGCCTCCGGAAGGAGGACCGCCCCGCCGCCTGTGCCGG
>NZ_JBKGUN010000064.1:0-4012 GCF_046462195.1 Paracoccus sp. (in: a-proteobacteria) | reverse complement strand
TGCCGCGGCGGCGATGAGAAGGGTGCGTCTTTTCATTTTTTGCTCCTGCTGGGTTTCGCCCTTGTCGCTTCCAATGTGTCGACAAAGGCTTTTGTTTTTTCGAGGCCGCGCCGCATGTGCGCGTGGATTTCGGCTTTCATAGTCTCAAGATCATCCGATAGCGCCAGGCGGATATACTCGTCGTGGCTGTCGCGCTTAGGACCAGAAATTCCATGGGCGCGGTGATGAGCAGCCCAATAGACCTGGAGGCGACCGCGAACGCTCGACCAGCTAGAGGCCAGGATGCTGTTACCGCTCCATTCATAGGCGAGGCTATGCAGATCCAGCTCGGCATCGATCGCCCGAACATCGTCCTGCGCGTCAATGGCGAGCAGAAGCCTCTCGTGCCTGGCCCGCAGCTTCTCTTCAAAGCGGGAAGTCCGCCGATCCCAGATCTGCTCAAAGGCAAAAACCTCCAGGCAGATCCGCATCGCGTAGATGTCGTTGATGTCCTTCACCGAAAGGTCGACAATACGGGTGCCAGTATAGGGTACTGATACGACAAGGCCTTGATCGATCAACTGACGCAAGGCTTCCCGCATCGGGGCTCGGCTTGCGCCAAACCTGTCGGCCAAGGTGCTTTCAGTGACTGTCTCTCCGGGCTCGAATTCGCCAGACAGGATCGCAGCACGCATCATTGCGCAAATCTGCGTGGCCATCGTCTCACGCTTAATCGCCGTAACGATTATCAAATCTCCTGCCTCACACCAACATTGTAGATTGTATACAACATTAGGAACCTTTGTCATTTACTTTGTAGAGGAATGCAATCCATTTGGGACCTGAGAGTGACATCAGGCTAACGGTGCCTTTCCGCGCTTTCTATAGAGTGCTCCGGAACCCCTGCGTGCAACAGCTGCAGTTACGGCTTACTACAGAAAATGATTGCTGGAAGCAGCGCCACGTGGCATGTAGTCAAATAACGCTGATTGGGCGTTATGAGGCGATCTAGCGACAACGGCATGACAAAGCATCATGCCAAGGTGACCGATGAGGCAAGGATGAATGACCTGTCCAAAGTAACGTTCACCAATCTTGAAGTAGATACCGACCTCCTCGGCAGGTATGCAGACCGGTTGGCGCACTCCCTAGACAAAGAAATGCGTCGGGTCTTCCACCCGAACGATAGTAAAACCCTTCGTAAGTTCTCCGCCGGTGAGTTGGCAGAATATACTGGCATTAATGCCTCCACTGCACGCGCGCGCCACAAAGATGGCAGCTTTCCCGAGGTGGAAACTGATGGTCGTGGACACCGCTTCTATACCGCTGAAGAGATGGACGCGATCCGGCAGATCATGATCCAGACCGGCAAGAACGGCGAGGAGTACCGCAACGGCCGCCGTGACGGCGAGCCGATGCAGATCATTTCAGTGGTCAACTTTAAGGGTGGGTCTGGCAAGACAACATCGACCGCCCATATCGCCCACTATCTTACGCTGCGCGGATTTCGCACGCTGGTTGTCGACCTTGATCCTCAAGCCAGCCTCTCCACCTTCTTTGGCTTCCGCCCTGAGCTCGACTTTGAGGCTCCAGAGGAACTCACGATCTACGATGCATTGTGCTACGAAAACCTTTCGGATGGTGTGCGTCGAGCTGGTATGCGCGAGGTCATACGGAAGACCTACTTCCACAACCTCCATATCGCTCCCGCTAGTTTGGAATTGGCAGAGTATGAGACAACAACTGCCTATGCATTAAACACCAATGCTATGGGCAAGACATCCCATACGATCTTTGCTGCACGACTTGCGGAGAAGCTAGCGGAGGTACAGGACGATTACGACATCGTGCTCATTGACTGTCCGCCACAACTTGGATTCACCACACTAACAGCAATCACAGCATCCACAGGTCTACTTGTGACCGTCGTTCCAGGGATGCTCGACATCGCCTCAATGTCTCAGTTTCTAAAGCTCGCGACGGATACGATGCAGGCAATCCGTGGAAAATCCTCAAAGGTGCACAGCTGGAGCTTTGTCAAGTTCCTCGTCACGCGCTTTGAGCCATCCGACGGTCCGCAAAATCAAATGGCCGGGTATCTGCGCCACCTCCTAGGATCTCAAGTTCTGATCAACCCGATGCTCAAGTCGACAGCGTTTTCGGACGCAGGAATGGCGCATCAAACCATTTATGAGGTTGATCCCAAGCAACTTGTTAAGAGCACACTGGACCGAGCTATCGGTAGCATGAACGCTGTTGGGCGGGAGATTGAAGGTATCATTCACCAAGTCTGGGGGCGCTGATGGGACGGAAATTGTTTGGTGGTATGCCTCTTGGCATCGATGACGATCCTGCTCTGGAGCCGCGTAAAAGTCCGGACGATGTCGAGAGCGCGCCTCCTTTTACGGGACGCTCACGTGCACGAAGCGCGCAGGCACTTGCCGGCGGGATCTTGGAACTCACAGCAAACTCGATACGCGACCTCGATCCCGCAGTAATTCTGTCTGATGGGCCTGCGGATAGGCTTGGTTTGGACCCGGAAAGCATCGCCGCGTTAGCAGAAAGTATCAGAACCCATGGACAGCAGGTTCCGATTCTTGTGCGCCCTTCTGGCACCACCGAACGATACAAAATCGTATACGGCCGGCGGAGGCTGGCGGCCGTTCGCACATTAGGTCCGGACTACAGGGTGAAGGCAATTGTACGCACCTTGGACGACGATGCCGCAGTCCTCGCTCAAGGTCAGGAGAACAACCTTCGGGTAGACCCATCCTACATCGAAAAAGCTCTTTTCGCTCGAGAATTGCGCGACGCGAATTATCTTCCAGAGGTTATTCAGGACGCTCTCGGCATCGACAGGACAGCAGTCTCGAAGATGAAGACGATCGTCGACAATGTTCCATTGGACGTTATCCGATACATAGGTGCCGCACATGAGATTGGCCGAACTCTGTGGACGGAACTGGCACGTTACACAAGAGACGAAGGCTTAGACCTCGTGAGTTTCATCCCTGCAAGTGGCGACGGCGCAGTAACTGGAGCTGATCGTTTTGAGCAAATAATTGCCAAAGCACGCAAGGCCTCGGCAGACGCTGCACTGCAGCGCAACTTTGCTGCATTGCAGCAAAGTTGTGTGACAGGTGTCACAGCGGCGGAAGATGAACCGGGTCGGCCTCACCGCCTCTTAGAAATTGAAGGCCGCCATATTGGGACCGTAAAAAAGACCGGCCGTAGTGTGACCTTTAGTGTCTCTTTAAGACACCAATCGCAATTCGGACAGTGGCTTGACGAAAACGCGAATGATGTCATCGCGGAACTCCACAAGCGCTGGACGGAAGCCCGAGGGAGCGGCTGAGCGCCCCCCTCATTCAGTCAACCAGAGTAGAAAGAAGGAGCGCACCAGGAAGGCCGGTACATAAAAAATAGCCCCCCGAAGTCACCCTCGGAGAGCCTTAATCTGTCATTCGCACTTTCAGATTTAGCGCCTCCGTACTGCTCCGTCAAGAAGCCGATTCGGTTGTCGGAGAGTTTTTGTCCGCAGTTTAACTTCAGTTGCGGTTAAGCTTGGTGCCAAACGGGATCGACGGCCTGCCCCGCGAATGCAAGATGTCATTTCAAAACCATAAGCCGTCGGTGTTTGCGCCGGCGAGGGATAACTTGATGCCAAACGGCACAGCAGAGGACGTGTGGTCGATCTATCGTACTATCCGTGATGCAGCCCCAGAACTTAGAATAAAACCAAAGGTTATACAGACGCTTGCTGCCCTCATCAGTTGCCTGAAGCCGCGGAGAGGAATGATCTGTTTTGCATCGAACAGCGAATTGCAACGCCGTCTTGCTGGCCTGAGTGAAAAGACAATTCGCCGACACATCAAAGAACTGGCGGATGCAGAAATCGTCCGACGTCAAAGCAGCCCCAACGGCAAACGCTACTGCACTCGAGACCCTGAGAGCGGTGCGGCTGAAGCTTACGGCATCGATCTCTCACCAATGGTTGAGAACGCTAAGCGATGGCAAGATGCTCTGGAAACAA
>NZ_JBKGUN010000063.1:0-35530 GCF_046462195.1 Paracoccus sp. (in: a-proteobacteria) | reverse complement strand
CCGGCAACCGCGCCTTTTCGGACCGCCGGTTGCGCAACGTCCTGCAGACCAAGCAGGCGGGCCTGTTACGCACCTTCATCCGCCGCGACACCTTTGCGCCCGAACGGATCCCGCTGGACGAGCGCCTGTTGACCGATTTCTACCGGTCGCGCGGTTATGCCGATTTCAAGGTTCAGGCCATCGCGCCCGAGATCGCGCGCGAACGCGACGCGTTCTTCATCACCTTCAACATCCAGGAAGGGCCGCGTTACCGCTTTGGCCGGGTCGAGACGATTTCCGAGATCCCCGGCGTCGATGCGGCAGTCTTTGCGGAACAGAACCGGGTGCGCCGGGGCGAGGTCTACAACCCGTCCTCCGTGGACACCACCATCCGCCGGATGGAGACGGTGGCCCTGCAGCGGGGACTGAATTTCGTCAACATCGAGCCGCGCATCACCCGCAACCCCCAGAACCAGACGCTGGACCTGGTCTATGCCCTGACCCGCGGACAGCGGATCTTTGTGGAGCGCATCGACATCGAGGGCAACACCACGACGCTGGACGAGGTGATCCGCCGCCAGTTCAACTCGGTCGAGGGTGATCCCTTCAACCCGCGCGAAATTCGCAACTCGGCCGAACGCATCCGGGCGCTCGGTTATTTCGGCGATGCGCAGGTCGAGACGCGTCAGGGCAGCGGTCCCGACCAGGTCATCGTCGGCGTCGCCGTCGAGGAGCAGCCAACCGGATCGCTGTCTTTCGGTGCGTCTTACGGCGTCAATTCGGGCATCGGCCTCAACGCATCGCTGACGGAACAGAATTTCTTGGGGCGCGGGCAGACGCTGGGGTTGCAGATCTCGACTGCCAGTGGCGACAGGGCGGCTGGCATCAACTTCATCGAGCCCTTTTTCCTGGGCCGGGACCTGCGCTTCGGCTTTGCCGCCAACTACAACGAGACCGAGAGCCTGAATTCGGACTATGACACCCGCTCGATCCGGGTGCAGCCGTCGATCGAGTTTCCCGTGTCCGAGAACGCCCGGCTGGAGCTGCGCTATCGCATTGCCGAGGACGCCCTGAGCAGCGTGCCAGAGGACAGTTCGGCGCTGCTGATTGCCGAGGAAGGAACACGCATCACCTCGGCCTTCGGTTACAGCTTCAACTGGGATTCGCGCCGCACTGGGCTGGACCCGCTGACGGCCTATCGGTTCCGCTTCTCGCAGGACATCGCGGGCGCGGGCGGGGACACCAAGACGGTGACCAGCACCATGCTGGCCGGCGTCGAGAGCACGGCCTGGCGCGACGAGGTCACCCTGCGGGGCGAATTCGAGGCCGGAGCCATCAATGCTTATGGAGATTATTCGACCTGGATCCTGGACCGTTTCCGCACCGGCAACCGTGTCCGCGGATTCGAGTCTAACGGCCTGGGCCCGCGTGATCTGGCGGCCGAAAACGAGGACGCGCTTGGCGGCAACTATTACTGGGCGGCACGCGCCGAAGCACAGTTCCCCGTAGGCCTGCCCGAGGAATACGGCATATCCGGCGGACTTTTTGCCGATGTCGGGTCACTCTGGGGGCTGGACCAGCGTATCGGTACGGATGGGGTGGCAGTGGACGACAGCATGTATGTCCGTGCGGCCGTTGGCGCCTCGATCTTCTGGACCACGCCGATCGGGCCGTTGCGCTTCAACTTCTCCAAAGCCGTGCGCAAGGAAGATTACGACCTGGAGCAGAACTTCGACCTGACCATCCAGACGCAGTTCTGATGATCCGGACGGCAAGCGTTCTTGGCCTGCTGCTGTCCTTGGCGCTGCCCGCCGGGGCCCAGCAAGGCGGGGATGCCCTTTCCCCTGACATTCCGGGGATTGAGCCCGTGCCGCCGGCGGTACCGTTGCCCAACAACACCATTGCCTCGCCCGGCGCCGTGCAGGCATCGCCCCTGCTGACGCTGGACCAGGACACCCTTTACCTTTCTTCCGAATGGGGCAAGCGCCTCCAAGCGCAACTGGAGGAAGAGGGCGAGGTCATCGCGGCCGAGAATGAGCGTCTGACCGAGCTTCTTTCGGCCGAAGAGGCGCAACTGACCGAACAGCGGGCGACGCTGGATGCCGCCGAATTCCGGCGCATGGCCGAAAGCTTTGACATTCGCGCCACCGAGATACGCCGGGAACGGGCCCAGGCCGTGCAGGACCTGAACGCCTGGGCCGATGCAGACCGCGCCGCGTTCTTTCGCGCCGCCCTGCCGGTGATGGGACAGGTGATGCAGGAACGGGGCGCGGTGGCGGTTCTGGACCGGCGCACCGTGTTCGTCTCGCTCGACGTCATCGACGTCACCGACGACTTGATCGAGGCCTTGAACGAGCGGGTGGGCGACGGGGCGGGCGCCGTGGCCTTGCCCGAAGCCAAGGAAACGATGCCGTCAGGGCAGTCGGGCGATCCGGTCGCTGAGCAGGGCGAATAGAGCGTCGCGGTCGACATCGTTGATGAACAGTGCATTCGGCGCCCGGCCGCTGACGCGCCACCAGTCCGCGACCGTCATGCCGCTGGTCCACCGTCCTTCCGTCTCGATCTCGACATTGATCTCGCGCCCCTTGAACAGGTCTGGTGACAGCAGCCAGGCAATCGTACAGGGGTCGTGCAGAGGGGCCCCCAGGCTGCCGTATTTTTCCTTGTCGAAGCGCTCGAAAAAGTCGGTCCAGCCAGCCACCGCGGCACCGCAGCGCCCCGGCAGGGCACGCAGCGCATCGATCCATTCGCGGCTGGTCAACGCCTTGTGGGTCACGTCAAGCGGCATGACGACCAGTGGCACGCCCGCAGTAAAGACTTCGGCTGCGGCTTCAGGGTCGACATAGATGTTGAATTCGGCGGCCGGCGTGATGTTGCCCACCTCGAAATAGGCGCCCCCCATCAGCACGATCCGCTGCACGCGGCCGATGATGTCAGGGGCGCGGCGAAACGCCTCGGCGATGTTGGTCAGCGGGCCGATGGGAACAAGGGTGACGGACCCCGCAGGTTCGTTCCGCAGGGTCTGGATGATGAACTCGACGCCGTGCTGTTCCTGCAGCGGCAGCGTGGGGTCGGGCAGGTCGATGCCGTCAAGGCCCGTCTTGCCGTGCACATGCTCGGCCGTGGTCAGGGAACGCGTCAAGGGCCGGTCGCAGCCCGCAAAGACCGGCACATCGGTCCGGCCCGCCAGTTCCACCACCTTTCGGGCATTCACCTGGGTCAGATCCAGGGGCACGTTGCCCGCAACGGCAACAACGCCCAACACGTCGATTTCGGGCGAGGCGAGTGCCAGAAGGATGGCCACGGCGTCGTCCTGACCGGGATCGGTATCGATGATGATTCTGTGCGCCATGATCTGCCTGCCTGTGTTTGCGCGACATTTGCGCATCATGCAAAAAGGCGCAAGCCATTGCCTGCGCCCTTCATCTTGTTGACAAATCCGGGTGCAGGGGCTGGCCTCCGCACCCCCTGATCCGATCAGCCGTCGAAGTTGACGCGCTCGATCAGGTCCAGAGCCTGCGGGCGCAGGTCCGAAATCTTGGCCAGGGTCAGGCTGTCGGGCGTGAAGTCACCCCAGCTTGCCACCAGTTCGGAGCGTTCGACCCCTTCCTTGACCGGAAACTCGTTGTTGGTTTCGGCATAAATGCGCTGCGCCTCGTCGCTGACCAGGAACTGCATCAGCTGCAGGGCTTCGTCGCGGTTTGGCGCCGCGCTGGTCATCGCCATTCCCGAAACGTTCACATGGGTGCCGCCATCCTGAAAGGTCGGGAAGACGATGCGAACGGATTCCGCCCATTCCTTTTGCTCGGGATCCTTCAGCATCGCGCCCATGTAATAGGTGTTGCCGATGCTGATGTCGCATTCGCCGGCCCAGATCGACTTCACCTGGTCACGGTCGCCGCCTTCGGGGCTCTTGGCCAGGTTCGACTTGAGGCCTTCCAGCCATGCCACCGTTTCTTCCTCGCCGTGATGGGCCAGGAAGGCAGCGGTCAGCGCGACGTTGTAGTCGTTGGTGAAGCTGCGGGTGCAGATGCGGCCCTTCCACTTCGGATCGGCCAGATCCTCATAGGTGGTCACGTCGCCATCGGCCACGCGATCCTTGCTGGCGTAGACGATGCGGGCGCGGGTGGTCAGTGCGAACCACTGGTTCTCGTCGTCGCGCAGTTCGGCCGGGATGACGTCCAGTGCCTCGTCCTCGACCGCCTGCAGGACGCCTGCGTCCTTGACCTCACCCAAGCGCGCCACGTCCACCGTCAGCACCAGGTCGGCGGGCGACCGGCTGCCCTCGGCCTGCAGACGCTCAACCATGCCCTTGTCGACAAAGGCCACGTTCACGTCGATCCCGGTTTCCGCGGTGAAGGCGTCGATCAAAGGCTGGATCAGTTCAGGCTGGCGGTGGGAATAAACGTTCACCTCCTGGGCCAGGGCGGGCATTGCGGTGGCACCCATCAGCGCGGCAAGGATCAGAGGACGCATTTTGACTCCTTTGGTCAGAATTTCATCGGGTTTTGGCAATTCCGAGAAAACTTGTCAATCATTTCCATGTCGGCTTGTGATGCGGGACGGATTGACCGCCCTGCGGCCGCAGGCTAGGGCGCCATCATGGCACGCACACCCCTTTTGCAACTCTCCGAAATCTCGCTGACCTATGGCGGCGATCCCATCTTTGACGGACTGTCGCTGACCGTCCAGCCGGGCGACCGCGTCGCGCTGGTCGGGCGCAACGGGTCGGGCAAATCGACGCTGATGAAGGTCATGGCCGGATTCGTCGAACCCGACCGGGGCGAGGTCGTCCTGTCGGCCGGCGTTTCGACCGGATACATGGAGCAGGACCCGGACCTGTCGGGCTTTGACACGCTGGGCGACTTTGCCCGCGACGGCCTGCCCGAAGGCGAGGGTTACCGCGTCGACATGGCCGCCGAGGGGCTGAAGTTCGACCCCGACCGTCCCGTGGCGACTGCATCCGGAGGAGAGCGGCGGCGCGCGGCCCTGGCGCGCCTGTTGGCACAGGCGCCCGAGCTGATGCTGCTGGACGAACCGACGAACCATCTGGACATCCAGGCCATCGGTTGGCTGGAAGAGCATCTGTCCCAGACCCGCGCGGGATTTGTGCTGATCAGCCACGACCGTGCCTTTCTGCGCCGCCTGACCAGGGCGACGCTGTGGATCGACCGCGGCCAGGTCCGCCGGCAGGAGCGCGGCTTCGAGGGTTTCGAAGACTGGCGCGAGGCCACATGGGCCGCCGAGGATGACGCCCGCCACAAGCTGGATCGCAAGATCAAGGCCGAGGCGCGCTGGGCCGTCGAAGGGATCAGCGCGCGGCGCAAGCGCAACCAAGGGCGCGTGCGTGCCCTGGCGGCATTGCGCGACGAGCGCAGCGCGCAGATCCGCCGCCAAGGCACGGCCGCGATGGCGCTGGATTCCGGGCCGCAATCCGGCAAGAAGGTGATCGAGGCCAAGGGGGTCACCAAGTCCTTTGGTGACCGGATGATCCTGCGGCCGTTCGATTTGCGCATCCAGCGGGGTGACCGCATCGCGTTTGTGGGCCCGAACGGCGCGGGCAAGACGACGCTGATCAAGATGCTGACCGGAGAGATCGCACCTGACGAGGGAGCGGTGACGCTGGGCACCAATCTGGAAATCGCGGTCTTTGACCAGGCGCGGGCGGCGCTGAACCCGGACCAGACGCTGTGGGAATCGTTGACCGGCGATCCCGACATGCGGGTGTCTGGACGTGCGGATCAGGTGATGGTGCGCGGCACGCCCAAGCATGTCGTGGCCTATCTCAAGGATTTCCTGTTCGACGATGCGCAGGCGCGGGCGCCCGTGCGCAGCCTGTCAGGAGGCGAAAAGGCGCGTCTGCTGCTGGCGCGGCTGATGGCCCGGCCCTCGAACCTGCTGGTGATGGACGAACCGACCAACGATCTGGATGTCGAGACGCTGGACCTGTTGCAGGATCTGCTGGGCGAATATGACGGGACCGTGCTGCTGGTCAGCCACGACCGCGACTTCATCGACCGTGTGGCCGACACAACGGTCGCGATGGAGGGTGACGGGCGTGCCACTGTTTATGCCGGCGGCTGGAGCGATTATCAGGCGCAGCGCGGGCAGGTCGAGGAGGTGGAGCCGCAGGCCGCCTCTGCCCGGACCGCGCCCGCCACGGCCGAAAAGCCCAAGGAAGCGCGTTCGGGTCTCAGCTTTACCGAAAAGCACCGGCTGGAGGCGCTGCCCGGCATCATCGCGCGGCTGGAGGCCGAGATTGCCAAGCTGTCCGAGTTCCTGTCTGAGCCCGATCTGTTCACGACAGCCCCGGCCAAGTTCCAGAAGGCCAGCCTTGCCCTGAGCGAGCGCCAGGCCGCCTTGGCCGATGCCGAGGAGGAATGGCTGCTGCTGGAGGAAAAGGCCGGCTGATCAGGCGCCGCGCGACAGGTGTTCGCGCAGCCAGCCATGGGCAAAGGCGATCTTGTCGCGTACCGGAGGCGTCAGCACAAACGGGTACAGGTCGCCGTTGTCCAGCGCGCGGTTGATGTCGTTCACGGCAATGATCACCTCGGCCGCGATGTTCATCAGCCGGTATGTGCCGGCCTCGTCATAGGGCCGGAAGTCGGCGGGAACGCCCGGCATGGTCAGGCCCGTGCTGACGAAACTGTCCGCGACATCGACCAGATGCAGCAGGTGGGCCACCGTTTCCGCCCAGTCTTCGTGCGGATGGGCGGTGGCATAGCTGGTGATGAAGTCGTCTCCCGGCTCTCGGGGCTGGGCGTAATGGCGGCGCAGGGCCTCGGCATAGTTGGCGCGCTCGTCCCCGAATATCTGCCGGAAGGCTGGCTGGAAATCGCCCGAGGCGGACAGGCGGTCGAACAGGAAATGCGCCAGTTCGTGCCGGAAATGGCCCACCATCGACCGGTATTGTTCCCCCATGTCACGCTGCCGCTGGAGGCGGATCAGCTCGTCCGCCTCGGTCACGTTGATGGTGATCTCGCCCGCCGCGTGGCCCATGGTGATCTTCTGTGTGCGGCCGCCGGTGTCCTCGGACAGCATCAGGAAACGCGGGCGACGGCCCGGATCGGCCTCGGTGAACCAGCCCCAATGCGACAGGTTGGCCAGAACCCATCGCTTGGCCCGCTCCGCCCCCGCAAGCAGCCGCTGGTTGTCGCCCACATGCATGACCGGCACGACCTGCGACATTGCACAGGACCGGCAGAGCGCACCGGACGAGGCCGAGCGCCAGTTGCATCCGATCGCCGTCCGGTTGGAGCAGGTCGGCACCCCGACGGTCATGGCCATCGCTTCCGGGTCGTAGACAAGTTCGGCCCCGCAGGTGCAGGAAAGATTGTGGAAATAGGCGCGCGAGCCGCATTGCGGACAGCTGAAGCGTTGCATGGGGATATGACGTCCTGTGGCTGGCAGGATACAAGCAGGGCCGGGGGCTTCGGGTTCCGCAGCCATCGTGGCGGGGCTTGACTTGCAGGCCCGGATAGGCCACATGCAGCCCACCGGCGGGGCATGCGCCCCAGGCTGGTCAATTGTTTTTCATGACACCCGATGCAAGGGTGCGCTGTCCGAAGGCGGGTTCATCCCGGGAACTCCGGTCAAGACCGGGGCCGCAGGACGCGGTTGTTGAAGGAAGAAAGCGATGTTCGCGGTTCTGAAAACTGGCGGCAAGCAGTACAAGGTGCAGGCAGGCGATGTCCTGCGCGTCGAAAAGCTGAATGCCGCGGCTGGCGAAACTGTCCAGTTCAATGATGTCCTGATGGTCGGCAGCACCTTGGGTGCTCCGCTGGTCGCCGGCGCCTGCGTGCAGGCCGAAGTGATCGACCAGATCAAGGCCGACAAGGTCATCACCTATGTCAAGCGTCGCCGCAAGCACAGCTCGCAGCGGACCCGCGGTCATCGTCAGCAGCTGACGCTGCTGCGCGTCACCGACGTGCTGGAGCAGGGCGCCGACAATACCGGCGTCAAGGTTGCCACCGGCGCGCGCACGAAACAACCGGCCCAAGACGCCGCTGAAGCCTAAGGAGAACGACCCATGGCACATAAGAAAGCAGGCGGTTCCTCCCGCAACGGTCGCGATTCTGCCGGCCGCCGCCTTGGCGTGAAGCTGTTCGGCGGCCAAGCCGCCATCGCGGGCAACATCATTGCTCGGCAGCGCGGCACCACCTGGTGGCCGGGCACGAATGTCGGCATGGGCAAGGATCACACCCTGTTCGCGCTGACCGACGGCCACGTCACCTTCAAGAAAGGCCTCAAGGGCCGCACGTTCATTTCGGTAGTTCCTGCCAGCCTCGAAGCAGCCGAGTAACCCGAGCGTAACGTTTCGATGTTAAGGGGGATCGGTGCAAGCCGGTCCCCCAAACCGTTTTGTTGTTTTCATTGTCCGACCATTTTCCGGGGAGGGAACATGGTGATGTCTGCACCGATGAGAGAGGGAAACCGTCTGGATGACCTCAGGACCGACGACGCGGCCATGTCGCGTCAGCCCGTGATTCCGACGGAACGGTTCGTTCTGCGCCCGCTGCGTCCGTCGGACGCCGGGATGATCGCCCATTACACCGCTGATCGGCGTGTCGCCGAGGGAACGCGTGCCATTCCGCACCCGCTGCCCAAGGGCGCTTCCGAGAGCTTTGTCGCGCGTGCGCTGGCCGCGGACCGCACCGAGGACGTCTGGGCCATTGACGGATCCCAGCACAAGCTGGCCGAACTGCTGGGCGTTGTCTCCCTGACCCGCATGGAGGGTGACCAATCCGAACTGGGCTTCTGGATCGGTGCCGGCTTCTGGAACACGGGCTTTGCGACCGAGGCTGTCGCGGCAATCGTGGCGGCCAATCCGCATGGCGCGCGGACGCTGTTCGCCGAAGCGTTTCAGGACAATCCGGGATCGGCTCGTGTGCTGACCAACTGCGGCTTCGTGTATCTGGGCGATGCCGAAAGCTGGTCCGTGGCCCGCGACGCCCGCGTGCCGACCTGGACCTATCTGCGCCGGATGTCCTGAAGGGAAGGGACCCTTCGCGAAAGCCGTCGGGTCCCGGCGATATTTGACCTGTGAAAAACGCTGTGTCATTGCAATAACGGGCGGGCCGCCTAGATCCTGTTCATGACACAGCATCTTCCATACTCCCTCCTTGACCTGTCGCCGGTGCCTGAGGGCAGCACGGCACAGGATGCCATTCGCAACACGATCGACCTTGCCCGCCATGCCGAGGGCTGGGGCTATCACCGGTTCTGGCTGGCCGAGCACCACAACATGCCGGGGATCGCCAGTGCCGCGACGGCCGTCCTGATCGGGCTGGTGGCACAGGCGACCCGCACCATTCGCGTGGGCGCGGGCGGCATCATGCTGCCCAACCACGCGCCCCTGACCGTGGCCGAAGCCTTTGGCACCCTGGCCACCGCCTTTCCGGATCGCATCGACCTGGGACTGGGCCGTGCACCCGGGGGCGACGGAGCAGTGATCCGCGCCCTGCGCCGGGATCCGATGGCGGACACCTTTCCGCAGGATGTGGTCGAGCTTCTGGATTACTTGGGTCCCGAACGTCCCGCCGCGGCCGTGCGGGCCCTGCCGGGCGAGGACACGAACGTGCCGGTCTGGATTTTGGGCAGCAGCCTCTTTGGTGCACAGTTGGCGGCGCATCTGGGCCTGCCCTATGCCTTTGCCAGCCACTTCGCCCCTGACGAGCTTGAGCGTGCCTTGCAGCTTTACCGCGAGCGGTTCCGTCCTTCGCCCTGGGGGCAGAAACCTTATGCCATTTTGGCCGCCAATGTCTTTGCCGCCGATGATCCGGGCGAGGCTGCCTATCTGCGTACCACGATGCAGCTGGCCTTCGCGCGGTTGCGGACGGGCATGCCGGGCAAGCTGCCGGCCCCGGTTCGGGACATCGATGCCGAGATCGGCGCCTCCGTCCGGCAGGCCGTGGACCGCGCATTGCGGATCAGCGCCGTGGGCAGCCAGTCCGAGGTTCAGGATCAACTTGCGCAGCTTGTCGAAACCTATCGTCCTGACGAACTGATCCTGACGGGCCAGATCCACGACCACAAGGCGCGCCTGCGCAGCTTTGAACTGGCGGCACAGGCGGCATCTGCCTTGCAGATCAAACACGCCGCCTGAGCGCCCTACAAAGTTGGAAAGAAGGCCCCGTCGATTCCTGCCGGGGCCTTTTGCTTGTCTCGGTTAGGCATTCGCCGCGTGGCTTTCTTCGATCGCAGATCGAAGCCGGTGGTGCAGACGCGGCGAGTTGAACCGCCGCATCGGGACCGTCCGAAACGGTCGCTCATGCATAGCCTGATCAGTCTGCCATGACACGAGCAACGGCACGGCAGGTAGGTCGAACTCCAGAAAATCGGCCGCTTGCCGTGCGCCACCTCAATCGTTTTCGATCATCATGACGCAGGGTTTGGGCTTTTGCATTATCGGCGAACTGCAAAACCCGATCGGCGTAGGTTCTTCGCCTCAAGGTTTTCAGGCCGTACGAGCCAACTGATTTTTCAGATAGCGAGGTTCGCTGATCGCGGTCGCGTTACCAGAGGAAGTCTTCCGCGTTCATCTGCCCGAGGCGGAAATCCTCGATGACGAGGCTGTTCTGACCCAGGCTGATCACGACATCCGAGCCCTACTGGCTTGCCACCTCGCGGATGCTGCCAAAGCCCGTGATCCTGCCAAAGAAGGACAGGTCGATCTGGTCATCGCCATTCTCGAAGTCGGTGACACGGTCCCGTCCACCATTGAAGACAAAGCGGTCTGCTCCTTCGCCACCGGTCAGGGTGTCATTGCCTGCCCCGCCATTCAGCGTGTCATTGCCCTCGCCCGCGCGCAAGCGGTCATGGCCGCCGCCAGCCACCAACAGGTCGTCCCCTTCGCCTCCGCTCAGGATGTCATTGCCGCCATTCGAGAAGATGCGGTCATTGCCCTCTCCGCCGTTGATCGTGTCTCGGCCGTTGCCGGCGTTGAGGGTATCATCACCTTCGCCGCCAATGACGCGATTGTTGCCGCCCCCCGCCCATACGGCGTCGTTGCCCTCGCCGGCAAAGATCCGGTCGTTGCCGACATTGGCCCAGATGCGGTCGTTGCCATCGCCCCCATAGACCAGGTTGCTGCCAAGGCCGGCCCAGATGAAGTCATTCCCTTCGCCGCCATCGATGGTGTCATTGCCTGCGAAGCCCTGCAGGCGGTCATCACCCGAGCGTCCATGGATGAGGTCCGCCA
Organism: Paracoccus sp. (in: a-proteobacteria); assembly: GCF_046462195.1. Classification (GTDB taxonomy): domain Bacteria; phylum Pseudomonadota; class Alphaproteobacteria; order Rhodobacterales; family Rhodobacteraceae; genus Paracoccus. The sequence continues at coordinate 24,351 of NZ_JBKGUN010000063.1, read as the reverse complement.
CATTCGTGCCGTTCAGGCGGTTGTCGTCGTCGTTGCCGATCAGTCGTGCCATGATAGGATCTCCGTTCCAGATGAGGCGTCCCGCAGTGCAGGCTCGCAAATCGACGCCGATCCCCGCGAGGCCGGACAGGTGCGTCAGCGTGGTGCTCCTGTCCCCCTGATAACGCATGGTTCGGGGGTTTATTCTCCGGCACTGCAATTTTTTGTGGCCGATGCTGCGGCAGGAAGAAAATGCGTGTGGCGCGGCTGGTCGTCCCGCTTTCTTTTGCGGCGGATCAGGGGGCGAGGGCGGCGGCTTCGTCTTCGGACGAGAGAGGCGCACTGGCGCCGATCTGGGCCAGAAACGCGTCCAGCGCCTCCGTCTCTGCGGAGGCTGGCTGATAGGACCGGCTCAAGCGCGAGAGCGAAGCGTTCTTTGAAGAATGCTGACGCATCATCAGGGCAAAAGACCGAAAGCCCTGCATCTGCCTCGCGTGAGGTCTCAATTTCACGGCAAAAGGAGCCGGTGCCGGTCCGGAAGCTGGCGACCATCGTCATGTCGGTGCCGTCCTCCAGTAGCGTGCCTTGGCCCGAAGGCAGGTTGGCCAGCGCCGCCTGCAGTTCTTCGGTCCCACTGTCGTCCGCGAACAGCCACCAGCCAAGGCCCATAACTGCCAGAACCAGCCCGGCCGCCAGCGCCGCCCAAGGCGCCCGGGTCAGATTCGGCCCGTGCGGGACAGGCCGCTGAACGCTGGCGGCGCGGATGCGTGCGATCAGCGCCGCGTCGGCGGGATGGGCGGCAGCGTCCTCGCGCGCCAGCGTTTCCAGAACGTCTCTTGTGCGACGAAATCGGGCCAGCCGCTCCTGCGCTTCGGGATCATTTCCGATCGCGGCTTCGACGGAGCGTACCTTGCCTGCCTCCAGTTCTCCGTCGGCCAAGGCCATCAAGGTGATGTCGTCGATGCTCACGTTACGCCTTCCTTGCCGCAGGCTGCTGTTCTGACACTGACAGGGCAGGTTTCGTTTTATTCCCAGAGCATCCGCTAGGGCCACCCTTGCCCGCGACAGGCGGCTCATGACCGTCCCCTTGGGCACGCCAAGCACTTCGGCCGCTTCGGCATGGCTGAGCCCATCGATGCAGACCAGCGTCAGGACTTCGGCCTGATCGACCGGCAGCCGGACTATGGCCGCCTGTGTCGCCTGCAGCATCAGGCGCATCTCGGTGACGGCAACGCCGTCCGCGGACAGGATGTCGGGATTCTCGACCAAATCCACGCGCGTCCCTTTGGTCCGCTGGCGGGTCACGTCGATAAAGGCATTGCGGGTGATCCGGAACAGCCAGGGCTGCAGCCGTTGCGCCGGATCGTGACTGGCCGCATGGAAAATGGCACATTCGACCGTTGTCTGGACCAAGTCATCCGCCAAGTCCGGTCGCCGCGCCAAGGACAGGGCATAACGGCGCAGATGGGGCAGAAGTCGGATCAAGGCCTCGCCAAATGCCGCATCCATGAGCTGTGCCTGGCCTCTGCCGCATTTTTCTCGGGGATAATGGAAAGCATCGGACGTCGTTGCCCAGACACCATATCCGACTGAGACTCCGATAAGCAGATTTGCTCTTTTCCTGCTGCTGGCCGCGCTGATGGTGCCGCTGCAGCCGTGCCTGCATCCGGACGGGCTGACACTGATTGCGCAGGCGGCGGATGACCACGATGATGACGGCGACGACGATGACCGCCCGGTGCGGGTTCAGCCCCGACGGGCGGCGGTCGCACCAGTGCCGCTGCCGCAGCGTGCCGAACGAGATCATCGCGCGCGCTCTGTCGGAGGCCGATCTGGCGCTGCTTGCGGCCCAAGGATTTAAGCAGGTCGAGCGGCGTGCGCTGTCGGGCGGAGACAGCCTGCACCGGCTGCGCAATCCCGAACGGCTGACACTGGAGGCGGCACGGACGGTTGTTCGGGCAGGCGCTGCCACTGCGGACTTCAACCATCATTATCGAACCGAACAGGGCGCGGCCGCAGGGGTACCCTGTTCCGGCGGGCTGTGCCTGGTCCGGCAGGTCATCGGCTGGCCTCCTGCCGCGACCTGCGGCGGCCTGCCCCGGATCGGAATGGTAGACACGGGTGTCAATGCCGCTCATGCGACCTTCGCGGAGGCGCGGCTGCGGCTGCACAGCCTCGATCCGGCAGCGGCGCGGGATCAGGGCACCGCATCGGATGCAGCGCACGGAACGGCGTTAGTGGCGCTGCTGGTCGGGGACCCGGCCAGCCGCAGCCCGGGACTGGTGCCCGGGGCCGAGCTGGTGGCGGTCGATGCCTTTGTCCGCATCAGGGGTGACCAGCGCAGTGATGCCTTTGCCCTCATCACAGCTCTGGACTGGCTGGCGGGGCAGGACGTGCAACTGATCAACCTGTCCTTGGCCGGTCCGCCCAGTGACGCGCTGGCCCGGCAGATCGAGGCGCTGGTCGCGCGCGACATCCTGATCATTGCGGCAGCGGGCAATGCAGGTCCGCGTGCGGCCCCGGCCTATCCCGGGGCTTATGACGATGTGCTGGCGGTCACCGTTGTCGACCGGCGCAAGCAGGTTTATCGCCGTGCGGGGGGCGGGCCGCATGTGGACCTGTCTGCACCGGGGGTTGATGTCTGGACCGCCGCATCGGTCGAGGGCGCGCGGACCAGGACGGGAACCTCCTATGCCGCGCCCTTCGTGACGGCGGCGGCGCTGTGGCTGCGGACCGAGTCAGACCTGTCCCCCGCCGAACTGACCCGGCGCCTGACCACCGGGACGGATGTTCCGGGCGCCGCCGGTCGCGATCCCGTCTTCGGCGCAGACCTTCTGGCCCCCCGTCCTGCGGGTCCGCGAGCCGGCATGGTTCCGACATCGCCGCCGCCGTGCCCACGTCACCTCGATCCGAATGACCAGCGATCCCTGCGCAACGCAGCCGCCGTGACGGGAAACACCATTTCATCCGCCTGGAGCAGGCTGGTTTTGGTCAGAATGGGTGGCGGATCATGGACTGCGCTGGAACGGCGGAATGGTCAGGCCTGATGCCGCACGGTGCATGGCTCTAGGGCGTCCATCGCCCATTCGGCATGCTGCTCCACATCCTTGAGGTCGGCTTGGTTGGAAACCTCGCGGCGCGCGTCTTCGAGAATGGCGTGAACCTGGTCCCTCAGCGCTTCGCGCTGTTCGTCGGAACGAACGCAATAGCTCATGGCCCTGAACGCTTTCAGCAGGTGAATGAGGATGAGCGGCTTGTCGGCGCCATTCTGGCGGATCTGGCTGAACGACGCATTCAGCAGGCCAGCATGGGTGGAACGGGGACAGATCAGCCGCAAACAAGCATTGTCATCGTAAAAGACGCCGGGAGGAACCGACCGCTCCATCATGTGAGGCCAGGATGCCGACAGCCGGTGGATGACCGAAACGGCGGTGTAGGGATCATTGATGCCCGGAGACAATGCCCGCACGGCAACCTCGACCAGGTGGCGGATCGAGAATTCGAGATCCTGCACGGGCGTTCGGTGGGTTCCCAGCGTGATCGACCCGGAAACCAGGGCCGCAAGTTCGGGCGTGGCGCGTTCGGCAGGATAGATGCCGAATGCCCTGCCGTTCCGGATGGCGAAATCGCCTGCCCGCAGGTACAGGCCGATCAGGACGTCATGGGCCTGTGCCGCATCGACGATCCGCTGGAACTCGATGGCCTGAACATATCCCGATGTTCCGATATCTGAAAGCGCGGCCTTTTGGTCGAAGTCGTCGGGCAGTGCCTGTTCGGGATCGTCGGTCCGGTCCAGCGGAGGCAGTTCACGGACGCCTTGGTCCAGCTCACGTCCGACAGCCTCGATCAGCGTTTCCGACATGATCGAGGTCGCCAGTTCATGGATATAAAGGATCAGCAGGACGACGCTGACGACCGTCAGACCGATCGCGATCGTGACCGACAGATAGGCATTGGAATCCTCGTTGCCCCCCGGACCAATGGAGGCCAGCAGCAGCAGGCAATACAGGATGGTCATCACGAAGGTGCCCAGCACGAACTGCGTCTGCAGGCGCCCCATGAAGTTGCGGACCAGCCGTGGCCCGAACTGACCCGCGGCGAGGGTCAGAACGACCATGGTGATCGAGAACACCAGGCTGGCCATCGTTATGATCGATGTCAGGATCGTCGACAGCAGGTCGCGCGCCTGGCCGGGGTCGCTGACATAGATCATGGGGAAAAAGCTGTTGTCCGGTCCCTGACCCAGCCAGTCGTCCATCCGCAGTGCGCCAAAGGTCAGAGCCGGGGCAATGACAGCCAGGATGGCGGGAAGAAACCACAGGCTGGTGCGCACCGAGTCCCAAAGCGCACGTGCCGCATTGCGGCTGGAGACAAGTTTTCCCGCTCGTGTCATCGTGTTAGCTCTCCGCAATGCCTCGTGATCCGCACCCAGCTGTCAGTGCCGAATGCGTCGTTTTGTTGTCCAAAGAGGGCCTTGTCATCACGCAAAGGGATGCGACATGGCCTTTTCGTCGGGAATGTAACTTCCTTCGGTGATGGTGGTTCAGCGACCGGTGCAATGGCCGTGACGGCATCTTTTGCGGGAACGGTCGCGGCAGCAACGGATGCATTGCCTGACGAAAGGAGAGCGCGCATGCCAAAGGCGCCGGTTGTGCCGGCGCCTTTACTCGTTGCGGTCGCTGTCTTCAGTCGGCGCTGCGTTCACCTAGATGCAGGCCGGCGGGAGCGAGAGACAGATCCCCCACAGGCGCGGCGCTGCCGACGGGACGGCCCTCCAGCGCGGCATTGAACTGGTCGCGGTCCAGCGCGCCCTGCCAGCGGCTGACCACCACGGTTGCCACGGCATTGCCGATGAAGTTCGTGACCGAGCGGCATTCCGACATGAAGCGGTCGACGCCCAGGATCAGCGCCATGCCGGCAACCGGAACTGTCGGCACCACCGACAGGGTGGCCGCCAGCGTGATGAAACCGGCGCCGGTGACGCCCGCGGCACCTTTGGACGACAGCATGGCAACCAGCAGCAGCAGGACCTGCTGTTGCAGCGACAGGTCCGTGTTGGTAGCCTGGGCGATGAACAGGGCGGCCAGTGTCATGTAGATGTTGGTGCCGTCCAGGTTGAAGGAATAGCCCGTCGGCACGACCAGACCCACCACGGGGCGGGCGCAGCCGGCCTTTTCCATCTTTTCCATCAGCGAAGGCAGGGCGGATTCCGAGGAAGAGGTGCCCAGAACCAGCAGGATCTCGGCCTTGAGATACGAGATCAGCTTGAAGATCGAGAAGCCGTTGACCATGCAGACGGTGCCCAGGACCACGATCACGAAAACTGCGGAGGTCAGGTAGAACGTGCCGACCAGGGCTGCCAGGTTCACGACCGATCCGATGCCGTACTTGCCGATGGTGAAGGCAAAGGCGCCAAAGGCGCCGATGGGAGCGGCCTTCATCAGGATATCGACGACGCGGAAGATGGCAAAGCTGGCCGACTCCAGGACGTTCAGCACGGGGCGTGCCTTGTCGCCGATCATGATCATGCCGATGCCGAACAGGATGGCGACGAACAGGACCTGCAGGATGTTGCCTTCGACAAAGGCCGAAACCAGCGTCGTCGGGATGACGTCCATGAGGAACCCGGTCAGCGAGGTTTCATGCGCCTTTTCGGCATAGGTGCTGATGGTGCTAGCATCCAGCGTGGCGGGGTCGATGTTCATCCCGCGGCCGGGCTGAATCACGTTGGCCACGATCAGGCCCACGATCAGGGCCAGGGTCGAGAAGGTCAGGAAATAGGCAAAGGCCTTGCCGACGACCGAGCCGACGCCGCGCAGCGTGCCCATGCCGGCAAGACCGGTCACGATGGTCAGGAAGATGACCGGGGCGATGATCATCTTGACCAGCTTGATGAATGCGTCGCCAAGCGGCTTCAGCGCTTCGCCGGTCTGGGGGTAGAAATGGCCGATCATGGCGCCAAGAACGATGGCGAAAATGACCTGCACATAAAGATGGGCGTAAAAGGGTTTGGGAGCGGGCGCATGGGCCTGCGCGGCGGTGTTGAACTGCATCTGGTCTCCTCCGACCTGCATGTGTCGATCCTGTGACGATCAGCATAGGCAGGACGCCGCGAATGCCGAGAAGCGAAATGCATGGCTGCAATGCATTGATTTCATGGCTTTCCCCTGCTGGAGTCGCCTGCTTCATGTGTGGTTTTCCGCACAAGCGGATGGTGCTAATGTGGAAAACGAAACAGGTTCAGGCAGAGGCGTCAGACGGATGGCAAACGTGGCAGCGGTCACGGCGGCGGATGATTCGAGACAGCCATTTCGCTGGGTGGCGGTCCTTGCTTTGCTGGTCGCGGCGCTGATGATCCCTTTTGCCTCGTATCGGTTGACACGGGATGCGGCCTTGGCACGGCTGGACGATGCGGCCGCCGTTGCCGCGCAAACCCGGGCGCTGGCGTTGGACAGTCTTCTGGACCAGCAGCGTGCGGTGGCCGCGGTGCTGGCGGTCGATCAGCAGGTGATCGACGCGCTGCAGGGCGGCGACGCCGTTGCCGATGATGCGGTCTCCGCCAAGCTGGACCTGCTGCGGGACGAAACGCAAAGCAACGTCATCTATCTGCTGGACCTGTCGGGGCGGGCCATCGCGGCCTCGAACTGGGACCAGCCGTTCAGTTTCGTGGGCTATGACTATGGCTTCCGCGACTATTTTCGTCAGGCGCTGGAGCAGGGAACCGGGCAGGAATATGCGCTAGGCACGGTCAGCGGTCGTCCGGGCCTTTATCTGGCACATGACGTCCGGGAAGGGGGGCGGGTTCTGGGTGTCATTGTCGTGAAGGTCGAGTTCGATGCCCTTGAAGCGGCTTGGGCGCGCGATCCGGACGGTACGCATGTCGTGGACGGGCAGGGGCGGGTCATCATCTCCAGCCGATCTGACCTGCGGTTCCAGCCCCTGCCGCCTGCCGGAACCACGCGCAGTGCCGAGGCGCCGGTGCGGCGGACGGACTGGACGTTGATGGTGCGCAGCTCGGCGGCCGGAGCACAGCGGGTGGCTGTTCTGGCAGCGGGCACCGCGCTTCTGGCGACGCTGCTGCTGGGGGTGGGGATTGCACTGGTCAGTGCGCGGCTGCGGCGCGCCGCGTCCGGGCCGAGGCTGCCTATCGCGCCGATCTGGAACAGGCCGTCGAGACCCGCACCCGCGCCCTGTCCGATGAGATGAGGGAGCGTCGGGCGGCCGAACAACGGCTGGTCCAATTGCAATCGGACCTGGTGCAGGCCAACAAGCTGGCCACGCTGGGTCAGGTGACGGCAGGCTTTGCCCATGAGGTGAACCAGCCCTTGGCGACGATCCGTCTGCTGGCCGAAAACGGCCTTCTTCTTTTGCGAGACGGACCGGACATGGTGCGCGACAACTTGGGCCGCATCGTGGGCATGACCGACCGCATCGGCCAGATCACGCGCGAGCTGCGCAGCTTTTCCCGCAAGGCTACCGGAACCCTGCAGGCCGTGCCGCTCAAGGATGCGATCGACGTCTCGATGATGCTGACCGCCAGCCGCCGCAAGACCAGCGCCATGGCATTCGACCTGCCTGACCTGCCGGGCGACCTTTGCGTGCGCGCCGAGGCTGTGCGGCTCGAGCAGATCCTGGTCAACCTGTTGACCAATGCCCATGATGCGCAAGAGGGCTCGGCTGACCCGCGCATCCGGATCGAGGTTGATGCCGGTGCGGAGGAGATCCAGCTGACGATCAGCGACAACGGCCCGGGCCTGTCATCCGGGATGGCTGCGCAACTGTTCACTCCCTTTGCCACCGACAAGCCGCATGGGCTGGGCCTGGGTCTTGTCATTTCCCGCGATATCGCGCGCGACTTTGGAGGGGAACTGGTCGCACTGCCGTCTGCTCCGGACCAGGGCGCTGCGTTCCGCCTGACCCTGCCGAGGGCGACATGACCGCGCTGTTGCGTGTCCGGCTGGTCGATGACGACGATGACCTGCGCGCGGCGCAGCGCCAGACCCTGACCATCGCGGGGATCGGGGTCGAGGATTTTTCCGCCGCCGAGGCAGCCCTGACAGGCATGGACGCCGATTATCCCGGTATCGTCCTGACCGATGTGCGGATGCCCGGAATGGACGGCATCCAGCTGTTCAAGCGTTTGCACGCGATGGACCCGGACCTGCCGGTGATCCTGCTGACCGGGCATGGCGACGTGCAGATGGCGGTCACGGCCTTGCAGGACGGAGCTTACGACTTTCTGACAAAGCCCGTGGCCGCGGACCGTCTGGTGGCGTCTCTGAAGCGCGCGCTTGCGGCACGCGCCCTGGTGCTCGAAAACCGGCAACTGCGACAGTTGAACCGCGACACGGCGCTGAACCATCCGCCCCTGATGGGCGACAGCGAGGTGATGATCCATCTGCGGGACATGCTGCACCGCGTGGCCGAGACGGAAAGCGACGCCCTGATCCGGGGACCGGGCGGCGTCGGCAAATCCTTGGTGGCCCGTGCCATTCATCGTGAAGGTTCCCGCCGCGCACGCGCAATGGTGACGCTGGATTGCAGGGCGGCCGATATCGCCGGCTTTGATGCCCTTCTGACAGGGCAGGACGCTGCGCCGGGCTCGCGTCTTCCCCGCAAGCCCGGGCTCCTGGAAAGAGCACATCGCGGCGTGCTGTGCCTCGAAGGACTGCACTGCCTGCCAATGCCTCTGCAGGGCAGGCTTCTGGCCTTGGTCGAGGCCGGGGAATACTGGCCCGCCGGGGCTGCCGCGCCCCGGCCACTGGATGTGCAGATATTGGCGACTGCGGATGCGGCGGCGGCACCGGGCTCCGCACTCCATGAAGGTCTGTACTACCGGCTGTCGCGCGCCCTCCTGGACGTGCCACCCCTGACCATGCGGCGCGAGGATATCCCCGCCCTGTTTCGCCATTTTCTCCAATCCGCCGCCGGCCGGCAGTCCCGCAGCGTCCCGCCCCTGACCGAGCAGGTCATGGCACGGCTTTCGGCGCATGCCTGGCCCGGCAACCTGCGCGAACTGGAGGGCTTTGCGGAAAGCCATGTTCTGGGTCTTGGCGCAGGCGGAGTGGGCGGCGCGCCTGCGGACCGGCCCGCGCTTTCCGAACTGGTCGCGGCCTACGAGGCCGAGCTGATCCGCGATGCGCTGCGCGAGACGGGCGGAAACGCAAGCGATGCGATGATGCTTCTGGGTCTGCCGCGAAAGACCTTTTATGACAAGCTGAACCGCCACGGCATCCGGCCTTCGGATTTTCGCGCATGACCTGCCGGTTTTCATTCCCCGCCAGTTGATCCGGTCTTGGTGACATCGGGTGGTCGAGCCGGAAAGCAGGGGCTGGAGGGCTTCGGGACCGGAAAGGCCCCGAAACACGTTACGATGGCAGGGTGGCTGTCCTAGCCGAGGACCAGCATCATAGCCGCGACCGCCGCGATGCCAAGGCAGCTCCAGAGGCCGATCCAGAACCCGCGCCTGTTGTAGACCGGTGCCTCCTCGTCGCAGTTGTCGCAGCGGGCCAGGCCATAGGTCATCGCCTCGCCGCAGGCGGGACAGCGGAACCGCTGTTGTCTTTCAGCAGTGTCGTCATTCGGTTGTTGCATGGCTAGCCACCAAGGCCGGCGGCCACCGCGCCGGCCAGCATGGTGCCTGCCAGGATGGACATGATGATCAGTTTCATTTTTGGGGACGTCATGATGAACGCTCGCATTCGCGCCTGCGCCATGCCGGGCATTACCGAAGGCCGATCAGGCAACGCCGCCGGGGCCGGTCCTTGGACCTGCAGGCCAGCGGCAAAAGGATGGTGTCGGCAACGGCATCCGCTCCGTGCGGGTCGAGGCATTCACGGGTCGTGAAGGCTCCGGCCAAGGGATAAGACGCACTGGCCGTCAGCAGCTAGGCGAGCGGCGGCCCCCGGGCGCGCTGCTGGTGCAGGACCAGTTGCCTGGGCAGGCTGCGGGAATGGTCGGCATACTGCTGCCAGTGGGAACGCAGCGGCATCCGCGCTGCAGTTGCTTCGGCTGCGAGAATGGGGGGAGGAGCGGCCGAGGGCGGCTCAGTGGGCCCGATGGCTGTCAGTTTGGCCGCCAATATCGCAACCTGTGCCGGACGGGCCGCGTATAACAGCTGCGCGGGGGTCTGCCCTGCGCCCTGATGGTCGCGCGAGAGCAGGTCCTTGGGCGCGGGTGCAAAGGCACCAAGCTGCAACAGCCCGATCAGGACGATCGAGAGGCGCAACAACCTCAGGGCTGAAATCGCACGTGCATGCATGGCCAGAACAGTGGCTTTTGCTGCAGGCCAGGGCAAGGGCTCAGCTCACCTGACCGATCATATTCCTGCACAAGGAGGCAGATGCGAGCACATAGCACGATGGCTGCGAGCCGCCAGCCTCATGGCCACGAGGTCGGGCTTACGCTCTGGGTGGCGCTTTCGGACATCGGCATCGTCTTCGGTTCGAGGCACCGGAAGGGGCGGGTGTTTGTCACGGTCTGAAGAAAGGAGGCGGCAGGATTGCGTGTCGCCAAAGGTCCGGATTTCTGCTCGTGTCGTCGGTCCGTCGAAGAGCAAAGCCATTGCCGTCTAAGGAAGTCACCCAAGGTTTTGTCCGGAGGATCTGCATGCTTACGGTTGGCTGTGGGACGAGCATTGGAAAAAGCGCGTTTATGAAAGAATGCCGGTCCTCGGATATCACCCGATGCAGGGAGAAGGCTCACTTTCAGGATGATGCGAAGGGTGCCCGGTCGGCGTGCTGGCCACAGACAGGGCCAAGTCGAGGACGAAACATTCGCCAGACCTTGATCATTGCAAGGCAAGGCACTGCAGGTTCAAAGAAAACAAGAGCAGCAGCCTGTAGCAAGCTTGACACCCACGCCCTCAGATCCGTGCGACGGTGCCATCGCATGAGGGTGGAAGAGGCGGCGCTTGTCGATGAGGCACAGCCAGCCGCAAGTGGCCGGTGCCTTTGGAACAGATCGGCCAGTACGCCCGGACAGAAGAAAGCCCCGCCAGCGGTCGGCTGGCGGGGCTTGATGTCAAGGTAGATGAGTCAGCCCGTGTTACTCGCGGTTGCCCATGAACTGCAGCAGGAACATGAACAGGTTCAGGAAGTCGAGATACAGGCGCAGGGCACCCATGATCGCCGACTTGCCGATGGAAGCGGCGTCCGAGCCGGCCATCTGCAGATAGGTGTTCTTGATATTCTGTGTGTCATAGGCCGTCAGACCCGCAAAGATCAGCACGCCGAGGATCGAGATCGCGAACTGCATGCCCGAGGACTGCAGGAAGATGTTCACGATCGAGGCCACGATCAGGCCGATCACGCCCATGATCAGGAAGCTGCCCCAGCCCGAGATGTCCTTCTTGGTGGTATAGCCCCACAGGGACAGGCCCGCAAACGCAATGGCCGTCACAAGAAAGGTTTGGACGATCGAGGTGCCGGTATAGACTAGGAAGATCGAGCTGATCGACAGGCCCATCAAGGCCGCAAAGGCATAAAAGACGCCGGTTGCAGCGCCGACGGACAGGCGGTTGATGGCCGCGCCGAAGGCAAACACCATCAGCAGCGGCGCGAACATGATGACCCAGCGCAGGGGCGAGGTGTAGATCGCCGCACCTAGGGCGCTCAGCTGACCATCAGGCGTCACGGCCGCTGTCGAGATGCCATAGGCGGCAACGGCGGTTACACCCATCCCGACCGCCATTAGCCCGTACACCTTGTTCATGTAGGCCCGCAGCCCCTCGTCGACGACCGCCGTGCGGCTGCCGACGCTCTGCGCGGTTCGGTACGTGTTGTAATCTGCCATCGAATGCTCCCTCTAAGACCAGCGGAGCAGCAAGCGCTCCGTTCCCTCTGAATATCGCCTCATGGGCCGAATTTTTCAATGCCAAGGATGCGTCAAAACCGCGCAATCACAGGGTGATGACCACCTTGCCGATGCTTTTGCGCTCTCGCAGCAGGGCATAGCCTTTGGGCAGTCGCTCAAGGGGCAGGACACGCCCCACGGTCGGTGACAGGCGCCCGTCTTCGAACAGGCCAAACAGGGCATCCATGCTGGCGCGCAGGGCGCGGGAGTCCAGCGAACGGTATCCACCCCAGTAGAAGCCATGGATGGCGATATTCTTGACCAGCGCGTGGTTCAGGGGCAGGGCCGGAGGGCGACCGCCGGCGAAACCGATCACGAGATGGCGCCCGCCCGGGCGCAGGGCGCGAAATGCGGCCTCGCCCGCCTCGGCACCCACGGGGTCGTAGAGCACGTCTGCGCCACCAAGGTCGCGCAAGGACGACCTGAGATCCAAACAGGTTGCGCTGTCGATCACGTGCTGGGCGCCGGCTTGTGTGACGCTGAGAAGACGGTCGCTGCCGCGGGCGACGCCGATGACCCGTGCGCCCAGGGCGCGGCCGATCTCGACCGCCGTCAGGCCGACTCCGCCGGCCGCGCCAAGCACCACCAACGTTTCATCCGGTTGCAGCGCACCGGGACCTGTCAGGGCCAGATGACTTGTCCCATAAGCCACCTGGAAGCCGGCAGCCTGTTCAAGGCTCATGCTGTCGGGAATGGGCTGCAGGGCTGCGGGGGCGACGCAGATCCGCTCGGCCATGGTGCCCGGATGGGACACCACGACCCGTGTTCCGGCAACCAGCCCGCTGTCCGCAGGGGCCTCCAGAACCGTTCCCGCGCCCTCCAGTCCCGGCACGAACGGTGGGGTGGCGGCCTCCTGGTATTGACCCTTGGCCTTTAGAAGATCCGCGAAATTGAGGGCTGCGGCCTGCATGCGGACAAGGATCTGGCCTTGTCCCGGGTCGGGTGCGGGTTCCGTGACGATCCGGGGATCCTCTCCAAGGGCAAATACACGGGCAACGCGAATCATGGGTCCTCCTGCAGTTGTGTCGCCAATTTGACATAATCGCGCCAAAATACTTCTCGCCCGACATGATCGCGGGCTCGTACCGCCGTCTGCACCTGTCTTTTTGGGCAGAATGGCGGCCGTTAACCAAGTTGACACTCGATAATTGTGGGGTCTCGGGTTACTGCTTCCGTAGATTGAGTGAGGTTAGCGATGAAGCACAGTGTAGATGTTCATGTTGGTAAGCGTATCCGCCATCGTCGCTGGATGATCGGAATGACTCAGCAGCAACTGGCCGACAAGGTCGGGATCAAGTTCCAGCAGATCCAGAAGTACGAAACGGGGATGAACCGCGTCTCGGCTTCGCGCCTTTGGGATATCGCGCATGTCGTCGATGTCCCGGTCAGCTTCTTCTTCGAAGGGCTGCAGGACAGTGAACGCCCCGGCATGGTGGAAGGCGATATCTTCGCCGACAAGGAAGCGCTGCAACTGGTGCGCGCCTATTATGCCATGCCCGAGGCGCAGCGCCGCCAGATCTTTGAACTGGCCCGGGTTCTTTCCGACGCGGCTTGACCGCGCCAGCCGCCAGAAGGCGAATGAAACATCTGTCGTCCTGCGCCGCGTGACCGTCGGACGACAGCCCTTCCATGGCGACTGGCCCCTGCGCCCGTGACGGGTTACACCGTCCCGACGCAACTGCAGGGGGCCCAGATGCATGACAACGATCATATCATCCGTACGGCACACCAGATGGCCGATGCCGCCCGCGCGGCGACGCTGCCCCTGTTCCGCACGGCTGACCTGCAGGCCGACAACAAGCGGCCTGCGGATTTCGATCCCGTCACCGAGGCCGACCGTGCCGCCGAACGTGCCATGCGCGCCATCCTGGCCCGAGAACGGCCCGATGATGCCATCCTGGGCGAGGAATACGGCAGCACGGATGGCACCAGCGGCCTGACCTGGATCCTGGACCCGATCGACGGGACACGGGCGTTTCTCTGCGGTGCGGCCAGCTGGGGCGTGCTGATCGGCCTGTCGGACGGGCAGGGGATCCGCTATGGCCTCATCGACCAGCCCTATACCGGCGAGCGGTTCGAAGGGGGCTTGGGGCAGTCGCAGATGATGGGCCCGCAGGGTCGCAGATCCCTCGGCGTGCGCCGCGACGTGGCGCTTGAACAGGCGACGCTGCTGACCACCTTTCCTGAAATCGGCACACCGGGGGAGGCTGCGGCTTTTCGGCGCGTGGCCGATCGTGTGCGCCTGACCCGTTACGGACTGGATTGCTATGCCTATGCGCTGCTGGCCCTGGGCCAGATCGATCTGGTGATCGAAGCCGGCCTGCAGCCTTATGACATTGCCGGACCCTTGGCCGTGGTCGAGGCCGCGGGCGGCATCGTCACCGACTGGCAGGGCGGACCGGCGGCCCATGGCGGTCAGGTCATCGCCGCCGCCTCGCGTCCGCTGCACGAGGCGGCCCTTGCACTGCTCCGCGCATGAGCGCCTTGCCCGATCCAGACAAGCAGGAGGCCCGCATGCTGGATGACAAGAGCCCGGCCATCGCCGATACCCTGCCCGAACGGGACGGGGACGACTTCGGTCCCGGTTTTGAACTGCTGGCCCGCATCGACGAGGCCGTGGCCGAGGGCGACCAGCCGCAGCTGAACGCCCTGCTGGAGCCGATGCACGCGGCCGACATCGCCGACGTGATCGAGCGTCTGACGCCGGCCCAGAGGCGGCAGTTCCTGCAGCTTTATTCGGGCGAGATCGACGGCGAGATCCTGTCCGAGATCGACGAGTCGATCCGCGACGAGGTGATCGAGCAGCTGCCCCGTGCCGTTCTGGCCGAAGCCGTGCGCGAGATGGACAGCGATGATGTCGTCGACCTGGTCGAGGACATGGACGAGCCCGAACGGGCCCGCATTCTCGCGGCCCTTGATGCGGGCGACCGGGCCGCGGTGCAGCAGTCGCTGACCTATCCCGATTATTCCGCCGGCCGCCTGATGCAGTCCGAGGTCGTGACCGCCCCCGAGCACTGGACCGTGGGCGAGACGATCGCCTTCCTGCGCGCCGAGGACTGGCTGCCCGAGCAGTTCTACCACGTGATCCTGGTCGATCCGCGCCGCCATCCCGTCGGCTATGTCACGCTGGGACGGTTGCTGGCATCGCGCCAGGACGCGAGGCTGCGGGACCTGTGCGAGGACAGTTTCCGCACGATCAGCGCTTATGCCGAGGAAGGCGATGTGGCCTATGTCTTCAATCAGTATCACCTGATCTCGGCCCCCGTGGTGGACAGCGACGACCGGCTGGTCGGCGTCATCACCATCGACGACGCCATGTCGGTGCTGGACGAGGAGCATGAAGAAGACATCCTGCGCCTTGCGGGCGTGGGAGACGAATCCAGCATCTCGGACACGGTGATGCAGACGGTGCGCCAGCGTGTGCCCTGGCTGGCCACCAACATCGTCACGGCGCTGGCCGCCGCCGGGGTCATCGCGTTCTTCGAGGGCGCCATCGCCCAACTGGTCGCGCTGGCGGTCCTGATGCCGATCGTGGCCTCGATGGGGGGCAATGCCGGCACGCAGACGCTGACGGTGGCGGTGCGCGGCCTTGCCACGCGCGATCTGTCGCGGGCCAACGCCCTGCGCGTCGTGCGGCGGGAGGTGGTGGTGGGTCTGGTCAACGGCGTTCTCTTCGGCGTGGTGATGGCCGCGATCACCTTTGTCTGGTTCGGGGACATCGGGCTGGCGGCGGTGATCGGACTTGCGATGATCATCAACCTGCTGGTGGCGGCGCTGGCCGGGATCCTGATCCCTCTTGCGTTGAACAAGCTGGGTGCGGACCCGGCCCTTGCATCGGGAACATTCGTGACGATGATGACGGACGTGATCGGCTTTCTGGCCTTTCTGGGCCTTGCCTCGGCGGTGCTGTTGTGAGCGCCGTCAAGGATGCGCTGCGCACCCAGGCGCTGGCGGCCCGCAGCCGGGGCGGGGACGCTGCTGCACTGGACCTCCGCCTGCGCAGGGCGCTTGCGCCGTTCGCAGGCGCCACACTTGCCGGATACTGGCCCATGCGGGACGAGGCAGACCCGCGCCCTGCCATGGCGGCGCATGCCGGTCCGGTGGTCCTGCCGGTGGTGCCAGGGCGTGCCCAGCCCCTCCTGTTTCGCCGATGGCAGGGCGAGGCGCTGGTGCCCGGCCCATGGGGAACCATGCACCCTGCCGATTCGGAGCCCGAGCTGCGCCCCGATGTCCTGATCGTGCCGCTGGCAGGCTTTGACCGATCCGGCAACCGGTTGGGTTATGGTGGCGGTTATTACGACCGGACCCTGCAATTGCTGCGCGAAACGGGGCCGGTGCACGCAATCGGACTGGCCTTTGCCTGTCAGGAACTGCCGTCCATTCCGGCAGAACCCTTTGATCAGCCCCTGGACCTGATCGTGACGGACGGCGACAGCATCATCCCATCGCGCTGAAACCTGCCGGGGCGTGACCTTTCTGCATCGGCTGTGTGCAAGCTGTGGATTACCGGGGGAAGGGATGTGGATATACCTTTCTTCAGCACCCGCAGAGGCCTGACAGGCAAGGCAAAGTCGCTTGCATCAGGGCGGATCAGGTGGGCCGGCACCCCTTCCTGTGGGCGAATCCGAGGAGGCTTGGTCAGGCCCGTGTCAACGGCAGCCGAGAAAAATAATTCGGTTGAAAGACGGGAAACTGCCCGCCAACTTGTGGCCTATTACCCACGCAATACAAGATGTGGATGGCGCAGCCTCGCATCTTTCGGTTCAGACATCAGCCTGCCGGGCGGCTTGCCGCTCCCCTACGGGAACGGGCGGGTCAAGTCATGGCCGGATGCGACGGGCTGGCGACAGGACAAGGATGGCAGTCATGAAGATCGAACGGCGTTTCACGACCGAAACCGGCGGAGCCTATGGCGATGTCGCGTTCACGACCACCACCAGCGAAATCCGCAACCCCGATGGCACGGTCGTTTTCCACAATGACCAGGTCGAGGTGCCGCAGGGTTGGAGCCAGGTCGCCAGCGACGTGATCGCGCAGAAATACTTTCGCCGGGCCGGCGTTCCTGCCCGGCTCAAGCGCGTGCGCGAAAGGGATGTGCCGGCCTTCCTGTGGCGCAGCGTTCCGGACGAAGCCGCGCTGGACCTCCTGCCCGGGGATGAGCGCCTTGGCGCAGAAACCAGTGCGCGGCAGGTCTTTGACCGGCTTGCAGGCGCCTGGGCCTATTGGGGCTGGAAGGGCGGCTATTTCACCACCGAAGCCGACGCCCGTGCTTATTATGACGAGATGCGTTTCATGCTGGCCCGCCAGATGGCGGCACCGAACAGCCCGCAGTGGTTCAACACAGGCCTGCACTGGGCCTACGGCATCGACGGCCCGGGGCAGGGGCATTTCCATGTCGACCACAAGACGGGCAAGCTGACCGCCTCGACCAGCGCCTACGAGCATCCGCAGCCCCATGCCTGCTTCATTCAGTCGGTCAGCGACGATCTGGTGAACGAGGGCGGCATCATGGACCTTTGGGTGCGCGAGGCGCGCTTGTTCAAGTATGGCAGCGGCACCGGCACCAACTTTTCCAGCCTGCGCGGCGAAGGGGAAAAACTGTCGGGCGGTGGCAAGTCCAGTGGCCTGATGGGGTTTCTGAAGATCGGCGACCGTGCGGCCGGCGCGATCAAGTCGGGCGGCACCACGCGGCGCGCGGCCAAGATGGTGATCTGCGACATGGATCACCCTGACATCGAAGCCTTCATCAACTGGAAGGTCATCGAGGAACAGAAGGTCGCCTCGCTCGTCGCCGGCTCGAAGATGCACGAGCAGAAGCTGAACGACATCTTTGCCGCGATCCGCGGCTGGGACGGAGCCATCACCGACGCCACCGACCCCGCCACCAATGACGCGCTGAAGGCGGCGATCCGCGCCGCCAAGCGCGCGATGATCCCGGAAACCTATGTGAACCGCGTCCTTCAATATGCTCGGCAGGGTTTCGACAGCATCGAGTTCCCGACCTATGACACCGACTGGGACAGCGAAGCCTATGTCAGCGTTTCGGGCCAGAACTCGAACAACTCGGTCCGCGTGACCGACGCCTTCCTGCGTGCCGTACGCGAGGACCAACCGTGGGAACTGGTGCGCCGCACCGACGGCAAGGTCTCCAAGACCGTCAGCGCGCGCGAACTGTGGGACCAGATCGGTCACGCCGCCTGGGCCTGCGCCGATCCCGGCATCCAGTTTCACGACACCGTCAACGCCTGGCACACCTGCCCCGAGGACGGGCCGATCCGCGGCAGCAATCCGTGCAGCGAATACATGTTCCTGGACGACACGGCCTGCAACCTGGCCTCGATGAACCTGCTGACCTTCTGGCAGGACGGCCGCTTCGATGCCGATGCCTATGTCCATGCCGTGCGCCTTTGGACCGTCACGCTGGAGATCAGCGTGCTGATGGCGCAGTTCCCGTCAAAGGAAATCGCGCAGCGCTCCTACGACTTCCGCACGCTGGGGCTGGGCTATGCTAATATCGGCGGCCTCCTGATGAACATGGGCTTTGGTTATGACAGCGACGAGGGGCGCGCGCTGTGCGGTGCCCTGACCGCGATCATGACAGGTGTCGCCTACGCGACCAGCGCCGAGATGGCGGGCGAGCTGGGTGCCTTTCCGGGCTATGCGAAGAACCGCGAGCACATGCTGCGCGTCATCCGCAACCACCGTTCGGCCGCGCATGGGTCGAACATCTATGAGGGCGTGAACGTGACGCCGGTCGCGCTGGACGCCGCCAACTGCACGGATGGCAGCCTGGTGGCGCTGGCCCGCGCGGCCTGGGATCAGGCATTGGTCCTGGGTGAGGCGCATGGCTTCCGCAACGCGCAGACCACGGTGATCGCGCCCACGGGCACGATCGGCCTTGTCATGGACTGCGACACGACCGGGATCGAGCCGGACTTTGCACTGGTCAAGTTCAAGAAGCTGGCGGGCGGCGGTTATTTCAAGATCATCAACCAGTCGGTTCCCGCCGCGCTGGAGGTGCTGGGCTATTCCGGCGCCCAGATCGAGGAGATCATCGGCCATGCCGTCGGTCATGCCACCCTTGGCAATTGCCCGGCCATCAACCACGCCTCACTGGCCGGTCACGGCTTTGGCGTGCGCGAGATCGAGAAGGTCGAGCAGACGCTGGCCAGCGCCTTCGATATCCGCTTCGTCTTCAACCAGTGGACCCTGGGCGAGGACTTCTGCCGCGGCACGCTGGGCATCCCGGCCGAGAAGCTGAACGACCCGACCTTTGACCTTTTGCGCCACCTGGGCTTCACCCGCGCGCAGATCGAGGCCGCGAACGACCATGTCTGCGGCACCATGACGCTGGAAGGCGCGCCGCATCTGGACCCCACGCATCTGCCGGTCTTCGACTGCGCCAACGCCTGCGGCAAGACCGGCAAGCGGTATCTGTCCGTGGACAGCCACATCCTCATGATGGCGGCGGCACAAAGCTTCATCTCGGGGGCGATCAGCAAGACGATCAACATGCCCAACACCGCGACCATTGCCGACGCGCTGGCCGCCTATGAACTGAGCCACAGCCTGGGGATCAAGGCCAATGCGCTGTACCGCGACGGCTCCAAGCTGTCGCAGCCCTTGGCGTCGGCGCTGGTCGAGGATGACGACGAGGCCGAGGAGATCCTGGCCACCGGCAACAATCAAGAAAAGGCCGCCGTTCTTGCCGAAAAGATCGTCGAGCGGATCATCGTCAAGGAGATCGTGCGCTCCAACCGCGAAAAGCTGCCGCAGCGGCGCAAGGGCTATACTCAGAAGGCCATCGTCGGCGGGCACAAGGTTTATCTGCGGACCGGCGAATACGACGACGGCGGCTTGGGCGAGATCTTCATCGACATGCACAAGGAAGGTGCGGGCTTCCGCGCGATGATGAACAACTTTGCCATCGCCGTGTCCGTGGGCCTGCAATACGGTGTGCCGCTGGAGGAATTCGTGGACGCCTTCACCTTCACCCGTTTCGAACCGGCCGGCATGGTGCAGGGCAATGACAGCATCAAGAACGCGACCTCGATCCTGGATTACGTATTCCGCGAACTGGCCGTCAGCTATCTTGACCGCACCGATCTGGCGCATGTGAAGCCCGAAGGCCCCAGTTTTGACGATCTGGGCGGGGGCGAGCGCGAAACCCGCAGCTCGATGCCCGTGACCGAACAGTCGGAGCTGAAGTCGCTGACCATGCTGAAGCAGATCAGCAGCGCCGGTTACCTGCGCAAGCGCATGCCGCAGGAGCTGATGGCCCTGCAGGGCAGCGTATCGACCACGACCATCGCGATGGCGATGCCGCAGGGCCAGAACGCCACGGCAGCGGGTCTGGACGCGCGGGCCAAGGCGCGGATGCAGGGTTACGAGGGCGATCCCTGCGGTGAATGCGGCAACTACACGCTGGTCCGCAACGGGACCTGCATGAAGTGCAACACCTGCGGTAGCACCAGCGGCTGCAGCTGACCATCGCTGCAGCACGAAGCGGTAACGCGCCGGCCCTCGGGTCCGGCGCGTTTGTCGTCACACGGTCGGCAGCAGCAAGGAGAAGATCACGGCCATCCCCAAGGCCAGCAAGACCATCAGCGCGGCAAGAAGGCGGGCAAGGATCGGACGCATGTGTTCAGACCATCTCGAAGATTTCGCTGTCGATGCGGCTGCGGCTGACGCCCATCTCCATCAGTGCCTGACGGACGGCGTCCAGCATCGGGGCAGGGCCGCACAGCATGTGGGGCCAGTTGCGGCTTTCCTCTGGCAGCACCTCCTCCAGCAGGGCGCGGTCGATCATCTTGTCACGCGTCTCGAACCCGTCAGGCGGCCAGGTGGCGTCCTCGGGCGGATTCTTGATGACATGGATCACGCGCAGGTCCAGATCCTGCGAAAGACGCGCCAACTGGTCGCGAAAGGCGATCTCGTCCCAACTGTCATTGGCATAAAGCAGGATGATGGGGCGGGGGTCGCGCCGCTCTTGCAGGGCATGGAGATTGGCGATGATGGGCGTGACGCCCACCCCGCCCGCGATCATGACAAAGCCGCCGGCAGACACTTCGCGGTCGATGGAGAAAACACCGTAAGGACCGTCCACATAGGCCCTCGCGCCCGCCGGGGTGCATGACAGGCGCTTGCTGTCGTCGCCCAGAGGCTTGATGGAAAAGCTGATCTCGGGGCCTTTGTCGGGTGCGGTCGAGATCGTGAACGGATGCTCGCGCAGCGCGAAGGGAGAGGCTCCGACCGTCAGCCAGGCAAACTGCCCCGGCCTCCAGCCGCGCAGGGGACGTCCCTCGGGGCGAAGGACCAGCGTATGGATGCCGTCGCCCTCGTCGCGGTTCTCGATCACGCGCCACGGGTTACGCGCCAGTCTCCACGGACGCAGCAGGCGTGTCCACAGGATCAGCCCCAGCCACGTCAGCGTTGCGGCCAGCCACAGACCCCGTGTGCCGTCCTGCCCGGTGAAGTGGCCTGCGCCCAGCACATGCCAGATTGCGGCAGCGAACCCCGTCAGCGCCAGTGCCACATGCAGCCGCCGCCACCACAGATAATCCAGCCCGACGCGCTTGCGCAGTTCGGAACTGGCGACCAGCGCCACGAAGCAGGTCATCGCGACACGACCGGCCGTCATGTGCGGTTCTGCCTTCAGCGGGTTCAGGACACCCAGATCGTCCTTGTGCCAGATGTAAAGGATGCCGAAATGCCCCAGCATCAGCGCCACGAGCCCCCAGCTGAGGAAGCGGTGGAACACCACGACGATGTCGGCCCCGAACGGATGCAGCAGCGGCTTCAGCCGGCCGGTCAGCGCGAACTGCATGCCGGCCAGCGACAGCGTGGCAAAGCCCAGCCCCAGCGAAAGGTCATGCAGGAAACCGCGTGCACGCGGCGGTTCGCCCGCCAGGATCACGACAAAAGGCAGGGCCAGCAGCAATGCGGCCAGTGCCAGCCAGCCAAGGGCCCGCGACCAGACGGCAGGGCCACGATCCTCGGGGTGGACGTGATGGGCTGGATCACGAGGGCTGGTCATGGCAAGGGAACGTAGGGCAGGGAGAGCGGTTCCTTGCAGCCATGCGGTTCGGGTCATGCGGGCCGCAATGGAAAGGCGTGCGCCAGATGGGTCCGCGTCAGATGGAATGGACAAGGGAACCTGTGCGCAAACACACGGTTACCCTTTGACTCCTCGCGCGGCGCGCGAGGAATGGACGTGGGGCAGACAAGGACAGGACAAACATAGCCGAGATGTATCAAGCGCCGATGCCCTATTGCGGCCCCGCGCCCTTGCCCGCCCAGATCTGGTCGGCGTGGAACCTGGATCCGTCCCTGATCGGCGGACTGACACTGCTTGCGTTGCTCCTGTTCTGGCGCGGCGGTGCCCAAGGACGCGGCCCCGCGGCGGTGGCAATGCTTGTGCTGGTCATCACCTTCGTGTCCCCCCTGTGCGCGCTGACCGTGGCACTGTTTTCGGCACGGACGGCCCATCACCTGCTGCTGGTGACGCTGGCGGCGCCCGCCCTTGCGCTGGCATTGCCCTTGCTGCCCCGGATGCCTGCAAGCCTTTCGGTGGCGGCCCTGTCGGCGGCCATGATCGCATGGCACGTGCCGGCGGTGTATGACGCGATCTGGTGGTCGGACACGCTCTACTGGACCATGCAGGCGGCGATGCTGCTGCCGGCCTGGATCTTCTGGTCCTCGGTGCTGGCGCCAGGCATCACTGCCCCCGACGCCCTTCGGCGTGCTTTGTTCATCGGGGGTCTGGCCGGGATCATGGGCCTGATTGGCGCCGTCCTGACCTTTGCGCCGGGCATTCTTTATGTCCAGCACATCGAGGGTGCCGCACAGTGGGGCCTGCCCGTTCTGGCCGACCAGCAGCTGGCGGGGCTGATCATGTGGGTGCCGGGCTTCCTGCCGCTGGCGGGTCTGGCGGCGCTGATGCTGCGGCGCGCATGGCAGGGCGGATTTGCCACATGATCGCGACGCTCAAGTTTCTCCACCTTGCCTCGATGCTGTGCTGGTGCGCCGCGCTCGTCGCGTTGCCGCTGCTGTTCAGCCTGTACGGGGGCGCATGGCGCAGCAACCATGGCACGGAAAAGCTGCAGGCCCGCTATGCCGAGTTCCGGCTGATCACTCATTACGGCTATGTCGCCTTTGCCACGCCGGCTGCCGTGATCGCCATCGTGGCCGGCACGGGCCTGATCTTTGCCGCCGATGTGTTCGACCTTTGGTTCGTGGCCAAGCTGGCGCTTGTGTCGGGAATGGCGCTGGTT
The DNA here is from genome assembly GCF_046462195.1 of Paracoccus sp. (in: a-proteobacteria). GTDB lineage: Bacteria > Pseudomonadota > Alphaproteobacteria > Rhodobacterales > Rhodobacteraceae > Paracoccus. Next base: position 1,246 of record NZ_JBKGUN010000063.1, on the reverse strand, counting down.
CACGCCTGGATCGGCCATCTTGTCGTCGTTTCGGCCGAGGAAAGGAGCATCCAGCGCCTGCCCTCGCCGCTGATCGCCCTGTTCATCGTCATTCCGCTGATCGCGGGGGTGCTGTGGCTGGTTCTGGCCAAGCCGGACCTGTCCGGTCTGACCGAGTGGATGCCGGAATTCATGCTGAAGCCAAGGAATGACCTATGACAAGGGGTGTCCCGTCAGCTGCCCGTCTTGTCATGCGTTCCGATGCGGTAATCGAAGACCAGCTTGCCGCCGTGCCAGCCCGTGATGCCGGTCATGCCCGCCGCCAGGGCCGAGATCAGGGCGCCCCAGGGCAGGACCTTGCCCACCGGGTCGTCCAGCCGATAGCCCCAGTTCAGGCCCAAAACCGACAACAGCATCACGGCCAGGATGAAATGCGTCCAGGAGGAGGAGCGGATGCGAATGCCGGGCACCATCAGCAATTCGATGGTTCCGGTCACGCCGGCAATGACGCCGATGCCAAAGGCGACGCCTGCGGCCCACAGCGCCACGCGCGGCCAGAACTCGTCCGCGGTCAGCCAGTACATCGCATCGGCGCCAAAGACGGAAAAGGCCAGCGCGATGGGAAAGGCAACCATCATCGCATGCAGGGGATGACCAGCAATGGCGATCTTGGATTCGGTGTTGTCGAAGGCGACGTGTTCTTCAATCGGATCGCTCAGACGGCGTCGCTGCTTCCACGAATATTTCTGACGCATCGGGGGTTCCCTCTGTTCCGCATTCGCAGACACAAGCCCGCGGCTTTGCTGACGGTTCCGCTGTTGGCCGCCTGCGAGGGGCCGCTGAGCACGCTGACCCCTTCAGGACCCGCCGCGACCGAGATCGCGCGCCTGTGGTGGGCGATGCTGATCGGATCGGGGCTGATCACGGGCATGGTCATGGTCATGCTGATGCTGGCGCTGCGCCGTGGCCCGCGCCCGCCCGAGGCTCCGCGCCGGGAGCGGTTCTGGGTGGTCGGCTGGGGTCTCGGCTTCTCCCTGGCCGTTCTGACGGTGCTGCTGGGCTCTGCGCTGTGGGTGGGCGAGCGGATGCTGGCCCGCGACGACAGCACGGTCACGGTGCGGGCAACGGCATCGCAATGGACTTGGCATTTCGTCCAGCCTGGTCCGGACGGAGAGCCGGTGCGGACACAGGGCATCCTTTATGTTCCGGCAGGGCAGGCCTTTGACGTGGCCATCACCTCGACCGATGTCATCCACAGCTTCTGGGT
>NZ_JBKGUN010000062.1:0-14194 GCF_046462195.1 Paracoccus sp. (in: a-proteobacteria) | reverse complement strand
CCTGAACCCGCTGGTGCGCCGCGCCAGCGGGTTCAGGCGCAGGTAATCGTGGGTCAGATCAAGTATGGCCAGATCCAGCCGAAAACCGCGTCCGTCTTCGGCCAAGGTCAGATAACCCAGTTTGCGCATGGTATGGACAAGGCGCTGTGTGGCGCTGCGCGTCAGCCCGGTGCGCGTGGCAATCTGCGTCAGTGTCAGGGCTCCGTCAGCGTCATTGAATGCCCTCAGAACGCTCATTCCGCGGGCAAGTGACTGGGTGAACAGCGGGTCAGCAGTCGGAGCACCGTCTGGATCTTGTCTTTCATGCATTGCGGTTGTCTCCGGCGTTGACATCTTTCAAAGGCCCCTCATACACTCAGCATGCAATGCAACTGTATCGGATGACAATACATTGCTGAATTCTGGGCCAGACAAGATCTCACCGCGCGTCGCACTTGCGGGGTTTGTTCACGAGAGCAATTCCTTTGCCCCAAGCGCCGCCGACATGGCCGCCTTCGAGCAGGGGGGCGGCTATCTGCCCCTCAGCAGGGGGGATCAGATCCTGTTGCGGGCCCGCGATGTCAATTTGCCGGTGGCGGGCGCCATCATCCATGCCGAGCAGCGGGGCTGGCAGATGGTGCCGTTGCTGTGGGCAGGCGCGGTGCCATCCGCTCCTGTGACCGCTGAATGTTATCACGCGATCACAGATGAGATCGTAGAACAACTGCAGCGCGCGGGTCCGCTTGACGGGGTCTTTCTGGACCTGCATGGGGCAATGGTCGCCGAGGGCGCACCGGATGGCGAAGGGGCGCTGCTGGCACGCGTGCGCGCCGTCGTCGGCCCTTCCGTGCCCGTCGTGGTGGCCTTGGACCTGCACGGAAATATCAGCCGGGACATGGTCGCCCATGCCGACAGGCTGGTGGGGTTCAGAACCTATCCGCATGTCGACATGGCGGAAACCGGACAGCGCGCCGCAGCGGAACTGGGCCGGCTGATGACGGGGGCGGCCAATTTCAAGGCCTTTCGACAGCTCGATTTCCTGATCCCCATCGCGTGGCAGGCCACCACGGCACAGCCCGCGGCAGGGCTGTATGATCTGGTGGCCGCCGCCGATGCCGAGAGTGCCTGTGTCTCGTTCTTCATGGGGTTTCCGGCTGCTGATTTTGCCGATTGCAGGCCATCGGTCCTCACCTATGCCGACAGCCAGAACAAGGCCGATGCGGTGGCGGAGCGCATCGCGCAGGCCGTTCGCGATGCGGAACCCGCGTTTCAGGGGCAGTCATATTCCCCGCAAGCCGGCGTGGCCGAGGCAAGACGACTGGCTGCCACGGCCAACAGCCCGGTGATCCTTGCCGACACACAGGACAACCCCGGCGCAGGCGGCAATTCCGACACCACCGGGATGTTGCGCGCTCTGGTCGAGGCCGATGCCAAGAATGCGGCCATCGGCCTGATCGCCGATCCAGAGGCCGCAGCCGCAGCCCATGCTGCGGGAGAAGGCGCCGCGCTCGATCTTTCCTTGGGCGGCAGATCCGGAACCCCGGGTGACGTACCGTTCACAGCCCGGTTCACGGTCGAACGGTTGTCGGATGGGCGCTGCCACGCCACCGGGCCTTATTACGGCGGTGCCCATCTGCAACTGGGCCTTTGTGCCTGCCTGCAAATCGGCGGGGTTCGCATCGCGGTATCGTCGGAAAAGGCGCAGATGGCGGACCGCGAAATGTTCCGTTTCCTTGGCATCGTGCCCGAGGACGAAGCCGTCCTGGTCGTCAAAAGCTCGAACCACTTCCGCGCCGACTTCGCCCCCATCGCGGCGGCGGTCCTGACCTGCGCGGCACCTGGCCCCATGCCGATCAGCCCGGCCAGCCTGCCGTTTCGAAATCTGCATCCCGGCATCCGGCTGGAACCCGGCGGCCGGGCGTTCACGCCCCCCGCGCAAGGCTGACGCCAAGATCAGCCAGCGGACCCGTTCAACAGAGAGGACATCATGTTCAACCGATTGACCGCCACACTTCTGGCCTCGACCATGCTGACCGGCACGGCCTGGGCAGAAACCACCATCAAGGCCGTGATGCATTCCGGCCTGCGCGTGCTGGACCCGGTGATCACCACCGCCCACATCACGCGCAACCACGCCTACATGATCTATGACGTGCTGATCGCGCAAAACAGCGATTTCCAGCCGCAGCCGCAGATGGCCGACTGGACGGTGTCTGACGATCAGCTGACCTATACCTTTACCTTGCGCGACGGACTGACCTTCCACGACGGCGCGCCCGTGACGGCCGCCGATGCCGTGGCGTCGTTGAACCGGTGGGCGCAGAAGGACGCGGGTGGACAAGTCATCATGGACCGCACCGCCAGCCTCGAGGCGACCGATGACAAGACCATCACCTGGACGCTGACCGAGCCGTTCGTGCCGATGCTGGACGTGCTGTCCAAGCAGTCGGCCCTGCCGCCCTTCATCATGCCCGCCCGTGTGGCAGAAACCTCTCCGGACGAGGCGATCACGGAATATGTCGGATCCGGCCCCTTCCGGTTTGTCGAATCGGAGTTTCAGCCCGGCCTGATGGTCGTTTACGAGAAGTTCGACGAATATGTCCCGCGCGAAGAGCCTGCCGACTGGATGGCCGGGGGCAAGGTGGTCAACGTGGACCGGGTCGAATGGGTCAACATGCCCGACGTCCAGACGGCCGTGAATGCCCTTGCCGGCGGTGAGATCGACTATATCGAGGCGATGCAGGTCGATCTGATCCCCCTGCTGGAAGGTGATCCGAACATCGTTGTGGAAACGCGCGAACCGACTGGCATGCAGACCATGACGCGCATGAACTTCCTGCATCCGCCCTTTGACGATCCGCAGGTCCGTCAGGCGGCGCTGAAGGCGATCCAGCAGGAACCCGTGCTGGCGGCCATGGTCGGAAACCCGGAGTACTATCAGGTTTGCGGTGCGATTTTGGGCTGTGGCACGCCGCTGGAAAGTGAGGCGCAGACCGAAACCCTGACCCAGGGCGGTGGCGCCGACGAGGCGCGGGCGTTGCTGGAGGAAGCAGGCTATGACGGCACCCCTGTCGTGCTGATGGCGCCGACGGACATGGTGGCGCTGGCAACGCAGCCCGTGGTCGTGTCCCAGATGCTGCGCGAAGCCGGCTTCGAGGTGGAGCTGCAACCGATGGACTGGCAGACCTTGGTCACGCGGCGCGCCAGCCAGGCTGCCCCGGCCCAAGGCGGATGGAACATCTTCATCACCAACTGGATGGTGCCTGAAATCTCGAACCCGATCTCGAACCCGATGTTGAACGGACGGGGCAGCGACGCCTGGTTCGGTTGGCCCACCGACGAGACGATCGAGAGCCTAAAGGAAGAGTTCATCGATGCCGGGACGCCGGAAGCTCAGGCCGCGGTCGCCGAAAAGATCCAGACCCATGCGCTGGAGAACGGCCTGCTGATCCCGCTGGGGCAATACACCCTGCCGCAGGCACGCCGCACCACGATCACCGGGATGATCAACTCGCCGGTCCCGGTCTTCTGGGGCCTGCAGAAGACCGAGTGATCCGACGGGGGCGGACACGCATCCGCCTCCAACCTCGCCCGATCGGAGGAACCTGATGCTGGGGTATATCCTGCGGCGCTGCCTTGCCGTCATTCCGGTGATGCTGCTGGTCGCCATCTTCGTCTTTCTGCTGCTGCGGCTGACGCCGGGCGATCCGGCCGCCATCATCGCCGGCGACATGGCCACGCCTGCCCAGCTGGAGCGCATCCGCGAAGCGATGGGCCTGAACCAGCCGTTGCACGTGCAGTTCGTGACATGGGTGGGGCGTCTGCTGCAGGGCGATCTGGGGGTTTCGCTGATCTCGAACACGCCGGTCTCGGCGATGGTCGCTGATCGGATCGGACCGACGTTTTCCATCGCGATCCTGACCATCATCATGTCCGTGGTCATGGCCGTGCCGATGGGCGTCCTGGCTGCCTGGAAGCACCGCAGCGCCGCCGACTATGCGGTAATGACCTTTTCGGTCCTTGGATTTTCTGTGCCGGTCTTCGTCATCGGCTATATCTTCATCCTGATCTTTTCGCTGCAACTGGGCTGGTTCCCGGTGCAGGGTTATACGCCGGTCGGAGCAGGTCTGGGCGCGTTCCTGTCGAATGCCTTTCTGCCGGCACTGACGCTCAGCACGATCTATATCGCGCTGATTGCGCGGATGACGCGGGCCAACATGCTGGAAGTGTTGGGCGAGGACTACATCCGCACCGCCCGCGCCAAGGGTGCCCCCGAACGTACCGTCCTGTTCCGCCACGCGCTGAAGAACGCCGCTGTCCCCATCCTGACAGTGATCGGGTCCGGCTTCGCGCTGCTGATCGGCGGCGTAGTGGTGACGGAAACCGTCTTCAACATTCCCGGGGTCGGTCGCCTGACCGTGGATGCGATCCTGGCGCGCGATTATCCGGTCATTCAGGCAATGATCCTGCTGACCAGCTTTCTTTACGTGCTGGTGAACCTGCTGATCGACCTCAGCTACAGCTTCTTTGACCCGAGGATCCGGTACTGATGACACAGATCCCCCCGCCCGCATCGGCGATGCAGCCGGTCCTGCGCGCACTGAGGCTGCCGCAATTCGGCCTTGGCGCCAAAACGGCCGCCGTTGTCCTGGCGATCATCGTGCTTCTGACCCTGCTGGCGCAGTGGATCGCCCCGCATGATCCGCTGACCATGAACCCGATGGCCCGCCTCAAGAGCCCGATCGAGGGCCATCCGCTGGGTACCGATAATTTCGGCCGCGACATCTTCAGCCGCGTGCTGATCGGCGGACAGCTGTCCCTGATCATCGGCATCGCAACGGCTGTCGTGTCGGTCCTTCTGGGGCTGGTGATCGGGATGGTTGCAGGTTTCTTCCGCACGGCGGACGCCATCATCATGCGGATGATGGATGCCCTGATGGCGATTCCCTCGATCCTGCTGGCCATCGCGCTGGTGGCCCTGAACGGCCCCTCGGTCGGCTCGGTCATCGCGGCGATCACCATCCCCGAGATCCCCCGCGTCGTGCGCCTTGTGCGTGCGGTCGTCCTGTCGGCGCGCGAGGAACCTTATGTCGAGGCCGCCATCGCCCTTGGCACCCCGATGCACAAGATCCTGACGCGGCATCTGGTCCCGAACACCCTGGCCCCGCTGATCGTGCAAGGAACCTATATCCTGGCCTCCGCCATCCTGACCGAGGCGATCCTGTCCTTTCTGGGCGCGGGCGTCAGCACGGAAACCCCGACATGGGGCAACATCATGGCCGAAGGTCGTCTGTTCTTCCGCATCAAGCCGGAGCTGATCCTTTATCCGGGGATCGCGCTGTCGCTGTGCATCCTGTCGATCAATCTTCTGGGCGACGCGGCGCGCGACATGCTGGACCCGCGGCTGAAGAAACGGGCAGGGTAGGGCCATGCTGTTCAAGACACGCAATTTCGACAACGCGGACGTGGTGCTGCAGGCGCGGGACCTGACCGTCAGCCTGCCCGAAACGCCGGGCAACCTGCAGGTCCTGAAGTCCATCGACGTGACGATCAGGGCGTCCGAGACAGTCTGCCTGGTGGGCGAATCCGGGTCCGGGAAATCCGTCACCTCTTTGGCGATCATGGGGCTGCTGCCACAAGCCCTCAAGGTGGTGGGCGGGACGATCCGGCTGCAGGGCCGCGACCTGCTGCCGCTGAGCCAGACGCAGATGCGCGAACTGCGCGCGGCCCGCGTGGCCATGATCTTTCAGGAGCCTATGACCGCGCTGAACCCGGTCCTGCGCGTCGGTGATCAGATCATGGAGGTGATGGAACTGCACACGGGCCTTCCCGTTGCCGAACGCCGCAGGCGCGCCGTGGCAATCATGGAACAGGTGCATCTGCCCGATGTCGAACGCATCTTCCGGTCCTATCCCCACCAGCTGTCGGGCGGGCAGCGCCAGCGGATCATGATCGCCATGGCGCTGGTGCTGCAGCCGGTGCTGCTGATCGCGGACGAGCCCACGACGGCGCTGGACGTGACGACGCAAAAGCAGATCCTGGCCCTGATCGACGAGTTGCAGCAAAAGCACGGCACCGCCGTTCTGTTCATCACGCATGACATGGGCGTCGTCGCCGAAATCGCCGATACCGTTTACGTGATGAAGCAGGGCGAGATCGTCGAGCATGGTGCGGTCGAAACGCTGTTGCGCGCGCCGCAGGCTGATTACACCCGCAAGCTGCTGGCTGCCGTACCCAGCCTGTCGCCGCGTCCTGCGCGCCCGCACGGCACCGAGGCCGTCCTGCGGGTCGAGAAGCTGAACAAGGTTTATGGCGGCGGTGGCTTCTTGAAGAAGCTGCCCCAGGCCCATGCTGCCAAGGATGTCAGCTTTTCGCTGACGCGCGGCCGGACATTGGGGATCGTGGGCGAATCCGGCTCGGGCAAGTCCACCGTCGCACGTTGCATCATGCGGCTGATCGACCCGACCTCGGGGCAGATCATGCTGGACGACGCGGATATCGCGACCCTTTCCCGCAGCGCCCTACGGCCGCACCGGCAAAGGCTGCAGGTGGTGTTCCAGGATCCCATGCGATCATTGAACCCGCGCTGGACCATTGCCGATAGCCTGATCGAGGGGCCGCTGAACTATGGCACCGCACGCCGCGAGGCACTGGCCGAAGCCGCCCGCCTGATGGGTGTCGTGGGCCTGCCGCAGGATGCCCTTGCACGCTATCCGCACCAGTTTTCGGGCGGACAGCGCCAGCGTATCGCCATTGCGCGGGCGGTGATGATGCGCCCGGACGTTCTGGTGGCCGACGAAGCCGTGTCCGCGCTGGATGTATCGGTTCAGGCGCAGGTTCTGGACCTGTTGGACCAGTTGCAGCGTGACCTGGGCATCGCGATTGTCTTCATCACCCATGACCTGCGCGTGGCGGCCCAGATCTGCGACGAGGTGATCGTGATGAGCCGCGGCGCCGTGGTCGAACATGGTCCCGCCGCCGAGGTGCTGGCGGCTCCTGCCCATGCCTATACCCGCGCCCTGATCGATGCCGCCCCCGGCCGATCCTGGGATTTCCAGAACTTCCAAGAGATGCGAGACGTGCCCCATGCCGAACCTTCCTGAAATCGACGCCGCCACCCCTGAATTGACGGCGATTTTCCGCGACCTGCACGCCAACCCGGAGATCGGAATGGAAGAAGTCCGCACCGCCGGGATCGTTGCGGCACGTCTGCGCGAATGGGGACTGGACGAAGTGCACGAAGGGGTCGGCAAGACCGGTGTGGTGGGCATCCTGAAAGGCCGCGGCCAAGGCAATCGGCGCGTGGGCCTGCGCGCCGACATGGACGCGCTGCCGATCCTTGAGGCCACGGGCCTCTCCCACGCCTCGACCCGGCCTGGAACGATGCATGCCTGCGGCCATGACGGCCACACCACCATGCTGCTGGGGGCGGCGAAATACCTGGCCGCCAGCCGCAACTTCGACGGCACCGCCGTCTTCATTTTCCAACCTGCCGAAGAGGGTCTGGGCGGCGCGCGCGCGATGATCGCGGACGGTCTGTTCCGACGCTTTCCGGTGGACGAGGTTTACGGCATGCACAACCAGCCCACGGGCGAGGCGGGGCGGGCGACGCTGTGCAAGGGACCGGCCATGGCGGGGGCGTCGTTCTTTGACATCACCGTGACGGGCAAGGGCAGCCATGCGGCCATGCCTCAGCAGTCGCGCGATCCGCTGGTCACCGCGTCGGGGCTGGTGGGGCAGTTCCAGACGATCCTGGGCCGCAACGTGGCGCCGCTGGATCAGGCGGTGCTGTCGGTGACCCAGATCCATGCGGGCAGTGCATACAACGTCGTTCCCGAGACTGCCGTTCTGGCCGGCACGATCCGCTTCTTCAAGCCTGAGGTGCGCGACCTGATGCAAGCCCGCATGCGCGCCATCTGCGACGGGGCCGCGCAGGCATTCGACCTGTCCGTCACCTGCGAATTCCGCGAAATCTTCGACGTTCTGGTGAACGACCATGACCTGTCGGACGCTTGGACCCAGGCGGCTGCCGACATCCTGGGCGCCGATCAGGTCAGCGACGACTCGCAGCCTTTCACCGGGTCCGAGGATTTTGCCGACATGCTGCAGATCGTGCCGGGTGCTTATGGCAACCTGGGCCACGGGGGCACGGTTCCGCTTCACAATCCGGGCTTCGTGCTGGACGAGGGCATCCTGCCCACCGGCGCCTCGATCTATGCGCGGCTGATCGAACGCCGCCTGCCGGTGGCGGCATGAGCGCGCTGAACCTTCCCTTCGACGCCGATCAAATGCTGGCGGGCTTGCGCCCTTGGGTTGAATGCGAAAGCCCCACCTGGGATGCCGCTGCCGTCAGCCGCATGATGGACTTGGCCGCCCGCGACCTGTCGGCCCTTGGGGCCACCGTTGAGACAATCCCCGGCACCAAGGGCTTCGGGACGTCGATCCGGGCGACTTTTCCCCATGCCGATCAGGGCAGGCCGGGCATCTTGGTGTCTGGGCATATGGATACGGTTCATCCCGTCGGAACGTTGGAGACGCTGCCGTTCCGCGTCGAAGACGGACTGGCCTATGGCCCCGGCATCATGGACATGAAGGGCGGCAACTATGTCTTTCTGGAGGCCATGCGCCAGATCCTGCGGGCAGGACTGACCACGCCGCTGCCGGTGACGTTCCTCTTCACCCCTGACGAGGAGGTCGGCACGCCCGCCACCCGCGGCCTGATCGAGGATGCGGCCCGGGGGCAGCGTGCAGTTCTGGTGCCCGAACCCGCATCCCCCGACGGCGGCGCGGTGATCGGACGCTATGCGATCGCGCGCTTTGACCTGCTGACCGAAGGGCGGCCCAGCCATGCGGGCTGGGCGCTGAAGGACGGGCGTTCGGCCATTGCCGCCATGGCGCGCCGTATTCTGCAGATCGAGGCGATGACCACCGAGGACTGCACATTCTCGGTCGGTGTCATCCATGCGGGTCAATGGGTCAACTGCGTATCCTCGACCTGTCGTGCCGAGGTGCTCAGCATGGCCAAGACACAGGAAGATCTGGATCGGGGCGTTGCCGCAATGCTGGCATTGCAGGGCCACGAGAACGGAACGGATTTCACCGTGACGCGCGGCGTCACGCGTCCGGTCTGGGAACCGCAGGCCGGAACGATGGCCCTGTATGACCTGGCGCGCGACCTGTCGGCGCAGATCGGCTTTGACTTGGCGGCCGGCAGTGCGGGCGGGGGCTCGGACGGTAACTTCACCGGCGCGATGGGCGTCCCGACGCTGGACTCGATCGGTGTGCGGGGAAAAGGTCTGCACACGCTGAACGAGCATATCGAGGTTGCCAGCCTGACCGAACGCGCGCGTCTGGCAGCGGGGCTGCTGACGCGGATCACCTGATGCCTCGCCCTGCAAACTAGTGGAAGCACGACCCATGACCGCATTGAACGAACTGACCGCTGTCCAGATGATCGAAGCCTTTGCCAAGGGCACGCTGTCCCCGGTCGAGGTCACCCACGACGTGCTGGCTCAGATCGACCGCCGCGAGCCTCGGCTGAAGGGCATGTGGACGGTGGATCACGACACGGCAATGGATGCGGCACGTCAATCCGAGGCCCGCTGGCGGCAGGGTGCGCAGATCGTCACCAACGGCGTGTCAATGGACGGCGTGCCGATCACCATCAAGGAGAATATCGCGACCCGAGGTGTGCCCATGCCCTTGGGCACCAAGGTCAGCGACATGACACCGCGCACGGAGGACGCCCCGCCTGCAGCCCGCATGCGTGCGGCGGGGGCGGTTTTTCTGGGGCGGACGACAATGCCTGATTTCGGCATGCTGTCCTCGGGGCTGTCCAGCTTTCACGCGCTGGCGCGCAATCCGTGGAACACCGCGATGAACCCTGGCGGTTCCAGCGCGGGGGCAGGGGTGGCGGGGGCCGCCGGCTATGGACCCATTCATCTGGGCACCGATATCGGTGGTTCGGTCAGGCTGCCCTCGGCGTGGTGCGGGCTGGTGGGAATGAAACCCAGCCTGGGGCGGGTGCCGATCGATCCGCCCTTCATGGGTCGTGCCGCGGGCCCGATGACCCGCACCGTCGCTGATGCCGCCATGGCCATGGCGGTGCTGTCGCAGCCCGACAGCCGCGACCACATGTCCTTGCCGCCGCAGGATATCGACTGGCTGGATCTGGATCACGACCTGGCAGGGTTGCGCGTCGGGCTGCAACTGGATGCAGGCTGCGGCATGCCGGTCGACCCGCAGGTGCTGGAGGCGGTTTCCGCCGCTGCACGGCTGTTCGCACAGGCAGGAGCGGTGATCGAGACCTTGGAGCCTTGGATGACGCCGAACCTCCTTCAGGGGCTGGACGACTTCTGGCGCACGCGTGCCGGGCTGGATGTCCAGGCGCTGGACCCGCAACAGCGTGCGGCGCTGCTTCCGATCATTCGGGAATGGGCTGAATCCGGACTGGGCAAGTCGGGTGAGGACCTTTACCGCAGCTACGCCGCCACGGTCGAGATTCGTCGCCGCACCGTTGCCGCGACGGCGCATCTGGACCTGATGCTGTCGCCGGTTTCCCCAAATGTCAGCTTTCCGGCGGAATGGGCCTATCCGGCCGACAACGACGTGAACAGGGCAATGACCCATATCGGGTTCACCGCACCATACAACATCAGCGAACAGCCCGCCATTTCCGTGCATTGCGGCCATGATGCTGCGGGGGTGCCCATCGGGCTGCAGATCGCGGGGCGTCGGTTCGACGACCTGGGCGTGCTGCGTGCTGCGCGGGCCTGGGAGAGGATTGCGCCTGCACGCCGTCCCTGGCCCTTCGCGGCAGTGTGATGTTCCTAGGCTCAGCCGGTGCCGCGATGAGCGGACTGCGCGCCGAACGACGCCGCAGCTTCGGAAAGATAGCTGTCGCCGAACCCTTCGTTGGCCAGCGATCGGAGAGCTGCATCAATCCCTTGGGCCGCCTGGTGGGCGGCGGCCACGTCCTGCGACAGGCGCAGGTAATAGGCCAGGTCCTTGGCTGCATTGGCGACCGAAAACTTCATCCCGGAAGTGTCACCCTCCAGCAGAAAGGGGGCGATTCGGTCCAGTGCTGCGCCATACCCGCCGCCCTTGGCCAGGGCATCAGTGAAGACGGCGTCCGATATGCCGCTCTTGCGCGCGCAGGCGGCCGCTTCGCTGATCAGCGTCGCGCAGCCAATCGAGACATAGTTGTGCAGAAGCTTCAGCGTGTGGCCCGCGCCGACATCGCCGGCATGGAAGATGTTTTCGGAAAACGCCTGCAACAGGGGGGTCATCCGCGCGAACAGGCCGTCGTCGGCACCGACCAGCAGGTTCAGCCGGCCCTGCTCGGCCTCGACAGGCGTGCGCGTCATCGCGGCGTCCATGAACTGCCCGCCGACTTCCTGCGTCAACCGTGCCAGCCGCGCGGTCGAGCTGGGAATGGCTGTCGAGCAGTCGATGACCACGGTGCCCGGCCTCATGCGGGACAGCAGGCCGTCGTCGCCCTGCAGCACCGCCTCGACCTGCGGAGAGCCGGACACGCACAGAATGATCACCTCGCTGTCTGCGGCCAGTTGCGCCCGGTCGGCGATCCGCACGGCGCCAAGAGCCAGAAGATCATCGATAGGCTGGTTGCCGGGATGATCCAGAAAGGCCAGCGGCCAGCCCTTGGACACCACGTTCCGGGCAATGCCATGGCCCATCAGGCCCACACCCACCATTCCAACCTTCATCCTGCTCATCCGTCTCTCCCGTTCCTGCGGGCGCATCCTGTAGGCTGCGCTTCCGGAACAGCTTCGCCCCGGAGGCCATTGCCCACAAGCCTCAAGGGCGCTCTTTCGCGCCGTGGTCGTGGCGATTTCACCCTTGCTCACAGGATCAGCCATGACAGTTGACCAACTGACACGCATCGACAGCACCAGGATCTTCGTCAACGGCGAATGGATTGTCCCGGTGGGAGGCGGCACCATCGCGATTGAAGATCCCTCGAGCGGGCAGGTCATTGGGCATATCGGTCGCGGCACCCCCGCAGATGTCGATTCTGCCGTCCAAGCTGCCAGTGGCGCGCTGCAGGGGGATTGGGGAAACATGACGGCCACAGAACGCGGGCGCATCCTGATGCGCATGTCCGCATTGACCTTGGAACGGGCCGAGGACTTGGCGATGATCGAGACGCTGGATGTCGGCAAGCCCTTGGATCAGTCGCGCCGGGATTCTGCCGCGCTGGCTCGCTATCTCGAATTCTATGCTGGGGCCGCGGACAAGCTGATGGGGACCACAATTCCTTATCAGAAAGGCTTTACCGCCTACACCCTGCGCGAGCCGCATGGGGTTTGCGGGATCATCATTCCATGGAATTATCCGATGCAGATTCTGGGCCGCGCGGTCGCGGCTGCGTTGGCCACAGGCAACACGGTGGTTCTGAAACCGGCCGAAGATGCCTCCCTTTCATCGCTGGTCTTCGCTGCGATCGCGGCCGAGGCGGGATTGCCACCAGGCGCGCTGAATGTTGTCACGGGATTGGGTGCCGATGTGGGCGCGGCGCTGTCGGGACATGCCGGCGTCCACCACCTGTCCTTTACCGGCTCGGTCGGAACAGGAATACGCATTCAAGAAGCCGCAGCACGCAATGTCGTTCCCGTCACGCTGGAACTGGGCGGAAAATCTCCTCATATCGTTTTTGACGATGCGGATCTGGACCATGCGCTGCCCGTGCTGGTGGGAGCCTGCATGCAGAACGCCGGCCAGACCTGTTCTGCGGCTTCGCGCGTGCTGGTTCAGCGAGGCGTTTATGACGAGGTCCGGCGCCGGATGATCGAAAGATACGAGGCACTTGTTGTCGGGCCCGCGCGTGACAGCTGCGATTTAGGCCCCCTTGTGTCGCGCAAGCAGCAGCAGCTCGTGCAGAGCTTCATCGATCTGGGGCGCCGAGAACTGACTATTGCAGCTCAAGGCCGCATGCACCCGGATGCATCGCCCCAAGGTAACTATGTGCTGCCCACCCTGTTCTCGGAAGTGCCGCCTGACCATGAACTGGCCCAGCAGGAAATTTTTGGCCCTGTTCAGGTGCTGACTGCCTTCGAGGACGAAGCAGAAGCCGTGGCGATTGCCAATGGCACCGACTACGGGCTGGTTGCCGGCGTCTGGACCCTCGATGGCGCGCGCCAGATGCGGATGGCGGGAAAGCTGCACTGCGGTCAGGTGTTCATCAACAACTATGGCGCAGGTGGGGGTGTCGAACTGCCGTTCGGGGGTATCGGCAAGTCTGGTCACGGCCGCGAAAAAGGCTTCGAAGCACTCTACGGGTTCACCCGGGTGAAAACAGTGACCATTCATCACGGCTGAGACAGTTCGGGAAGGTTTAACGTGGGTTCTTCCAAGGCATTTCCGGGCGGGTCTGGCTGAACCAGCCGGTCTTCGGATCTGTTATTCTAACTCCTGAAGCCAGTTGCTGGCGCCGATCGACATTTGCCGTCTTATTCGATCGCCTGATCGATAAGGTTCTTTGCCTTCACAAGGTTGGCGCTTCGTGCCGCAGCACGTCTGCTTGACAGCGGCATTGGTCACCGTAGCTGGATGGCTTGTTGCTGTAGTGAGATTATTCCCTGGAGCGGCTTTGCTAATTCTGTGCTCATGCCGAGAGTGCGACGCCTTCTGTGCTTGAATGGCAGACATGTGCGGCGTGAAATCGGACATGTGAACAGCAAAAATCAGTCAATTGCATGTATTCCGATGCATTCGAGGGCAGGCAGACATGAGTGCTTATGGGATGCCGACTACCACGTCACTGACTATTCCTCGCATCGTCCACCCGCACCAAGGCATTGTCTTGACAGTTCAGACGTCTTTGCCGCTGCATTGCTGGCACCCGGGAAGACGTCGTACTCGTGCTCGTACCCTCTGATCCTCCGGACGCAGATGTCAAACATGGTCAAGCCAAAGGCTGTGTGGCCCTCAAGGTACAGGCGCCTCGGCCGCCGCGGATGCTGTTCGTGGGAGCTGCAAGAAACGGTAACTGGCCTGACCGTCCCCTCCCGGCACGGATGACGCAATGCAAGGCTTTTAGAAGGGCTACCTTTTGAAGGAAGAGTGCAGGCTGTGGGCTTGAGTGCGCCATGAACGGCAATCGTCCCATCAGCTCGCATCGCTGCCACCTGCCTAGGGCCGATCCCTATGGATTTCTGTTGCGTCCCTCCCGTCAAGTGGATCTGCCGGTCACGGG